>DMXI01000092.1 GCA_003483885.1 Microscillaceae bacterium
TATTTTTAATTTGTTGGAAAGGATAACTTTCGCAAAAATGAGAGTGGTGACGACTACTCTTAAAATGACTGATATGACCAATTATTTGAAAGATATATCCAAGTATAATGAATCATTTTTAGTTACTTTGCAACTATAAAACTTACAGACGCTATACGCTGCAGGTACTAACAACGAAAAAATAAAATAATTGCTTGAAAATGTCCATTACAAGGAAATAAGATAGGTATACAAAGAAAGGATCTTATTACACCCAGCGAATGATTTTTATGGCGATTATATCTATCACAAAACATGAAAAAAATACTAGGAATCGTGGTAGGAGTTTGTTTAGGATTGATTACACAGGCACAAACTCTTGACGATCTAACGAACTGTAACGAAGAGAAATTTATTGGAAAAAACTCCGAAACTTACACGCCTCCACGGTATGTGCCAAGGTACGATGCCTGGAAAAAATGGAGTAGAGGACGTAGCAATCGCTTGACTTATACGCTACAAGACAAGCGTTTAGCTTCCATTGGTACGACCATCATCACGGCTGAAGACATTGCTTTGGCTCCTGCCCGTAATTTATTGGATGTACTTGAATTATATGTACCTGGTGCTCAATGGATCAATGCTGATCAGGGTAAGGTCATAGGTATGCGAGGCTGGATGGCTCCCCGTAATTTACGTTATCAAGTGTTTGTAGATGGGGTCAACGTAAATCAACAAGCCCATAATGGAGCCATTAACGAGCTCGAAAATTGGGATATGGATGATATTGCTCAAATAGAGGTAATCAGAGGTGCAGCTGCGGCCCGTTATGGAGCAGGGGCTATTTCTGGAGTGATCTTGATTACAACTAAAGTAGCGGATAAAGGTAAACAAACTCAAGTAGGAGGAAACTACGTGAGTGGTTATGGCAATTTTGGCGGTAACTTTAAACATACTGTCACCAATGACGATTTATCATTTAGTTTTTTTGGAAGCTGGCAACGCACCCAAGGTGCTACAGTCAATGCTTTTACGACCAATCCAAGAGGACTTATAGGGCCCGAAGTGGGTTTTATTGGACAAAATTTTCCCTCGTTTTCTGAGTTTTCCCGCCCGGCATTTACCCAGTTGAGCGATTACAACGATCAACCTCAAATAAAACTTGCTGCAGAGCTGAACATTTTAAATAAATGGAAAGCAAAAGCTCGCTATACTTCGGCTGGTTCTGCACTGAATGGTGTAGGTGCCCAAAGTCTGGTGCAATCTGGGTTGGTTATTGACTCGGTAACAACCGATGTAAATGGTTTTCCTGTATATAATTCTTCGCGCGAATTTTCTGGCCTTATCAATGCGAAATCTTTTCGTACTCGCCAAATGATGGCTTCTTTGAGCCGAGAGTGGCATCACCTTGATTCGGCTTCTAAGCGTGGGTATGTGATTAGAGCACAGGCAAGCTGGAATACTCAAGATTTTGAAGCTAGAGGCGATTCTACTTACACTTATGAGATAGACATTCCTGAACCTTTTCGAAATCGCTTGAGCAACCAAGAAGATCCTTTGTACAAAAGGTATAACTTTAGTGAAACCACCCTAGAAGCACAAGTTACTGGGTCGTACATATTACCATTTGGGCAAATTGCCCTAGGAGCGGATTATCAGCGAAAAAACATAGGTACTGGCTGGGGAGATGCACCTACTGAAATAAGGTTGGGTGATGGTGGAATTTTAGTACACTCAGATGATTCACCAGTATATAGGTTGACACAGTATGGAGGGGTAAGCGATACTACTGACTTTTACGGAGTAGGTTTTGTGGGTAATGGATGGGTCAGTGACCGTTGGGACTTTTTTGGAGAAGTAAATATTGCACCTGTCAAATGGGCGAGTGTAACTGCCACTACTCGTTTAACCACCCATTCTTTTAGCAAACCAGCCTGGAATCACCGCTGGTCTTTGAGTTTACCAGTACACGCTGACCACCTATTACAGGTTAATGGGCAAATTGGACATCGGTTGATGACCGAGGCTCAACTGCACGAAGTATTTAGCTATGACAAATTGGCTTCACCCGAGCGGTTTACTGGCTTGGAGGCGCGATACCTATTTACACTCAACGATCGCTGGAGATTTGGCGTTACCTGGTACCAAAACCAATCAGAAATTTCTACTTTAATTCGTCCTCAATGGGAGAACATAGCCACAATTGGGTCTATACAATATCAGGGTATCGAGGCCGAAGCCAGTTTCAAGACCCGACAGTTGCTCATTCGAGCCAATTATACCCAAGTATTCCAAGGAGGCGTGGAGTTTTTTGATCTGGCCACAGAAAACTTCATACAAGTAAAATCTATGTATTTGAATAATATTCCCAACGAAATGGCCAAGTTGTTATTCAGATACCGATTTTTTAATCAAAGAGCTTACATACAAGCCAATGCTCGAGCGATGTGGAACTATGAGTTTGCCAGCTTTGAGACTGGTGAGCTAGCCAATAGGTTATTTGATGCCTGGGAACTAGGAGCTGAGACTGCTTTTGAATTGGCTACTGTAGAACGTTTCAGAAAGATATACAATGATCAAAATGCTTATACTTTAGATGCGCGACTGGATTTATCAGCATCTCTGAAGATTAGCGAAAATATTACGATATCAGGCTATATTTTGAACTTACTGTCTACCAATAACGCCCGACGGTATACTTTCAGTGATGGTGTGCAAACCAATGAATTGAGTGCGGCGGATGCTTCCAAAGGAATAACTCCTTTGACGGAGTTTTTGTATGCATATCAGCGACTGAAGTTTATAGAAGAACCCACTGTATTTGGGGTAAGAGTAAAACTCACATTTTAATGACTATGCTAAGTACTGTGGAACATAAGTTTTTACTGTTTTACGTCGGGTTGTGAAGACACAAGCAACTCGAGTAACAATCAAATAGAAACTTATTGATGTTCCAAAGTGCTAAATTAACGAACACCTAAATCGCTGCATTACATAATATTTATGAGAGTACGGATCAAATTTTTATTCACTTTATGTCTGACCTGGGGTTTACTAGGTATGCTTCAGGCTCAGGTGCCACAAGAACATTACGCCAATTGGTTTTTTGGAGAAAATGCGGGGTTGAGTTTTAAGCAAGGTGCTACTTCTTATATAGGAGTAGAGGCTACCAAGAGTGGTGCATTAAAAAGTTTGGAAGGCTGTTCGGCCATTTCAGACGATGCAGGCAAATTACGTTTTTACACCAATGGATTGACCGTTTGGACCAAAGAACACCGACAAATGGTAAACGGTTTTGGTATCAAGGGAGACACCAGTTCTACCCAGTCGGTAATGATTCTCCCTCAGCCCAAAAGGCCCGACATGTACTACATCTTTACCTTGACACAAGGGGTTACCGGAAATGACTTATACTACTCGATCGTGGATATGACCAAACAAAAAGGGTTTGGAGAAGTCGTTTCTCGCAATGTATTGGTAGCAAATAATATGTCAGAGAGGCTTTCTACCATTGTAAAAAATAACGGAGATGATTACTGGCTTGTAACACACGAAGCGAATAGTAATCGCTTTTTTACATTTTCGTTTGACCAAAATGGGGTAAATACTATACCTATCATTAGCCAGGTAGGATCGAGGCACGTGGGTACCTGTGGTAGTATTGGATATATGAAGGTACGCTGTAATATTCTGGCAGTGGCTATTTCCAATTGTGCGATTGCCAGCGATGATGATAGAGTAGAGTTGTTTAGATTTGATAACAGTGCCGGAAGGGTACTGAACCACATAAAAACCTATAATATTCCCAATGCCTATGGGGTAGAGTTTAATGCAGAGGGGTCAATGTTGTATGTTTCGGGTTGGCACGGCGGTAACTTATGGGTGATTGATCTGGGGCTTGAGAAAGAACGAATAATTGCCACTTCTAATGCTTATGGTAACCTGAGTGAAATCAATAGTTTTGGAGCACTCATGATGGGGCCTGATGGGAGAATTTACCTGGCAAAGAATAAGTCTGGTTTTATAGATGTAATTGATGAAAAAGGCGTTTATAGGCCTAATGAAATTAGCTTAGAGGGCAAAAAAAGTCGTTTTGGTTTACCAAACACACCTCAGTTTCACTGTACCGATGATGGCGGCGGTGGCGGAGGAGGTGGTGGTGGCTGCTCTCTTCAGCCTAGTTTTATTGAGCTCAACGATACCATTTGCATGAATTATGATGTAAAGGTTACGGCCAAGAATGTAGCACCTCCCAATAGTTTGGTGAGTGGCGATGTGTTATGGCATTTTGGTGATCCACGCCTGGATTCATTGGGTAACATCAGTACCAGCAACCCAGCTTACCATCGCTATGAATATCCAGGGGTGTATTACATTAAATTATACCGTAAATGCACTAATTCCACCAATTATATATTAGCGGATATCAAACCTGTTTGGGTATTTGATTGTGCGGGTATTGTGGCCAATAATGTATGTATTGGTGATTCTACTCGATTTGCTTTTGTAAATAGTAATAATTTGGCCATTACATCTATTACCTGGGACTTTGGCGATCCCTCCTCGGGTGTAAACAATACCTCTAATTTATTAAATCCGAAACATTTGTATACCCGGGCGGGCATTTATGTGGTGACGGCGAGGGTAGTGTATGCCAATGGATATACCCGCACTTATGTTAGACAAATAGAGGTATACGCTCCGCCAGTATTAGATTTGGGCGAGGATATCAATATGTGTGAAGGAGATGTCTTGCCTGCAATTTATGATCAATGCCGACTAGATAGCACTGTGACGGATTACCTCTGGCATGATGGAAGTACAAAATGTTATTACCTACCCAACGGAAACGAAGACTTTGTGTCATTAACCGTTACCCGATTGGGTTGCCAGGCCACCGACACGGTGTGGGTGCTACGTGATAGTTTATCTTTAGGGCCAGATCGCCGAATATGCCCAGGCGATTCAGTGGTTTTAGTGCCTAATGGTCGTTGGGAAACTTATAAATGGAGCACTGGGGATGATACCACCACTATTTCTACTGACGAGACTTTGGTAGTAAAAACTGCCGGAAAGTTTGTGCTTACAGCCAGTAGAAGAGGGTGTACTTTGAGCGATACCGTTGAGGTATTCCTGACTACGCCGCCTGACCCTCGTTTTCCAGCGGATACTTTGATTTGTCCACCTGATCAATCCTTGTTTTTAAATGTAACTCAAGCCGATACGGCGGTCACTTATTTATGGTCCAATGGTTCTGGAGCTCCATTCCAATTGATTACTGAATCGGGACTCTATTGGGTAGAGATTACCAAAGGTGATTGTAAGCGGCGTGATTCTATCAATGTGCGCATTGTAGAACCGCTGCGACTACCAGATACTACGTACGCTTGTTCGGCTGATAGTCTCACTACTTTATCGGGTAATGTGGGCGTTTCTGGAGCTAGTTATTTGTGGAATACTGGCGATACCACCTCTTTTATTATTACCAAAACCCGAGGCTGGTATAAGGTAACAGCCACTGTGGATGATTGTATACAAACTGATTCTACCTTTCTGGATTATGGGGTGAGGCCTGAAGTAGACCTAGGCAATGATACGACCTTGTGTGAGGGGCCACTTATTTTGAATGCTTTTCAAAGCGGGAAAAACTATACCTATACTTGGAACAATAGAGTCCTTGGTCCGATCAACGAGATTACCGAAACAGGCTTATATATTGTGACTGTATCTAACGATACTTGTTCAGTGACCGATTCCATACAAGTAACCATTCCCGAACTGGAGCTAGGCGATGACTTAACGGTATGTTTGGGTGAGGAAGTTTATCTCAAACCTCAAAAAATTACGCCAGGGGCTACTTATACCTGGAATACCTTGCAAACCGGGGACTCTATACAGGTATTTTCAAGTGGCAAATACTATGTCACGATGACCTTTGAAAGCTGTACCTTATCCGATACAGTCAATGTGACCTTTGTGTCCAAATCGGAACCTGACCTGGGGTCGGATACCCTACTGTGTAATCCAAATGAACCCTTGGTATTGCGTACTGGAGTAAACGATCCAGGAGCGAGCTATTTGTGGAGCAATGGCTCCACTGATTCTACCCTGGTGGCCGATTCAAGCGGGATATACTGGGTAGAAGTCAGCAATGGTGATTGTGTGGGCAGAGATACCATTAGAGTTGATTATCTGGAAATAAAATTCCCTAAAGATACGACGGCTTGCCTCGGAGAGCGGGTATTATTAGACGCGCAACAATCCTTATTTGCGACTTACTTATGGCAAGATGGCTCGGTTTCGCCCGTTTTTCTGGCTCGCACAGCAGGTACGTATTGGGTAGATATTACGATGGGTGGATGTTCGAGGAGGGACAGCATAGAAGTATCATTTGCCAATGGAATTGTACTGGATTTGGGAGCAGATACGACCATTTGTGGCATCCAGCCGCTGGTGCTACGGTCGGGTAACCCAAATACGATGTGGTCTACTGGAGAAACTGGTGATAGCATTACGGTCAGTACCACGGGTGTTTATGTAGCTAGAGTAGACAATGGCGGTTGTACCACCCAAAGCGCCATACGAGTAACCTATTTGAATGATAGCGCCTTTGACTTAGGCCCTGATCAAACCATTTGTGATCAGGATTCCTATGTGATAGATGCCTCGCAAGGAATCAGTCCAGGGATTGATCCATCCATTGTCAAGTATTTGTGGGAAGATGGGGACACGACTGCTTTCAAGTTTGTCGACCAACCTGGGTGGTACAAACTCAAAGTAAGTTTTACAGCCTCATGTCTTTATGAGAAAACCGATTCTATATATGTAAGCTTTGGGATTACACCTACCGTAGATTTGGGGAATGATCAATTCCTTTGTGCGGGTGAAACCGTCACTTTAGATGCCACTTCTTCTTTGAGCAATGTGACTTATTTGTGGCAGGATGGTAGTACGGGGTCTACTTACAATGTAACAACCTCAGGCAATTATTGGGTAAAAGTAACCAACAATGGTTGTTCGGTAACCGATGCCGTAAATATTGTGTACATCGATGATTTCACCTTGGGTCCAGACCGAGTAGTATGCGATGGACAAGCTATATTATTGAATGCCTTTACTCAAGGGGCTACCAGTTACTTGTGGCAAGACGGAAGTACCAGTCCAGCCATTCGGGTAGATCAGTCAGGACTTTATTGGGTAGAGGTAAGTAATGGACGATGTACCACCCGAGATTCAGTTCAAATAGATTTTGTGCCACAACCTGCGGTAGATTTAGGGCAAGATACAGTAGTGTGTAACGCGGCCCAATACATCATTAGGTTTAATGCCGAAGCAGGCGCTAACTATGTATGGAATGATGGCTCTACAGCGGATTCGTTGGTGGCTAAAAAATCGGGCTGGTATTGGGTAGAAGCATCGCGAAGTGCTTGTGTAAACCGAGATTCTGTCTTTGTGTTTTTGCCTAGTATATATTTGAATCTAGGAGCCGATACCACCATTTGCGAGGGTACTTCGCTGGTGCTTGGCAATGCCCCAGTAGAAGGGGTAACCTACCAGTGGAATACAGGCGAAACCAGTGCTATGATTACGGTAACCCAAGCTGGAGATTACTTCCTGGAAGCTACGATCAATGGCTGCGTGTTCAGAGATCGGATGAGGCTAACCGTCAGGGTATGTGATCCTACGACCGATAATTTGTTTATTCCTAACATTATCACGCCTAATAATGATGGTAAAAACGATCAGTTTGTGATTGAGGGAATCTCTAACAAAGGTTGGACAATGACAATCTACAACCGTTGGGGAACTCAGATTTATCAGACCGATAATTATCAGAATAAGTGGGGAGGAGACGGGTTCCCGGCTGGATTGTACTATTACCACCTGAAGCATCCTACCGATGCTGACAAACGCTATAAGGGTTGGGTAAAAATATTGAGGTAATTAATTATCATTACCTTTCAAAAGCCTCTGTTTGTGTTGATAAGCAGAGGTTTTTTTTGTGGCCTATTGGGGGAAACAAGGCTAAAATGGGTCACAAGACATACCAATACCTAATAAAAACACTATGAAAACTGATTTGAAATGGATACTACTGGCACTTTGTTGCTTGTCGGTAACGACTGGCTTTGGCCAAAAACTCACCCGTTACCTAGGCGTTGATGGAAGACATATAGGATTAGTAAATGAAACCTATAAAATTGTACAACCTGCCAATCATTACGCAATTTCTGAACACAAATTTGGTTACGAAATAAGGAATAAACGGAGTGCTCGAGGGTTTTTGAACCGAGCAGGAGAAGTAACGATACCTTGCGAAAATAGCGGAACCTATTTATGGGAAACCCAGGATTTGTTTTGGGTAAAAGAAAATGACTTATGGGGGCTAATTGATCCAAAAACTGGGAAAGTTTTGTTTACCCCTCAATTCACAACGCTTTTAAAATTAGATAAGGAAACAGCTTTTGTAAAAAATGCTCAGGGCTTATACGGCAGAATAAAAGCCGATGGAACTGTTTTGATTCCTGTTATTTACGCTTACCTCGAGGTGGGCAATAAAGGATTATTAGCTGCTTGTAAGCAACTAGGGAAGTATGGCTACATTAATCCACAAGGGCAAGTAATAATTCCGTTGATTTATAAAGGCATTTACCCTTTTATGAAGGGAAAGGGTTATGTGACAAAAGATGGTGAAAACTGGATGGCAATAGATGCTTCTGGTAAAGTGATTAGTAAAGTAAAAGGGATAATGCCACCACCACCGCCAAACCTACAAGAAGAAATGTTTTCTCCCTGGATTTTATGGGAGCCTAAGATCAAGAGTGCGTACCCAGTATTTAGAGGAAACAACATTAAAAAGCAGGTAAAAAAGAAAAAGGTATTACGTGCTACCTACTATGATTATCGCGATTATCTACAAAAAACAATCAACCTTTTTGCCTCAAGAAATTTACGTTTCCCCCGTAAAGCACACCGAAAAAAAATACAGGGCAAAGTTAAACTTCAGTTTATGATGACTGAAAAAGGGGTGCTAAATGACATAAAAGTGTTACAAGGGCTTCCTTCTGGCTGTAACGAAGAAGCGATTCGTTTGCTTCGGGCCATCCCCAAATGGATACCTGCGCAAGACGATGGTCCAATTGCCTCGCTTAATATGGTAGAAATCACATTTGACTATACCCAATACAATAGAAGGGGAAAAAGAAAACGTTAGACAATTAAAAATCACTTTGAAAACTTCCAACCTTCTAATTATTACCAATAACTAATAAAAACACGGATGAAAACTGATTTGAAATGGATATTACTGGCACTTTATTGTTTGCCAGTAACGACTGGCTTTGGCCAAAAACTCAAACCTTATTTGGCTGCTCAAGGAAAAAGTTTAGGATTTGTCAATGAAACCTACGAAATGGTTACTCCACCTATTTATAAGGCTATTTACAAGCAGAAATTTGGCTATTGGGTCGAGGAAAGCGCTACCCGCAAAGAGGGATATTTAAGCGAAAGCGGAAAGGTCGTCATCCCTTGCAAATACCAGGAATTAAAAAAATGGCAAACGCAGGGTTTATACTGGATCAAAGAAAATAATTTATGGGGATTGGCCAATCCAAAAAACGGAAGAATTTTATTTAAGCCCCAGTTTTCACGCATTTATGCGATATACAAGCAAAGAGCCCACGTGATTAATGCAAAAGGCCGGAAGGGAATTATTCAGTCGGATGGAACATTTTTAGTGCCTGCAATTTACAAAGAGCTTGAAGATCGCAAGAAGGGGCTGTTGTTGGCACGCAACCCACAAGGCAAGTATGGTTACCTGAATCAGCAAGGGAAAATCACCTTGCCTTTTGTCTATGTCGATGCCCGTGAGTTTGGTAGTGATCAACACGCTTTTGTTACCAAGGACAATAAACATTGGCTGGAGATAGATACTACCGGGAAAAAAATCAAAGAGGTTACTTATGCCATTCCACCCGATATGGTAAAAGAATATGACATCCCTGAACCAGTGTTTATATTCTACGAAACCATCAAAGCCTATCCGATATTTAAGAAAGATTATGGGGTGAAAAAACACATCCCAAAGGTGATCAGAGATGAATACAATACATTTAGAACGAAGAATTATCAGGGAAGCTTACAACCACTCTTGAATCGATTTGCCATAGATAGTTTACAGTTTCCACGCAAAGCTCGCCGAAAAAAAATACAAGGCAAAGTGAAACTACAATTTGTTATTACCGAAAAAGGAACACTTAAAAACATCAAGGTGTTAGAAGGGCTTCCCTATGGCTGCAACGAAGAAGCCATTCGTGTACTTCGGGCTGTTCCTGCTTGGGGAGTAGCTCGTCACGGTTATGCCATCACCTCTATCAATACCGTGGAAATAGCTTTTGACTATACTCAGTACAATCGCAAAGGAAGGAGAAAAAAAGACTAACCGATGAGATGTATGAAAACTGTATTGATAAAATTTATTTGGGTGCTTTTTTGGGGAAGCATTTCTGGTTTACAAGCACAATCGCTTAAGCCTTTTTTGGGGCCAGACCACGAACACCTGGGCCTGATGAATAGAGGTTATGAAGTGGTAGTACCAGCCCAATATCGCTCAATAAATGCAGTGAGCTATTACAGGGCGAATAAACTAGGTTTTTGGGTAATCAATGAAAAACACCAACATGGTTTGCTTAACAAACAAGGAACAGAGAGCATTCCAGCCAGGTATGACGCACTTAAGATCTGGGGTGGTACGGCTAAAACCTGGGATAATACCCCATTGATATTATTTGCTAAAGACGAACTGTGGGGAGCGATAAATCCAGAAAATGGGAAGGTTATATTTGAGCCTCAATTTAAGAAAATCCATAGAGCAGATGAGGGGGTAGCAGTAGTAAAAGGTAAGAATGATTTAAAAGGATTAATTAAAACGAGTGGGGAGGTAATTGTCGGACCTGGCTTTAAGGAAATTTGGTGGGAATCGGAAGGAATACGGGTAGTAAAGAGTCAACAGGACAAATTTGGATTTATGAATGCGCAAGGCAAACTAATAATCCCTTGTCACTATCATCGTGCTCGTAGCTTTAAAAAAGGATTTGCCAAAGTAGCCATTGGTAAGCAGTGGTATTATATCAATCGTTATGGTACTTTAGTTACCAAAACACGGCCACCTGAGGAATTTCCTCCAGAAGAAAAAATAGAAATATTGAGGATTCCAAACGAATTTGCTCGTCCTCGTTTTAATGGATTAAGAGGCAAATATGAGTTTATGTGGAATAAAAAGGATTTACAGCAAAACCTCTTGACTTACGCAAAAGAATATATGCATATTCCGCGAGATGTTCGTCAGAAAAAAATTGAAGGAAAAATTACAATCCAGTTTGTAGTATCAGAAAAAGGGCGGTTATACCAAGTAAAAGTATTAAAAGAACCCGGATATGGTTTGGGCAGGCAAGCCGTATACTTGTTAAGACGTTTGCGTAAATGGATACCTGCACGTTTTAATGGGCGTACCATCGCTTCTTTGAACGTCATAAACATTCCTTATAGCTATCAGTGGTGATTTAAGGGTAGCGAGCATATTTTGGATTTAAAAATCTCAATTATCATAGGATAATCCTTCAATCATCATATTTTTGTTGTCGATACGTTTAAATCACACCAACCCACCTAACCATCAGGTATAAACTACTTTTTCAGCAAGCTAGCAAGAATCTTGAGCAAGGTTTAAACAAAACCATATTTAGAAAATGATGGAAGCCTCGTCTTTGAACACTATTGGTAGGCGAGCTGATATATCAATCAATAATTACATCAATGCAAAAATTGTGGATTACGCTATGTTGTATGCTAGTTGTGACTAAATCAGTGCAAGGACAACAACTACAACATTTTTTTGATGTGAACAAAACATCAGTATTAGAAAAAAAACAGCCTGATTTATTGCTATGGGAAGGTTTCAAGTCAACCAACCAAAGCCCTAAAAATTTAGAGTCAAAAAGATTGGGCCCAGTAAAACCAGGACTAGAAACGATGCCATTTCAGCAAAAGGCGCTTTTTGCCCCTTATTTTAGCTTTGGCATCTCGAGTGGGTTTATGCATTATCAAGGAGATGTGTATTCTCAGTTTCAGTTTGGTTCCAATATTACCTATGGAGCCAGTTTGTTTTTACATTTTACGCCTTACCTACGGGCCAGGGCTAGTTTTGCGGTAGGTTCTATTGGAGGCAACGACAGCCAAAGCCCCGACATAGAGCGAAGAGCGCAAAACCTCAATTTCCGGAATCGTATACAAGAGTTGAGCTTTACTGGAGAGTTTGATTTCTTCCCGTTTATGCCCGACAAAACCCCCAAAGGCTCTGGATTTATTTATGCAGGTTTTACCTTTTTTAAGCATAACCCCCAGTCATTTAATGAGTTTTCGAATTCATACCTCAATTTAAGAGATTTGACTACCGAAGGGCAAGACCTACCGGGGTATTCGCTTACTTCTACTGCCATTCCTTTGGGGATTGGAGGTCGTTTTCAATTTGCCAAACGTTGGACAGTATCGCTCAGGGGTGGTATCAGGTTGCTTTTGGCTGATTATGTTGATGATGTGGGTAAGGGTAATTATCCGTCCTTAGACGCATTGCCTAGTAACTTGTCACGACAATATGCCAATCGCACTCTAGAGCCCCACATAGATTTAACAAGGCTTACTAATGAAAGAGGCGTTTTTACTTATACTGGTACCGATGGCAACACTTATCGAAATTTGGCTGGGTTTGAACCAGGTACTCCCCGAGGACGGGTAGCAGGGAACGACCGTTTGTTTGTAGTGCAGCTAACAATCAGCACTTACTTTGGCAAGATTCCAAGGTTATTACCTAATTAGACCGTATAAATAAAATATGGATTAGTCTTCCTTGATTGTTAGGGAAGACTTTTTTTATGAAATATGCTCACAAAGCCTTACTTCATTTGCAGCATTATAAGGGATTTGGCTAATTTGTAGCATAACGAATGAATTCCTTTTATGAACGACCACAACTCTCATACATCACAACAGGTGAGCGATGAAAAATTTATGCAGCGTGCCCTCGATTTGGCCGTTTTGGGTGCTGGGCGGGTAAGCCCCAACCCATTGGTAGGCTGTGTCATTGTGTATCAACAGCAAATTATTGGAGAGGGCTGGCACCAAATGTATGGCAAAGCCCACGCTGAAGTAAATGCCATCGATTCGGTAAATCGCAAAGAACTGCTGCCTGAATCTACGGTATACGTAAGCCTTGAACCTTGTGCTCATTTTGGCAAAACGCCCCCTTGTGCCGATTTATTGGTCAAACATCGTGTCAAGCGAGTAGTGATTTGCAACCCCGACCCCCACCCATTGGTTGGTGGCAAAGGCATCGAAAAACTCAAAAAAGCAGGAATTGAAGTGGTTACTGGGGTATTGGCCGAGAAAGGAAACGAGATCAATAAGCGTTTTTTTACGGGTGTGCTCAAAAAACGTCCCTACATTATTTTTAAATGGGCCGAAACAGCCGATGGTTTTATTGCGCGCAAAAATTATGAGTCTAAGTGGATTAGTAATCAGGTGTCGCGGGCATTGGTGCACAAATGGCGCACCGAAGAAGACGGCATTGTAGTAGGTAGTAATACTGCTCGCCACGATAACCCCCAGCTCAATGCCCGGCATTGGAAGGGGCGTAATCCAACTCGAATCGTGGTAGATCGTCAGTTACAGTTGCCCTCCGAATTATCTTTGTACAATCAACACCAGCCTACCCTTGTGTACAATGTGCTCAACCATAGCAAGGCTCCCAACTTAGAGTTTGTAAAGTTAGAGGAAGACAATTTTCTGGAAGAAATGATGCTGGATTTGTACGAGAAGCGAATTCGCTCGGTCATTGTAGAAGGTGGAAGTACTTTAATTAACTTACTGGCTGCCCAACAACTGTGGGATGAAGCCCGCATATTTAAAAGTACCAAGGCCGTATTTAATGAAGGAATTCAGGCTCCTCGTATTCAGGGAAGGCTCATAAAAACCGAAAAAATTATGAGTGATTTCTACTATGAATATCAGCCGGTTTTTTAGCACTTGCGACAATAATTCAATAAAACAGCGGTTAATTCATTAAATTAGGCAAAAATCGAGAGACAATAGATTTACATCAAAAATTATATTTATGAAACAAAAATACACCTATTACCTACTATTGGCCTTCTTTACTGCTTTGTGGTTAATCTTGCCAGAAAACCGGGCAACCGCTCAAAACAAACCCATTGTTTCGAATGATTATGCCCATAAATTTTTTGCAGGCAAGATTAATGGACGTTGGAAAATCATGATGACGCTCAATAAGCGAAAACGGGGTAAATCAGAGAAAAATAACCTAACTGGCTACTATTACTACACGCGTACCAAAGGTTACCTTCGCCTCAATGGTACCTGGAAATCAAATGGGAGTATTTTGGCCGAAGAAAAAGTGATGCAAAATGGTAAATGGGTGAAAACAGGTGCATTGGCGGGGCGTTTTGATGCTACTACCAAGCGAATTCAAGGAACCTGGACTTCTGCCGATGGTAAAAAATCTTATTCCTTTGAGGTAAAAGAAAACTACCGAGGAGGTTTGCCTGCCGAAATGTTGTATATAGACGAAGCCAATGTATTGGGCAAGGAGTCGCCAAGAGGAGTCACGATTGCATTTTTGTATCCGCGTATCAAAGGGGGAGAGGTAGCCAATACCATTAACCAATTTATCAAAGAAAATCTACTCAAAAACCCCGAACAGCGCATTAGAAAATTTGTGAAGCAGTATGTAGCTTTCAAAAAGGAAAACGAAGACAACAATGCCTTTTTTGATGAGGAAAACTTTATCACGATAGAGGCCAATGAAAAAAATATTTTGACGCTGGCCTACAACCAAAGCGGTTTTACCGGAGGCGCTCATGGCTATTACAATAGTACTTTTTACACCTTCAACTTAAGAACCGGGAAACTCATCCAAATGTCTGATTTACTGTATCCAGGTGCAGAAGCCGCGATTCAAAGCCTCATTGTGCAGCAAATTAGAAAAGACGCTCAACTCAAACCCAATGAGTCACTTTCTAAAGTGGGGATATACAAAGAAAATCCACCAATTGCCAAAAACTTCTATTTCCGCCCTGATGGTATGGCTTTTTATTACAATCAATACGAAATAGCCCCTTATGCGGTAGGGCCTCGCCTTACAGTGATTCCATATCGTAAATTGAAGCGCTATATTAAACGTAGGGCTGGTTTACGCTCTTATATGCGATAGCGTTTAAGTGATTTGTAGAATCATATTACATACTTCACCCTAACAATGCTTCTTATGAAACCTATATGCAAATTAACCCTTGGGATAATACTTTTACTTTGGCAAGGAACTCAAGCATATGCTCAAGTAAATGCCCCAAAGCACTTTTATAAAATATTGGTAGGTAAAATTAATGAGCAATTGCCAATTCGAGTGGTTTTAACCAAATCAAGGCTTCCGGAAAACCTCAAAGGAAATGTATTTGGAAGTTATTACTACACCAAGATCAAGAGTGGCGAAATTAATTTGGAAGGCGTTTGGAAAGACAATGGAGAAGTAACGCTGAAGGAGTTATATGGAAAATTTTCGGGACGTTGGAACTCTGTCAATAAAGTACTGGTAGGGATGTGGACTTCTAAAGATGGCAAAAAGGCTTTCCCTTTCAGGCTTTACGAAAAATATGAAGAAGGCTCTATCCAGGCCGAAATGGTGTATTTGGATCAAAAAACAGTGATGGGGGCCAAAGCTCCTCAATGGACAGATGCCTGGATATTGTACCCAAAGTTTAAAGGAGGAAAACCAGGGGTTGTGAATAAAATTAATCAGTTTGTACAAGAGAAGATTTTATTGAAAAATCCCGAGGAGATTATAAGAAGCCAAGTAGAGGAGCAAGTTCAGCATAAAAAAATTGCAGGACGCAAATCTACCCATGAAAAAACGATCAAAATATTACATAATAAGAATAATGTACTCACGCTGGTAGCGGTAGATGATCCCACCTACGAAGGTAATTATCGTAGTTTTATTATGGTGAGTTACTATTCTTTTGATCTCAATACTGGACAACAGTTTCAATTGGAGGACATATTTATAGAAGGAGCACAGGCTAAAATTCAACCCTTAATTGTGACTCAATTTCGTAAGGATAAAAAATTAAAAGCAGGAAAATCGCTCAAGACAGAAGGCTTTTTTAACGAGGACTTTGCCGTTGCTCGTAATTTCTATTTCAGTCTAAAAGGTGTATTCTTTTTTTATGGAATTCGTGAAATTTGCTATTATTACGCAGGGCCTCAAGCGACCACCATACCTTACAATAAACTCAAAAAATATATTAAGAAAGGCTCTCCTTTGGACAGATATCTGCGATAAAACGCAAAAAAATGCTTCACCTGCTCATTTCTTCTGTATTTTTGTATTAAATCTATCAACAGTTGATTGGTATTGATAGATGGGTATGATATTACACTATTAACCATCGACCAATCGACTATGGACTAAACTACTAAACACCTGGGCAATAAACTAGCCATTAGAGATGAGAAAACAATTACGATTATTAGGAATCATGTTGTTGGTTTTAGGCATAGGAGTCCCCGCACAAGTGCATGCCGATCGGGTTACCAATGCCTACAAACAACTACAAAAAGAACGATACGATAAAGCCAAGTCGTTGTTAGACAAGGCCATTAGTAGGCAACCCATCAATGCTGGAGCTCACTATGTATATGCCTTGTATTTTTTGACCAAAGCCAATCCGGCCTATCAGGTCGATTCTTCTTATACCCACATTTTACTGGCACTGTCGCATTATGCCCAAATAGAAGAAGATGATTCTACCACTTGGGCCAAAGTGGGCATTACCCAGACTGCCATTGATCGCCACCGCCTCAAAGTAGAAGGAGTAGCGTTTGTATTAGCCAAAAAACAAAATACTATTCCAGGCTATCAAGCCTATATCGATCGTTTTACGACGGCCCGAGAAATACAAGAAGCCACTCGCCTACGTAATTTATTGGCTTGGCAAGCTGCTTGTGCCGCTCATTCTATTGGGTCTTACCAGCGCTTTATCAAAACTTATCCTAAAGCTACCCAAGTAGAAGAAGCACAAAAACGCATCGACTTTTTTGTATATAAAGCCGAAATTGAGCGTGGTACTTATAAAAATCTGGAAGCGTTTCTGAAAAACAATCCCCAAAACGTTTACCGAGACTCTGCTATTACCCAATTGTTTGATTTGGTATCGGTCAATCATCAAAAAGAGACTTATCAAAACTTTTTAAAAAAATACAGCAATAGCTCGGCTGCTAAACGAGCTGGTGACTGGCTCATGAGTATGTACCAAGAGGCTGGGCAGCTTCAGGCATTTCACGAGCGTTTTGGTAGTTATTACCGGATAGATTATGTCACCCAACTACTGGCCGTAGATACTCTACAGTATTTCCCAATTTTAGAAGCGGGGCGTTATGGTTTCATCGATCATTTTGGGCAAATCCGCATTCCGATCAAATACCAGCAAATTCACAAAGATTACCTATGCGATGGCATTCAAGATAATTTTGTGCTGGTCATGCGCAACAACCTCACTGGAGTAGTGGATAAGCTTGGCCAAGAAGTAGTAGCAGTCAATTATGACAAGATTGAAACCCTGGATGGAGGCATTTTCATTGTTACAAAAAACGGTTTTCAGGGAGCCTTTCACCAAAGTGGATTTGAGATTTTGCCTATAAAATACGATAAAATAGAACCCTTGAACCAATACTTTTTAAAAGTACGTCGCAATGGTTCGTGGGGAGTGGCTACCCACAATGGTAAAATCATCGTAGATTGTAACTTTTCAGACATAGAACGAAAAGCCAACAGTTTTGTCCAGTTTCGCAAAGATAGTCGCTATGCATTGGTCAAAAACAAGCAAATTTTTGAGCAGTTTCTGAACAAACAATTCAGTATTCAGCTCAAGTACGATGAGGTAAACTGGATTGGAGATGCTTACATCAAAGTAATAGACCAAGAAAAGCAAGGGGTAGTAGATACCACTGGGCAGCTTGTATTGCCTCCTCAGTTTACGTCGGTCAAAGACCTGCACGTAGGTTGGGCGGCACGCACTTCTGATTCTACCCAATGGCAGCTTTTTACCCGTAAGGGAAAACAAATTTCACCAGAGACTTTTGAGCAAGTGGCCACCCACAACAAGCTTTTTGTCGCCAAACAAAAAGGTAAATGGGGGGCTTTTGATCGTGAGGGTAAAATATTAGAACCTTTTAAGCGAGATTCTTTGATTTTTATTGGCAATGTACTGTTGACTTTCAAAGGCAAACAAGTATTGGCTAAGCTCAAGGGCCAGCAAAAACCGTTGAATCTTACCCCTTATAAATATGTGAGGGGAGAAAAAGGGAATTACCCAGAGGCCAAACCATTTATTTATATAGAAACCCGCTTGCGCAAAAAAGGACTGATCAATCAGCAAGGAAAAAAGATGCTTTCGGCGGTCTATGACGAAATTTCTATCTTGGCCAACGATTTATTCAGTGTAAGGCGATATGGCAAATATGGCTTGGTAGATACTAACCGGAAAATTGTATTACCCATTAGGTACCAGGGTATTAGCAACCTGAAAGGCGGATACCAAGGCTTATTACTCAATCGTAAATTTGGGCTTTACCATTACAAGCGCAAAATTAAAATAGAGCCTAAGTTCTCAGCCATTCCTCGCCCCTACAGCCTCAAAGAAGACAACCGCCTATTTATCGTCAGAAAAAAGCAATCGTATGGCTTGGTTGACTACAAAGGCAAAGAGCTCATTATGACCAAGTACGAAAAAATAGAATATTGGACCGACAGTGTGGCATTATTGAAAAACAATGCAGGAGATTGGTTTTTATATAATTTTATCAACAAGCAACGCCTCAAAACCAAGGAGTTTAGCCAAATACAATACCTTAAAAAAGACAATCAGGAAATCATCGCCTTGGTATCCAAGGGCAAATATGGCATTTTGAGCAATCGTCGAGGCTTACTTATTCCGATGGAATATGACCTGATTTATAACTTGGGGAGTATAGAGCAACCGATGTTTTTTACGGAGCGTCAATATTCGGGAGGGAAGAGCTTTGTAGTGAGCTATATTAATTTTCAAAGAAAAACGATCTGGAACAAGATCATGAAAGAAGCCGACTATCACCGTATTTTGTGTGAGCAGTATTAATTGCTCGTCAAATGTGAGAGGCACATAAAAATAATGGCTAAATGCGATGTACCACATTTAGCCATTAATAATATGATAGAACAGCTTTACTACTTAACTTCCAATCAATACAAAAGCACCCCAGTAATAAGGCTCCTTAAATTGAGTTTTGAGCTGAAGTTGCGCTTTTTTGAAAGCCTTGGCTTTGTTGCCCATTGTTAGCCAGTTTTGGTAAAATAAGCTCATCAGCTTTTGGGTGGCGTCGTCGCTTACTTTCCAAAGGCTCATAATTAAGGCATCGGCTCCGGCTACTTGAAAAGCCCGCTGTAGCCCATATACTCCTTCTCCTGCTTTTACATCTCCAAGCCCGGTTTCACAAGCGCTCAACACGACCAATTCCGTATTTTCCAAAGACATATTCATTGCCTCAAATGCCGTCAAAATCCCGTTGTTTTGGGTTTGATTTTCGCGGTTATTCAGGTTATCCATTGTTTTCTCCGAATTGGCCAACATCAATCCTGAGCGCAAAAGTGGATCTTCTTTCGCTTTATCAATTTCAATCCCAAATAGCTTATCTCCTTGCAACTGTTCATCTTTTAAGAAAAACCCGTGGGTAGCAATGTGTAAAATTCTTGGTTTCTTCTCACTAATCGTTTTTACACTTTCTTCTGAAGCTTTTTGCTCCATGAGTTTTTCGGTGCTAAAGCCTGACCTTTTCAACAAACTTTCAATGGTAATGACTTCCTTTTTGGTACCTGGCAGCGCTGGTATCTTGCCCGTGCCTCCATAATCTGGAAAACCTACCAACACCGCATTTTTAGCTCCGGTAGAGCGTTTACGGCTTTTAAGTTCTACCAAATCCTTAGAGTTGGTCAGCAATACAAAGCTTTTTTCGTCTACCAAAAACTTCCCGTCAGGCTTTTGCAAAGTATTCAGGTTGATCTGGTTATAAACCCCGTCTGGCGATACATAAATGGTGCTTTTTCCGGCAACCAATGGATCAACCTGGCTCCAATACTGCTTGTAGCTGTATCGATCTTTGCGCTTGGCTTTGATGGTGTTGCGATAATATTTTAAATAGCGGGTTTCTAATTGGTTACCGTTTTTGAGTAGTACCATTTTGGGTTGGGTAGCTTTAGGAGTTACTACCAAGGCAGCATAATACACCGTATCGGTAAAACTACCATTGAACTTATACAAGTGAACAAGTTCTACGCTGGCTTCATTGGCTCCCAAGCTATTGGCAACATCCGCAAAGCGTATAGGTTTGTCACCTACTTTCCCCGAAAACTCTTTGGAACGACTAGAAAGATTTCGTTCCATTTTGTTGGCGGCTTGCTCCAGCGAATCCAGGTTGATACCCTGCTCGGTTAAGTCATCTTTAGAATAAGTATACAACTTGGCCAATATTTCTTTTACATCCAGCCAATACTGGTAATCCTCAATGAGTTGCTGATCGCCACTTTGCAAAATACGACGACGAATTTTGTTGGCATCGCTCAGTAAAATTGCCTTGGTAGCAATATGATAATTGAACAAGTCGGTGAGTAACTTCGGATTTTTAGAATAATTATCGGCTACGAAGGCATAAAACCGCAAATAAGTAGGACGCAGCTTATTCCAATACTTTTCCTTTTCAGCTTCACTCATGGCTGGGAAATAACGCTGGATAAACTTTTCCGATCGTTTCAATACCTCTCTATAGAGAATAGTAGCGTCTTTTGTTTTGCCCATTTGCCAATTCAAAATAGCCAAATCTTCTTGTGATTTGCTGTAGGCAGGGTGTTGATTGCTCAAAATGCTTTCGCGTATAACCAATGCTTCTTTCAGTAAAGGAGCCGCTTGGTCAAACTTCTTCTGAGAGCGATAAAAATTCCCCAAATTGCTGGTGGCTGAGGCATAGCCAGGGTGCTGTTTGCCAAATTTCTTTTCATAGATTTTTCTGGACTTATTTAGCAATTCTTCTACTTGGTCAGTTTTGCCCATTTCTACATACAAAGCCGCCAGATTGTTGAGCATGTAAGCATAATCAGGGTGACCTTGCTTCCATTGGCGTTGCTTGCGTTTAATGGCTTTTTGGTAAATCTTTTCAGCCTCATCGTAGCGTTTCATGTCTTGGTAGAGTAAGGCTTGGTTTACCAAAAAACGCTGATATAAAGTAGAACCCTCTTTCATTGTTTTACCACCCACCGAGATGGCCTCACTCAATAATTTATCGGCTTGTTGATAACGTCCAATGGTTTGGTAAAGCAAAGCCTTGTTGTTGGTCATGATGGCATACGGCGTGCTGTTTTTCCCCTCATTGTTGGTCACAATTCCAATGGCTTGATCAATCAATTGCTCGGCTTCTGAGTACTTACCCAAATCTCTAAGTAGCATAGCGCGGTTATTGAGCGCCGAAGCATACGCCGAATGCGTTTTACCATATTTTTCTTCATTCATTTTTATCATACGCTGGGTATACTCATCGGCTTCGGTGTAGCGGCCCGTAGTATGATAAAGCAGCGAAAGGTTACCAATCAATTTAGTGTAAGGGTCTTCGCTTGTGCGATTGTTCTTTTCGTACAATCTTTTGGCTCGCCCAAAGGCGTTTTCTGCCAGACCAAATTTATTACTAGAGAAAGCCATTTCGCCAATTTCTACCAGTGTTTCGGGCTTAGAGCTATTGGCTTGTATCATTTGGTTACTAGACCTGCGCATGTCTGAAGCACGTTGCAAATAAGTTTTGTTCTCATTTTTAGACATGGCGCGCAGTTCTTTCAAACTAATTTGTTTGAGGTTTTCCCGAAGGCGAGTCAAGTTGTTAGTAAGGCGTTGATAACGGACAAACTTTTCGCGATCTTCAAAAAATCCAGCTGCATCGCTTAACGCTACTGCGTAGTTAAACTTTTCGCGATCTTGACTCTCTTTGATTTTTTGCAGTCTGTTTTCCCAGCTTCGGCGGAGTTTGTTAGCCAGGTTTCTTTTTAGCTTATTTTTGTTAGCAAATTTCCCGATGTTGATCTGACCTTGACTTGGTTGGGCAGCAGTAACTAAGAGCGCCACTATACCCATCGCCAAAGCCCGCTGATAAGACTTTAGTAGGTTATAAAACATGTTTTAATCATTAAGTTTTTGAATAAGAAGTCGAGATGACTTCTAAGAGTCAATAAATACAAAGTAGATAGACTCTCAGTTATGGTTTTGTTATGAGGCACAAAATTAATGCTATTAGCGGCCAAATACCAATTTCAGGCAAACATTGGAACGATTCTATGGTAGACATTAGGCCAATGCTGTTTCCCTAAGAAAAAATACCCGTCATGAGCAGAGCCGAAGGAACTTAATTACTCGCTTGCCTGGAGGCGAGTGAGGACTATATGAGGGCCTCTGGCCCGATCAGCGATCGTTAAGGAAACAGCATTGGGTATTAGGTTGAATACTAGAGGTTGCTGCTAGATTTTATGAAGTGGGTCATAGAATGTTGATGAACGAATCCTCCAAGCATTGAGGTGATAGAGCATCAATCGACGTTTCAAAGTTTTTTACTTCGTTATTCGAAGTTCGTTCAGCGATATTCGACATTCATTTTTTAAAACAGCTCCTAACTGCCAAAATGGTAAACTGCTGGTTACGAGTACACTGTGTTTTCCGAAAAAGCCAATGACCAAAGACCTGTAACCAACGGCTGCCAGATGTTCTTCACTTAATGACACTGGATTACACCACCAATAAATTACACCCTCGAATATCACTATTGTCCAGTCGCCCCAATACCTTAAATTGTGTTTTGTTGATTACCTTTCCCAAATCCTGAGTAGCGATAAAAGCACAAGAATCTACATTGGCCAAATCGATGATGTTGATGCCTCCATAGCGTAAATCATTATTGATATAAAAAGGATCGTTGACATCCCGAAGAAAAATCCGCATCGTACTGGGCATGTCAAATATCTCCTGTCCACTAGAATAAGCCTGTGACAATAATTCCGTCATCCCGTACTCAGAGTGGATATCTTGCACCTTAAACTGATCTTTCAAGACTTGGTGTACCTCTTCCCGTAACATTTCCCGACGGCGGCCCTTCATTCCACCAGTTTCCATAATAATGACTTTAGAAAGGTCCAGCTCGCCTTCTTCGGCCAAATCGAGCAAGGCAAAAGTGACCCCAATCAGTAGTATTTTCCGATCCGATTTTGCCTGCAATTTTGCTAGAGTGCGTTTCAATTTTTCGGTATCCTTCAAGAAAAAACCAGCTTCAGAAGATTCACTTTGGGCTACAAAATGTTGTACCATATACACCAAAGAAGAAGTATCTCGTTCCAAGTAAGAAGGCAACAGTGCCAGAATGTGGAAGTCTTGGAGGGGGCCATATTTTTGCTCAAAAATGCGTTGGCTTACCTTTTTGTAAAAGTCCAGATCAAATACGTGATGCTTGCTGGTAGTCTGGGTAGTGGTACCACTACTTTCGAACGTCTTCTGAATACCAGCCGGATTGTGGCTCACGATTTGGTGTGATTTGAATAGCTCAATGGGCAAAAAAGGAATATCTCGGAGATGAGAAACCTCAGTGACCTTTACACCCAAATGTTGCAAATATTCCCGATACACTGGATTATGCTGCGCCTGAAACTGAAACAATCGGGTAGCGTATTGAGCAAAATTATCGTGTTGAAGTTGAGTTAAACTTTCTTTGAAGGTGTCACTAAAACTAAAACTCATAAAAGCTAAAATCGGTTAATAAAATTATTGTAATATTGTATAGTTGAGAGTATGTTTAAATTTTCGTTTTTTTAGTCCAAAGGATGAACTTTAAACATGCTCTAGTGCAAATATTTAGATTTTAATCGTAACCACAATTTTAATTAAGCATAAGTTGAAGAGGAGATTGACCAAAAAACTGAATCCTCTAATAAAATATGTAAGGGAATTCCGTAGTCTATGTATGCATAATTGATGACCTATGGACCATCAACTATGACCTTAAAAGCTATGGGCTACCGACTGTCAACTAATGAACTATAAAACTTATCAAAGAATGAAAAACAGAAGGTATATATTTTTAGCCATTGTTTCCATCTACTTTACCTGGGTAGTATCCAGTTGTATTTCTAAGCCTGAATTTGCGGCGGAGCCTGCCATCGAATTTGACCGTATCAGCGTAGATCGAGTATTAGATATTTTGGGCAACGTGACCGATTCTGTGACCATTTCTATCAAATTTCAGGATGGTGATGGTGATCTGGGTGCGTTTGCTGGTGATGTTGAAGACAATTTTTTCGTAGAGTTGTTTCAATTCCGTAGCGGGCAGTTTGTGAAGTTTACCACCCCTGACTCCAGCCTAAACTTTAATGGGGTATTCCCTGACCTGAACGCTGAAGGTACTGGACCTATCGAGGGTACCCTGATTTACAGTTTCCCCAGTATCCGGGCCGAAACTTACCGCCGCCTGGGCATCCCGCAAAACGACATATGGAAGTTTCAAGTCTCCATCAAAGACCGCGCAGGCAATGTAAGTAACACCGTATTTACCGATTCTATTTTTGTGAACGTGGGGCAGTAGATAAGTCTTAAAAAATATTACAATGAAAACGAGGGTGAACGCGCTCGTTTTTTTGTTGTATAAGCAGTATATTTTAACGACTTTGAGTGCCTTCACATTTGAGAATAAGTGTGTTAGTAAAAGTTTTTTTGCCTATTTTATTCCTTAGATATTTGCTCAAAAAACTCCCTGTTTTTTCGTATATTGTATATTCAACAATATCAAACTTTATGAACAACAAAGATAAAAATGAGATTCTGGAAATGCTTTCCGAAGTACTTCAAAAGGTAGATGAAAATAGTACTAAAATTGATGGAAACACCCAAAAAATTGATACCCTTACCGGAGTCATAGCCCGTCAAACTACTATTTTGAGAGGGATGGCTGAAGATATTCAGGAATTGAAAGGAGTGAAGGTGGATGTAAAAGAACTGGAGCGTAGAGTAGATGAGTTGGAACGTTATACTGGAAAAAAATAAATTTGTTGTAAGTTAGAATAAACAAAAAACGAGGGCGATCAACCCTCGTTTTCCATTTCTTTACTTCATCAAACCCGCATATTGCTGATAAAACTCCGTAATGGTTTCAATGCCCTTGAAGTAATTCAATACCCCGTAGTGCTCGTTAGGCGAATGAATTGCATCCGAATCCAGACCAAAGCCCAACAATACTGTTTTCAAACCTAGTTCTTCTTCAAACAAGGCCACAATAGGAATACTACCGCCTTCTCGCTTGGGAATAGGCGTTTTACCCCATATTTTCTCAAAAGCCTTGCTAGCTGCCTGATAACCCACCGAATCAGTAGGGGTTACGGCAGGCTCTCCGCCGTGGTGAGGAGTTACTACTACCTTCACACTTTTAGGCGCAATAGATTTGAAATGATCCTCGAAAAGTTGAGTGATTTTTTCAGAAGATTGATTGGGTACCAAACGCATGCTAATCTTAGCATAGGCCTTAGAAGGCAATACCGTTTTGGCTCCTTCGCCAATATAGCCACCCCAAATACCATTTACATCCAAAGTAGGACGGATAGAGGTGCGCTCTAAAGTAGAAAACCCAGCTTCTCCATCTACTGCATCAATATCTAAGTCAGCACGGTATTGTACCTCATCAAAAGGAATTTTGGCCATTTGAGCTCGCTCATCCGCGCTTACCTCAGCTACATCGTCATAAAAACCAGGAATGGTAATGTGGTTGTTGCCATCACGCAAAGAATCAATCATTTTGCACAATACATTGATCGGATTGGCCACGCCACCACCATAAGTACCCGAGTGTAGGTCACGATTAGGCCCCGTAACTTCTACTTCCAGGTAACTCAAGCCACGCAAGCCAGTCGTAATAGAAGGCACATCCATGGAATAAGTACTGGTATCCGAAATCAGGATGATATCCGCTTTGAGCTTTTCTTTGTTGTCTTTTACAAAAATACCCAGATTGTCCGAACCAATCTCTTCTTCACCCTCAATCATAAACTTCACATTGCAAGGCAAAGCATCGTTTTTGATCATAGCCTCAAACGCCTTTACGTGCATGTACATTTGGCCTTTGTCGTCACAGGCACCGCGGGCAAAAATAGCTCCTTGGGGGTGCTGGTCAGTTTTCTTAATAATAGGCTCAAAGGCAGGAGAGTCCCAAAGCTCCAATGGATCGGGTGGCTGTACATCGTAGTGTCCGTATACCAGTACGGTAGGAAGACTTGCGTCAATGATCTTGTCACCATAAACAATCGGATAACCTGCGGTAGGACACAATTCGGTATTTTCTACCCCAGCCTCTTCCAGTTTTTGACGTACAAACTCTGCTGCTTTGTTTACGTCATCCTTGTATTGGCTATCCGCGCTTATCGAAGGAATTCGTAACAAGTCCAGCAATTCATCTAAAAATCGTTGTTGGTTTTGTTCTATGTATGCTTTCATTGAATATGATAGTTATCTATAATATGTTCAAATTTGTAAAGAGGGAAACTAAATTCCCACAGAAACTTAAAAACGAAAATAGAAAAAACTCAAGACGAGTTCATAAAAAAACCAGGTAAATCATACAAGACCCACCTGGTTTCATTCCATATATTTTTAAAAAGAACCTATTCTTTAGCTTTCATCTTTTTGGCATTACGAGCCGCAATAAATAACAAGATAAATCCAGCCAGTACTCCTGGTACGCTTAGCCATTGCCCCATATTAAAGAAATCTCCAAAACCTACCAACTCCGATTGTACCGGTTTAAAGAACTCATACACAATGCGTAACGAGAACAAAATAACCATAAACAACCCAAACAAAAGCCCCTCAGGAGTGCGTCCTTTGCGACGACTGTACACAAACAACAAGAACCAGAATAATAAGAAAGAAGAAATGGCCTCATAAAACTGAGCGGCGTGCCTTGGAATGGCATACAATCCGGTAATTTCGGCTACCGTGCGGTTATCTCTCCTAAAAACCTTGATTTGGGGGTTGGTATTGGCTTCCTTGCTATAGTGAGCATATGTAGCACTATATAAGCGTAGCGCACTCAATGTCTTGGTGGCCAATTGACGCGCCGAAGTAGTGTCTAAGCTTTTTCGTTTAAAAGAAATGGTCAATTTGACTGAAGTATGTGGTACGTTTGTTCGCTTAATACTTTTGGTGGGATCTTTTATCGAATTTTCGGTGATAGTAATTAAGGTATCTTTCCCCGTAAGGGTAGCTTTTATATTATTGATATCTCTTTTATAATAATCTTTGTCCTTGATACTGTTTTTATAAGTACCACTAAATACCACCGCGTAAGATGCCGTGGTAGGTTTTCCAATGATTTCAGAATTGATCATGTTACCCGTACGGATAAAAGCACCTCCCAATGCTACCACAATCACAATGCGATCTACCACCCACAAAAAGCTCTGTCCAGGTCTTTTACGAGAATATAAGTATAATCCTACCAAAATAGCAATGGCTGCTCCGTGACTGGCCAATCCGCCTTCCCAAATTCTAAAAATAGCAAATGGGTCGCTGGCTGAGAAATAAGTACTGGGATCGTAAAAGATGGCATGTCCAAGGCGTGCCCCCAATACTGTAGACACCACCATATATATTAATAGCTTTTCTAAATCTTTTTCGGGTTTATCTTCAATCTTGAATATACGGGCAATGACATACTGACCCACCAAGAAACCAGAGGCAAACAGTAATCCATACCAACGAATGGTAAGCGGGCCAACAGAAAAAATCTCGGGAGAGGCAGTCCAATTAATATAACTTAACATTGTAGTTTCTAACAGAATGTAGATTTATGATGTGATAAGTAGGCTCATCAGGAGCGATTTGTTTGCGGCAAAGATAAACAAAAGAATCTAAGTTGCTATTTTTTCCTAACTCAAGTTAGAAACAACACAAGATTTGTGTAACTAGAGCGTTAAAGTAGAAATAAGTTTGTAAAAAGGGCTCCCGCCCAAAGTTTTTAACTTTTTTTAGAAAAAAAAGACCAAAAACTGAAACAAACTACAGAAAGGTTCGTATAAGGCTTGCTAAAATACCCCGAAAGTCCTATCTTGCATTTACAATTTATCATTATTTGAACTCATTGATTTAAAATCAAGCTTTGGCAAGTTGATTTGTACTTCAATTTATGATCAACCTAATCACAAGTACAATCACCATTATTAGCAATTAACCAAATTTTTAAAGCTATGGAAGAGGACAGGCTTTTGACCTGATTCTTTCAGAAAGATACTCTTATTAAAACAAATCATTTTATGCCTACAGCACTAGACATCATCAGACGAAAACGTATCACTGACTTTGTGTGGCGAGATGTGAGAAAAATTGATGGTACGGCATTGCATGTTTGGAAAAATAGAAGCAACCGCGTTTTGCCTAAGAAAAACCAAGTTCTCAACGGCAACGAAATACCTTTGATCAATTTTCCAGAATACTATGCTAATACAATCAGCAGCATTATAGCTTATCATTTTGTACGAAAAGAAAAAAAACGGCGAAAGCATTTGTTTGATGATCAAAACCAATACGCTGATTTTCAGCAACCTATGGAGGACAATTTAGATAGCTATCACTCGCCTTTGGACAATGAGTCGGATCAGCCCCGACGCAGAAGAAGAAAGCGTATAGTAGTCAAGAAGAAATTACAAACAAATAATAATTATACAGAAAGCTATTATAAAACGAACACCATCAGGCATACATCCCCTTAAATTGCGGTTATATAAATACCGCCTTATATTTTTTTAGAAAAACTACACCAAGTAACAATCCTAAACAGATTGATACTCGGTGTTTTTTATTTTACAGGTTATTCAACATAGACAATAGTTTGGGGTGAGGGTACATATCGGTTTTGCCATATAAATAAGCGCCATGGGCATAAATTCCCGGGTTACCCTGTGCAGCCTCAGGCATCAACTCAAAAATACCTCCTTGTCCGGTTTTAAAAGTAGATTTATTTACTGGAATATCATATTCTTTGATAAGCGCCTTTAGGAGTTTTTCCAAGGCAATAAACTGAGCATCAGTGTAGTTTTCGTAATACACATGCCCACGATAAGCTTCCGAAAGTGTGAAAACGTTGTTGACCACTCCTCCATATGCATTACGGAAGATGGTGCCTTGTTTGGTAAGGTAACCATAGTTACAAACCTCAATACCAATGGCACGTGAATCCAAGTCAGGGCGTCCCAGTCCAATATGCCAGGCCCAATAACCCTTGGGAAAGGCGCGAACTACGGTGCCATTTTGATCAATTATAAAATCAGTGGCAACTCTTTGAGGATTGCTGTCCCACCAGTTTTTGGTAGCAATTGCTGAAGGGCCACCTGCTGTATGGTGTATCACAATTTGTTTTTTGGGATATACCGAGTTATAGTATTGTCCCAAACGGAGAAAGTTGCTCACGACCCCTTCGTAATCCGGTTTTACCAGAGCAGCTCTCATATTGGTACGAGCATCTAGCCCCTCAGCCAATTTAAAATCTTTCTCTGCCTTACGGCTTGCAGGGCCATACATACCATCTACGGCACCCAGGTAATATCCCTTGGCTTTGAGAAAGGTTTGCTTTTCTTTGATAGAAAGAGGAGTGGGAGGGGGATTTTTTTCGGCGAAAGCATCTTCCATCGCATCGTAGGTGAGTTCATTGACAATGCCTGTTACAAATTGTTTTTCCTGAAATGCTTTGACGGCAGCTTCGGTTTTGGGGCCAAAATCATCGTCAATTTTGCCTGTGTAAAACCCTAATGCTTTGAGGAATTCCTGAACTTTGCGGGTTTCACCGGTTCCGCTTACGCCTTTTTTGAGGGGTCGTTTCATAATTGATTCGGTAAGATTGATTGATGAACTCCAAACATAAGTATTTTTTTGCGTAAAATCCTAAAATTATGTTTGGGGTTACTCACTTAGCTTGTAAACACCAAATCCTGAAAAAGATAGATTCTTATTCAGGATTCAGCGTTTATTATTCGATATTTATTATTCTATTTTAATACCCTGCTGCCATTCCGTCTTTACGCGATTCAGAGGCACCATAATATACTTTGTTTTTAGCATCGTACATAATGGCCTGATATCCACCATAAATCCCCCTGGCATATCCTACCCTGTGACCTCTAGCCATTAAGCCTCGAATGGTTTGATAATTAAACCCGCTTTCCAGGCGAATCATCCCTCTACCCTGATTGGGTAATCCTGTAGGAGTAGATGATCCGGTGTGATCCATTCTGGGGGCATCTCCTGCTTCCTGTAGGTTCATACCAAAGTCAATCATATTCATAATGATTTGAGTATGCCCCTGAGGTTGAAAATCTCCCCCCATCACCCCAAAACTCATAAACGGTTGCCCATCTTTGGTCACAAATGCTGGAATAATCGTATGAAAAGGACGTTTTCCAGGAGCATAAGTATTGGCTTGCCCAGCAGTGAGCGAAAATAGTTCTCCACGATCTTGTAGCATAAATCCCAAACCAGGAGGTACCATACCCGACCCCATACCACGATAATTACTCTGGATGAGCGAAATCATATTACCTTCCTTGTCAGCCACAGTCATATAAATGGTTTCTCCTTTGCTAATGGCACCTGCTTGATAGTTACCCTTAGCGCGTTTACGATTAATGAGTTTGCGGCGTTCATTGGCATAAGCCTTAGAAATTAACTTATCTACCGGAACTTGGCTAAACTGCATATCTGCATAGTATTTGGCGCGGTCTTCAAACACCAATTTTTTCGCTTCGGTGACCAAGTGGATGTGTTCGGCACTGCCAAAAGGAATTTTGCTAAAATCGTAGCCCTCTAAAATATTGAGCATTTGTAAAGCAGCAATCCCTTGCCCGTTGGGTGGTAGCTCCCATACGTCATATCCTCGGTAGTTGGTAGATACGGGTTTTACCCACTCAGATTGATGGTTAGCCAAATCTTCATAAGCCAAAAATCCTCCTTGAGACTTAATAAAATCAGCAATGGTTTTGGCTACTTTTCCTTTATAAAAGCCATCGCGTCCTTTACTGGCTATAGTTTTATAAGTATTGGCTAAACCTGGGTTTTTAAATATCTGGCCTTTTTGCGGGGCTTTGCCATTGATGGTATAGGTTTCTTTGACATTGGGAAACCCTTTACGCATAAAAAAGGGAATAGATCGCCACATGTAATAAGCAATCAATTCAGTTACAGGAAATCCTTTTTCGGCATATTGTATAGCTGGATTGAGTATTTGCCCCATTTTTAACTTGCCAAATTTTTTATGCAAGCTAAACCAACCATCTACTGCACCAGGTACGCTTACAGGTAATGGCCCGTGCGAAGGAATTTTTTTCATTCCTTTTTGTTTAAAATAAGCCAATTTCAAGGCTTTGGGAGAGCGTCCGCTGGCATTTAATCCATATAATTGCTTGGTTTTGGCATCCCATACAATAGCAAATAAATCGCCTCCTATACCAGAGCCGGTTGGTTCCATGAGTCCGAGGGTAGCATTGGCTGCAATAGCTGCATCAATGGCAGTTCCTCCTTTTTTGAGAATATCCAATGCAACCTGGGTTGCGAGTGGGTGGCTGGTAGCCGCAATACCGTTTTGGGCAATGACCTCCGAGCGGGTGGCAAAGTTATACCCCGTAATGCGATCTTGGGCTTGAGAAAGGTACGTGGTCAAAAAAAATATGAAGCATAAGCCCTTGGTAATGAGTTTCATAGGCATTAATTTAAAAAAATGTACAAATCATTGGGTTACTTTTTCGCACAGAATTTATTATGCACAAAGGTTTTCCCATAACTATTGTAATGGATTAACAAATTATTACAATTATGGTTGTTTTGAGCGCCAAAAGAGTAAGATAATTTAACCTTAACTTGGCTATGATCCTCACAACATCTGATTACCTTTACCCGACTTATTTTGTTTAATCATTTTATCAAAATCAAAACTACACGGAATCATGAGATTTTTGAATGGACTTCTAGTAATCGCAGTTGTTGCTTTTATGACTGCATGTGGTGGTGGTGCGAAAACTGGCAACACTGAGGGAACAGGAACAGATTCTGCTTCTACTACTGAAACTGCTAACACCGAAAACACTGAGAAAAAGAACGAAGAAACTACTTCTTCTGAGACTAAAGCTCCTGCGGCAATCTTAACTGCTGGTAAGTGGATGATGGATGTAGATGCTATGGTAGCTAAAATGCCTGAGGAAGAAGCAAAAGGTATCACTGACGAAATGAAGGCAGCGATGACTAAAGGTCGTTTTATGTTTGAAGAAGGTGGTGTAATGAAAATGGTAAACCCTGCTGGTAAAGAAGAGGCTGGTAGCTGGAAACTAAGCGAAGACGGTAAAACTTTCACCATTACCGAAGGTGAAGGCGAAGACAAAAAAGAAACTGTAAACAAAGTAGTTGAGTTGACCGCTGAAAAAGTTGTTTTTGAGTACGAAAAAGGTGGAAAAACTCAATACATGATCTTGAAGCCTGCTACTGCGGAGTCTACTGAAGGTACTACCGAAACCAAAGAAGGCGAGAAAAAAGAAGGTGAAACCAAAGAGGGCGAAAAGAAAGAGGGTGAGAAGAAAGAAGAAACTACTGAAGAGAAGAAGTAATCTCCATCTTTGATCACTGATCATCATAAGCCTCTCAGAGACAACTTTCTGAGAGGTTTTTTTATGTCCAAATTTCTGCAATGCGTTGGTTTTTGTACATCAAGCTTTGAATCTGAGAAATGCGCTGTAACTTTACGCTTTACCGAAGAAGTAATCAAATCTAAAATCTTAAGCAATGATAAAACTATTGAATGGATTATTCATCGCCACATTTTGTGTATTTCTGATCGCTTGTGGGAGGAATTCTGAGAACAAAAACGAGCAAGACTCTACAGCCAACAATGCAACCAACGATACTACAACCAATACAAAAGTAACTCCACCACCTCGGCCCAAAACTTCCCGGGATTTTTTATGTCAAAAATGGGGATATGATACCAAATCATTTGTAGATGCATTGGAAGCCAATATGCCTGCCAATAGCCAAGGAAGTAAAATGCCACCAGAACAAAGAAAAGTATTTGTGACGATGGCCGAAAAGGCATTTTATCACTTCAATACCGATGGAACTTATACTGGAGTAGTACCCGCTGGAACCGCAGTAAAAGGTACCTGGTCGTTGAGTTCTGATCAAAAAATATTGACCATTCGTGCAGCCGAAGGAGGCAATGCTGACATTCGAGTAATAGAATCGATTACGGCTGATAAATTGGTATGGAAAATTTCACGAGATGAGCAAAGCATGAGTTTTGCCATGGTACCATTTACCGATAAAACCACTCCTGAAAAACCAGAAGATACGGCGAAAAAGTAAATCAAAACTTATTACCTTTATAATGAAACCTTTGAGAACTCTTCTTCTTGAAGGTTTTTTGTATTCGAGTATTCAAGCCGAATAAGGCCAGATATTTTTATTATCCAGTGGTTTTTAGTAAGTTAATGAGCATCAATCAAACCCTATCTTGAAATGTTTGCCCGCTTATGGAATGCCACTTCATTAGCCGAAAGGCTCCAGATTGCTACTCAGATAAGCACCCTGGGTCTCGATTTTGATACTACTTATCAAAAACTGAAGAAAGGACGTACTTATTTGAACAGTGTTTCACGTGGTTTTGTAGAGTGGACATTGGAAAATGTGCATTCAGGCAAATCGCATACTTGCCTGGTATTTATTCCCTATCATTACACCCCCAATAAAAAGTACTTGGTCAAAGTCTTTTGGCATGGATTGGTAAGCACCAAAAATCCTAGAGGGTATATTGATAAAATCATTGATCAAGAGGCTGACACTTACCAAAAACGGGAATATATATCCATATATCCTGCTGGGTGGAATGAGTCTATGTGGTGGGGGGAGAGTCAACTGGAAAACCTTAACAATATTTTAGCCCAGCTCAAACAACATTATAACATTGACGAAAACCGGGTACATTTGGCTGGAATGTCAGATGGAGGCACAGGAGTATATTATGTAGCGAATACCCAATCTACCCCTTGGGCAAGTTTTTTCCCTTATCTGGCCAATATTGCTGGACTCAATGCCTTGAGTAGCAGGCAATTGTATGCTTCTAATCTAACGAATCGCCCTTTTTTGATTGTAAATACTGAAAAAGATGAAGTCTTTCCTCCCCGTATTGTATTGCCGTTTGTAGAGCTTTTGCGAAAGGCTAAAGTGAGAATGGATTTCCAAATGATTAAAGGAGCTGCCCATGACATGGGTTGGTTTCCTAAAATGAAGAGCAAAGTGATTAAGTTTGTCAACAAACAGGTACGCAACCCTTTGCCTAATCAATTATACTGGGAAACCGAAACGACCCAAAAACATCAGCGTATTGATTGGTTGGTGATAGATGAATTGACCCCACAAGCCGAAGAGATACAACGACTTACGGATGTAAATACGATTCTAGGCATAGACCGACAACTATTTGAGCGCAAAAAAATATCAGGAAGAGTAATCGCCCAAAAAGTGGGAAACGAAGTAAATCTCACGACCCAAAACATTCAATCTATGAGATTACTTTGTTCCCCTGAACATTTCAATTTTGACAAACCTATCACCGTGTTTGCCAATCAACAGTTGGTGTTTGAGGGTAAAATGGATAAAAACCTTGAAACACTCTTGCAATGGCACGCTAAAGACCTTGATCGAACCATGTTATATGGTGCTGAGTTACCCATTCAAATAAAAACTTAGTGCTTACCAGGCAATACCAAAGTTAAAGGAAATGTCTGCTCCGGTAGTGTTTTCTTTGCTTACCAAATAAGTGAGCGCATTGGAACCTATACCTAAACGAATAGGACCGGCTCGTAACGAAAAATACCCCGTCATGGCAAAGGCGTTATGCCCTCCAAAACTGGTGGCCAATCCAAAGTTGGCAATGGTGAATAAATTGAGGTTATACCCCAATTGAAAGCTAGGACGTAAAGTAGCCGTGCCTAACTCGGTAATCCCTTGAGTGTAAGTAGCAAAAAACTGGTGTAAGTTAAACGTACGTCCTTTCCAATCCTTGGCTGGAACTCTATAAGCAAATTGTAAAGCGACCCGCATAGGCAAGGGTACGTTAAAGGCTTCTTGAGACGGATTGGGGGTAAAACGAGTAGTTAACGAATCTACAAAAGACTGAGTACTATCAGTCAGGTTATTGTTGCCCAAACCAAGCGTAAAAGGAATCCCTTCAAAAGTAAAGTTATCTTTGACCGAATAATTGAGTACCTGATTGCTATACCTTACCAACCCAATGTCTAACAAGCTGGCCGAAAGCGAGATTCTCTCCTCCAGGGTAACGGTAGCTCCTGCATCAATCCCTAAACCTCGGCCTCTTACTGTAAGAGGACTTGCTGGGTTGCTGGCATCTAATACTGGCTCGTTGTTGGCGTTTAAACGGTCATAAGGCACCGCCACATTCAAGCGATAATCTACATCAAAACCAATACTGCTTCCATCGGCAGCTGTAGTAATGTTGCCCGAAAACCGGGAAGTACGAAGGGCAAACATTCCCTGGATAACCTTGACGCGCCCCCCTACACGTAGTTTAACAGGTTTAGGTCCTAATTTTTTTTTGTTGAAACCAATTTTTTGTTTACCAATAGGAATGGGTGCGGCAAATCCAATGGCAAACTCTCTTTGCCAAAAAGCATTTCCACCAAAATTTCCCAAATCCACTGTTTGCCCAGCAAATTGTTTGTTTCCTTTCCAGGCAAACTGGGCTATATTTTTAGATAAGAACAAGTTACCTTCTACCCGTTCATTTACATCAAAAGATACTGTAAATCGTTCCTGATAAACATCCTCAGGTTGACAAAGTTCCGTCGGGTTTCGCATGCTGTAGCGGTGCTTTTGTTTTACAAATTTGATGGCCACCCCTACAGGTTGGACGTAAAAACCAAAACCTACTCGATTCACCCGATTCAATTCTCCCAATTTGTCCTCTATGCGTTGGTTTGCCTGTTCCGAAGTAAGATTGCTGGTAAATAACTCTTCGAGTTCAGCGGCATTTGTGAGATTATTACCAAACCAGGCATAGGCATTACCTAAGTTAATCGTTACCCGCTCATAACCCTCTCCCAGTTTACTGGGTAAATAACGAGCACCTTGCAAGCTAAAGTGGCTACCATAGGTAGCAGCAGGGTTATTTTGTGCGTTTATTTGAATGCCATATAGGCATAGATATATGAAAATGAATAATTGAATTCTTAACATAATCAAAAGTTATTGTATCAATATTGCCAAAAGAGATCAACGATGCAGGTTAGTTTTTAAGTTTTACTTTCACATCAGCAATGATCTGAAAATCATACTGAGTAGAGCCTTCAATGCGCACACTATTGGTAAATCCGTTGGTGTTAAATCCAGTATTAAAGCGAATAAATTTGGTGTTACGCAGACTGTTGAGCAAAGAAGAAGAGCTAACCGTAACCGTAGCGGTATCTCCTGCACTGATGGGGGAGGGGATTTGAAACAAAGAATCTATGATCGTGGTCTGGTCATCAGCCAAAAAATAAGCCTGCACTGTTAAGTTGACTGGAGTCTGGTTATTATGTTTCAAAATAAGATTACCTTCCAAATTTTCGGCTTCATTGCCTAAGCCTAGGTCAAAGTTATCGGTAGTCTCAAAGCTGGCCGAAACGTTGGGGGCAAACACAATGGCATTGACTGGTGATATTTGTAGATTAATATCCATGGTTAAATCGCTGAGATTATTAAAGTTCAGGTTAGTACCTCCTGGCGATTGCACATTTTCCAATGCAATTTCAAGGTTTGCACTTAAGATAAGGTTCAATGCTCTTTCCTGAAAAGTGTAAGTCTCGTTTGGTCCTACATCGCGGGTAGTTACGTGGGTAATTAACCCAGTAGTGGTACCTTGATTGCGGAAAATGATACGCATTCCTGCGGACAAAGAAACCGGAAAAGGATTGGTAAAAGATACATTGGCTGTGACGGAATCTATTTCAACCGATTCGAAAATAATATTATTAGTGTTATCGGTTACGGTATAGTTTCGCTGAATAGTATCAATAGGACCAAAAGCGGGCACCAAAGGCACAATGCCTGTATAAATATCCAAACCTAAAGAACTAGCTGGGATTGCAATGGAAAAGTCGATGTTATCAATACTTGGTTGTTGTAATATTCCTAAGTCACCTTTGACTAGTGGGGCTAAAATCTCTGGTTCCCAATCTAGCGTAATTTCCTGGGCATTTTCAAGGTTGCAGGCGCTGATGACTCCTCCTAATAACACAACAATCACCCAAAGACGAATCATCGAGAACGAATTTTTGATTGACATAAAAATCTTGTTTAAAATAGATGGTGGTTTATGGTAATAAAACTGGTAAAATAATAAAGCCTAATGCTTCTCAAACACAACGCATCGCGACCTTATGGTGCGACAGTTTCGAGATTAAATTTGTTTCTCAATTCAAGAAATTTTATATTTTTTTTCAATGAACAGAGTAATCAACGTATGTGGCAAAATACGCTTATGATAAATGAAGTGATTAGGGTGGTGGTGTTTAACTTTGGTGCAAACGAAAAAAACTGTTCTATGTTTCTATAAGTCGTAAAAAACAATTTGTAATGTTTTTTTTAAAGAAAGCTCAGCCTGAACAAGCCTTGGTAAGACAAGGCGCTGGTGGTACCAAAGTAAGTTTGAATCAACTACAAGTGTATCCCATTGTACACCAATATGCAGTGATTGATTTATCGCTCAAAACCTTGACGTTATCACTTAAAGGGGCTGATGCCGTACTGTGTAAAGATTATATAAAAGCAGATTTCAAAATAGCTGTTTTTCTAAAAGTGAGTCCTGATCACCAGGACATCGCCACTGTAGCTCAAGTGTTTGATGTCAATCAATTGAACGATAAAGAATATCTCGGGCATTATTTTTTACCTCAGGTAGAGTCTGCCATTCGTACCGTGACAAGTGCCTTTGAGTATGTCCAACTTTATGAAGAGAGAGAAGCCTTTACAAGGCATGTACTGGAGGAAATAGGAGACGATTTATCAGGTTTTAGGTTAGAAAATATTGCGATAGATTATTTGGAGCAAACTTCGCAGGATTTTTATAATGAAGATGATTTTTTGGAGCAGACGGGTAAGGGCAAAATAAACAGGTTAAGACTCGAAAATCATCTAATGACTGCGAAACTGAAAGTAACCGAAATAGAAGAAACAGCCAGAATAGAACAAGAAGCAAACCGAGTAAGGTTTGAGCTTGAACACGCCACCAAAAAAATAGAACTCGAGCACCGGTTGGAAATTGCTCATTTGACTGCCGAACAAGAACTCATTCAAGATATGACCTCTGGTAAATCATCTAAATCTGATACTGACCTGGATCAAAAGATAAAAGCCATCAGATTAAGAGCACAGCAAGAAAGAGAGCGGCTGGAGCAATTACTCAAGAAAAAGGAAGCACAAGACAACAAATCAAAGGACAATTAAACAATAATCTTAAGCGCATGGATCCTATAATTATTTTATTCATTGTAGCATTACTCTTTTTGTTAATAGGCATTTGGATATGGCTCAAGCATTACAAAACAGCCCCTTTTGGATTTGCGTTGGTGCGGTTTGGTCAAGGAGGGTTACGGGTGTCTTTTACCAAAATGATGGTATTTCCAATGGTGCATAAATTAGAGTATCTAGACCTGCGCCTGAAGCATTTTTCTATGAAGCACATGGGTGAAAGTGGAGCGTTTTGCCGGAATAATCTACGCGTAAACTTATTGTTTAACGTTTTTATCCGTGTAAACCCTCAAGCCGAAAGTGTAGCCAAGGTTGCCCAAAGTATAGGGTGTAAACGAGCCGGAGATCCAGAATTGCTACAAAGCCTCTTTTTAGCCAGGTTTCAAGAAGCCATCAAGACCGTTACTAAAGGGTTTGACTATGAAGATATCGTGAAGCATCGCAGTGAATATTGCCATCAAATACTCCAGGTGATTGGGGTGGATTTGAACGGATTTGTGCTAAATAATATTGTCTTGACTCACTTAAGCTTGGTAGATATGCATTCCCTGGATCCTGATAATATTTTGGACGCGGAAGCCATTCATCTACAGGTGAAAAAGTGTGCAGCTGTTCTACAAGAAAATAACCAGCAAGAGGCTGGGTTACAAAGAGAATTTAAAGAAATTCAACTACAGCTCAATGAACAAAAATTAATGCTCAAAAACCAAATAGATGAAGAAGAAGCATTGCATGAGGCGAATATTCGGTTTTTGGAAGAGGAAGCGGGTTTAGATGAAAGAATGACCTATTTGAAGGTGAAACAAAAGGGAGAAATATCGAGCGATATCAAAAAAAGGTTGGAAAAACAGGTCGATGAAATTGCACAAAAAAAATTGGCCCTTAAAACTCAACTAGAATTGGAAGAAAAAAGCATTAAAGTACGCTACCAACGTAAAATTCTGGCAGCTCGCCAAAGCGATGAACTTCCTCCTGAAGCAACAACGTAATCTGGTAGGATTTTGAGCGAAAAACATAAAAAATTAGCGAATATCTTGCTAATTATTAGTGAGTTGTATAAAGCGATTATTTAAAGTATTTCAAATATTGTAACCTTTTTGCTGCATTTTGAGTAAATATTACTAACATATACAATATATGTTTACGTAAGTTAAGTGATCAAATCTCACCTTAGAAGAAACACCCTGTTTTCCCTGTCAGAAGATTTGAGTAAAATTTTTGCATCTACATGAATTACATAATCCAGAAATTATGTAATATTGGATAACTATACCTACACAATTATGAGTGAATTGATTAATAATGCATTTGGGCCACAAAACCTGGTTTATACTGTCCTCTTATTACTCATCTTATTTTATTGGTTAACCGTGATTGTCGGCGTGTTCGATGTAGACTCTTTTGACGTTGATGTGGATGTAGACGTGGATGTTGATATTGACGTTGATGTCGACGTTGATGCTGATGTGGATGTAGACGCAGATGCAGACGTTGACAGTGGTTCTTCTGGTGGAGTAAATCCTTTCTTTAAAGTACTAGCCTTTTTTAACATTGGCAAAGTTCCCTTTATGATTTTTTTGAGTATTCTTCTTGTGTTTTTATGGATGGGAGGAATGTTCGCCAATAAATACCTTGGAGTTGATAAATTAGGAATGTCGGCAGGTTTGTTTGGCTTTGTGGTTTTTATAGTAAACTTTTCGGTAGGAATTTTTCTTACCAAAGCAGCTACCCAACCACTAAGAGGAGTGTTCAAAGAAACTTCGTCTGAATTTGAAACCCAAGACGATATTCTTGGTAAAGTATGTGAAATTATCGTACGAACCACGGATACAGGCATAGGTCAAGCTGAGTTGGCAGGCGAACAAGAAGGAGCCATTCTGTTGTCAGTGAGAGCCCACGAAGGACATACTTTGAATAAAGGTGATAAGGCGCTAATTATTAGCTACGATGAAGAAGGAGAGTTTTATCTTGTAACTCCTTTTGATCATTAAAAACTATCTGAAAATTAATATTTTAACTTAATATAACGTGTAATCTAACTAATTAAACAATATGGATTTGATACTCTTAATTGGAGGTGGTGTCCTCCTGTTCTTAGTAATTGCTTTTTTCATTGCTTTTTCAAAATGGTATAAAAAAGTACCACAGGGAAAAGCACTGATTAGAACAGGTAGAGGCGGAGTGAAGGTAAGTTTTGACAAGGGGATGATGGTTTACCCTGTATTACACAAGATGGAGATTATGGATATTTCCATTAAAAGTTTTACAATCAGTCGAACTGGTAAAGAAGGACTGATTTGTAAAGATAACATGCGGGCAGATATTAGAGTGAACTTTTTTATAAGGGTAAATAACACTCCTGATGCTGTTAAGAAAGTAGCCAATGCCATTGGGGTACAAAGGGCCTCAGATGAGAGCCTATTGATCGAACTATTTGAAGCACGTTTTTCAGAAGCTTTGAAAACTGTTGGAAAGAGCTTTGACTTTGTAGAGTTATATGATCAAAGGGAGCGGTTTAAGCAAGAAATGCTTGAGATCTCTAACAAAGATTTGGGAGGATACAGCCTTGAAAACGCAGCGATTGACTATTTGGAGCAAACTTCAGTAGATGCGCTGAATCCTGATAATATTCTGGATGCTGAAGGTATTGAGAAGATTGTAGGGATTACTTCGGCTAAGATGGAGGCAACTAAAAAGAGAGAGAATGAGAAGAAAGCCGAAATAGGCAGACTGGATACCGAAATGCGAGAAAAGGAGCTGGCCTATGAAAAAGATATTGCGATAAAAGAAGCCGCCCAAAAAACGGAAATATCAACAACCGAAGATCGTGAAGAACATGAGCGCATCAAAGTAAGAGAAGAAATGGCGCGGAAGAACATGGAGGAAGAAAAGAAAACCGGGCAGGCAGAGAAGTTGGAAGATGAAAAAAATGCGCGGGAGTTGATGAAGGCAGAAAAGCTGCGGGAGAAGGAAGAAGTGAAAGAGGTAGAGGATGTGAAGAAGCAGCAGGAGTTGTCTGAAAACAAACGTTTGGAAGAAGTAGAGAAAGCACAGATTGAGAAAGAGAAAATCTTAGAAAGAGAACGTAAAGAAATTCAGGAGCTCATTCGTCAAAGAGTGGAAGTAGAGCGCGAAACTGTACAAGAAGAAGAGAAAATCAAGGATACTCGAGCTCATGCTGATGTAGATCGTAAAAACCAAGTAGCGATGAAAGAGCGTGAAAATGAAGCTGAAGTAGCCTTGGTTGAGCAAATCAAAGCGGCTGAAGCGGCTCAAAAGGCAGCAGAACTGAAGTCTCAACAGCTGGAAATAGAAGCCCAAACTCGCCTGAAAGTAACCAAACAAGATGCAGAGTCTAAAAAATTAATGGCGGATGCGCAGGCTGAAGAATCAGCTTCACTTGGATTGGCTGAAGCTCGAGTAATGGAAGCTAAAGCGCAGGCATTGGAAGATCAAGGTACTGCCGAGGCTAACATCATTGAGAAAAAATCACTGGCTGAAGCCAAAGGAATCGAAGCGCAAAAAGCAGCAGAAAACGCAGCTTACGAAGAAAAAGGAAAAATTGAAGCCCGTTTGTTAGAAGAGCAAGGAATTGCCGAATCTAAGGTAATGGAGATCAAAGCCGAATCTGAGAAGAAACAACAATTGGCGATGGCTGAAGCCGAAAAAGCGAAAGGATTGGTAGAAGCTGAAGTAGAAGAGGCCAAAGCTGAAGCACGTAAAAAAGCTGGTGTAGCCGAAGCCCAAATAGAGGAGGCCAAGGCAGAAGCTGCTAAAAAAGCAGGTATTGTAGAAGCCGAGATAGCCGAAGCCAAGGCGGAAGCTACCAAAAAGGCTGGTTTTGCCGAAGCCGAAGTATTAAGAGCCAAAGCTGAATCTGAGAAGGCGCGTGGTTTGGTAGAAGCCGAAATTGCCGAAGCCAAAGCCGAAGCGCTTCGTAAACAAGGATTGGCCGAAGCTGAAGCTATGGAAGCCAAAGCATTGATTGATGCTAAACAAACCGCGGCCAAAGCTGAAGCGCTTAAGAAGATGGAAGGCATCGGTAAAGAGTTTGAAGAGTTCCGTTTGAAATTAGAAAAAGATACCAAAGTAGAATTAGCTGGAATTGAAATCCAGAAAGCGGTAGCTGAAGCTCAAGCAGCTGCCTTGGCTGAAGCCTTCAAAAACAGTAAGATTGATATCGTGGGTGGTGAAACAATGTTCTACGAAAACATTATGAATGTTATTCGTCGTGGTAAAACCCTGGATACTTTTGTAAATGGAAGCCAAACCCTCAGCGAATTGAAGGGAGCTTTGTTGAACGGTGAAGGAGCCTCGTTTATTGGTAAACTACGTGATTTTGTGTCGGAGTTTAAAATAAGCGCACAGGATGTCAAAGATTTGAGTATCTCAGCTTTAATCTTGAAGATGTCTGGGTTGACCGAAAACGTGAATACCCAAAAGATGTTGACAACCTTATTGGATATGGCCAAAAAAGTAGGCTTGGCCGACGAAAAGGCAAGTAAGCTGTTATAAAACATTTGGTACAAGGCGTTGATACCTTTACGCCTTGTACCTTTTATTTTAAAAATCCTTAAAATGGCTGATACCCAGGCTAGTTCCTTCAAAGAAGAAATAGAATGGTTGAAAAAGGTGATCGATTTCCAGTTTTTCCATAGTTTCAACCAAAGACCACCAAACAAAGGATCAAATGTTATACAGGCAAAAGTAGTAAACGATATTTTACCGCCAGAGCTGGAGGGTGTAGATGCTTATGCAAAGTTTTTACACGAAAGTGCGCTATCTTTTGACGAACGTTTGCTGCTAATATTGGCTTTGGTTAATCATATTGATCCAGTTTTTTTACCTGCAATATTTTATAACCAAGGACAACACAGTAAGGTGGAACAACGTCGCCCTACTTTGCGACAAAATCTTCTTTTTGGCGGAACGACAGGAACTAATCCAAATTGGTTCATTCCTACAGGGTTAACATTTCTTTTTGTAAGAGGAGGAAAAGACTATGGGGAGCGAATGGAAGCTCAACAGGTTTTTGCCCAAAGCAACGTGTTATCTGAAAAAGGAGTGATATTATTGGAGCCTCACCTAAAAGGAGAGCCAACCCTCAGTGGAAGATTGACCGTAATGGAATCTTATATTGAGTTATTTACCTTAGGCTATATGATAAATCAGGAGCTCAATAGTCTAAAATATCCTAAAAACAGACATTGATATTCCCGTAAAGGAAAATTATGAAAATTTTTGATCAAAAGAATAATTCGCAAACTCAGGCGCTATCACAAAAATCAACTGTTCAGGCTAAACGAAATCCTAAGCCCAAATTGGCCGATAGGGCATCTGTGCAACAAAATCGACAAGTACCGTTTTACAATGAAGGTTGGGGAAATGAAGGCCAAAGAGCTTACAATCCGGAAGGAGAAGTGATACAGGCCAAAAAGGTTGACCCAAAAGGGTTAGAAAAAGAACCAACCTATTTGGAGATGTGGAAAAAAGTATCTGCCAACGAAACCTTTATGGAAGAGTTTGGTGATTTTTTGTCAGGAGGAAAATATGCCGACCATCCCATCAATCTTGAATTGGAAGCAATGGGAAAAGGAATGGGTGGATATACTACCCACAAGGCAAACCGAATGGGTGTTCCTATATTTGATAAAGATAATCCGGCAAGTATCAAGCTCAACAATGAGTTTGTACCAGCAGTAGGAGGAGATGCTGGTAAAATGTCTGATTTGAAACTGGCAGGTACTATGTTTCACGAATTTTGGCATTTGAAACTGAGCAAGTGGTCGCAAGAAAAAGGGAGGTCTTCTAGCAATCAGATGGACCACCGCTCTATGATCATGAGCTTGAAAGGTACTGGGAAAAATAAGACAGTGGATGAACTGACACCCGAGGAAAAAAAGGCTTACGAGGCAGGGGATAAGAGTGTGTTGAGGCGGAGTTTTCTAGAGGAACATGATATGGAGGGGGACTACGAAGGAGTGCTCCATTATGCAGAAGCCAAGCTAAAGTTTTTGGAACAGATGAAAGGGAGCAAACTCACGGAGCTGGAGACCATCTATCATACTTGGGCTGGGTTAACAAGTACACGCTTCTATCATATTGCCAAGGAAAATATTCCTGATTTACACGCAAAGATGCTGGAGGCGCAGGAAAAAATTGATCATTATACTGGATTAGAGAAAAAAGACTAAGTAGTTATCTATGAGAGGTATTGTTTTAAGTATGTTATTGTTTGTGTGTTGTTTGCCCAGGCTTTGGGGACAAACCTGGCAATATAAATTACATGAGCCTATCCCTCAGGATACTTTTTATTTGCCAAAAGATGATCAAATTTATCAAAGTGCTTTACAAGCGTTTTTACAGCAGTATAAACTTGATAAAAATGACTTGGTATTGCCTCTAACACTTGTTCCCCGGCAGGGAGGTTTTTTTGAAGTCACAGGAAACCCAGTGTTTAAGGATATTTTTGGAGGACAACTTATTCGGATCGATTCACAAGAGATACGCTATAAATTATCTGATACTGCTACCCAGTCTTATACCTTTATCAATGGGAAAAAAGCCCTAAAACAACGTATACAGGCAAAGGCAAAGTTGAAACGACTTCAAAAAATACCTAGAAAAAAACGGACAAAACAGCAACAAAAAGAACTCAATCAACTACTGATACAAGATTATGATTACTACGACTTGGCAAAAAATCATCGAAATCTACCTGCTGGTTATTATCACGATCGTGTACGCATAGTAGAGTTTGTGGGAAAGCAAAAGGTCAATTGGTGTGGGAAAAATAACGAGGTATATATTTTCTATTTACATAAGGATGCCCACTCGATGTTTATTTACTATTTAGGGTTTGTTCCTGGGAAAGGGCTTTTATGGATAGGAGCCTCAAGGGGCTATGGTACAGTAGCTTTTTTTGAACTAGCATGCCCAGAAGATCATAAAGAATAATTGCATTTGAAGCAGATGAAAACTAAGAGTTTTAACTAATCACTATCATAAATTTAATTTTGCTAACATTTTAGGTAGATTCTAAAAAATAAAAATAACTATGGCAGACGTAGCAGAAAACCTAACAAACGAAAACCCGGAAGCTACTAATCAAGAAACCAAGCTAGAGGGAGGAGCTTATGAGATTATCCGGCAACGTCTCGATAACCAAGGGCGTGACCTACAAGAGCGCCTCAATAAACTAAACGATGCACGTAAAGAGGTATTTGGTACCATAGAACAAGACCTTATTGCTAATAACCGAATTACTACCGAAAATAACTGTATCCCTAGAGATGTGGTACCCATTGGTACTCATTTTATATTTGGCTACAATGTAAACATTGGTATGAAGTCGCGTACCGAAATGAAGGATGTTTTTAGTATTTATCGTTATGATAACAAAACACATAATTTTCACGCGGAATCACTTAAGCTTATAGAGGATAAAACATTTCAGGAACGTTTTGCTGAAATGTATAAATATTATCGAGATACTATATTTATGCGCTTTTTGATTAAAAAAGGGCATTTATATATGGTCTTTCAAATCGGGAAGTCTAGCAAAGACATCAAAGTATTTAAGTGGGTAATCAACGATGACTCGCTTAAGTTTGTAGATGATCGTAGCGCTCACGAATTTACCTACCCTCCTCAACAACAGTTTGAGTGGGAGCGTACAGGTTCAGAGTATCATCGAGAAGGTCAACACCCCCATATTTCTATCAAAGATCGGGTTTTTGTAGAAACGGTAGGCGGTGACTTGACTGTAAAAGTAGAAGATAATACTGAAACTGGCGAAGGTATTTATGCCGAAGAAGTAGAGCGTAAAGATCAAACATTGAATGATGCTGAGATTTTTTATGCTGAATTGGGTAACCTTATTCTGCTTAAAATTCGCCCTTACCTCGAGGAACAGTTTCGCTATTTGGTGTTTAACGAAAAGCTACACCAAGTAGTACGCATCGATAAAGTTGAAGAAGCTTGTGTTCTTTTGCCTGATAACCAGGGACTTATATTTTCTAATGGTTATTACCTGCAGTCTGGTGAACTCAAGGTCTTTGAAAATGTATCGGAAAGTCTCAAGTTTGAAAAACAAATTCCCGCCCCCAATGGAGAAGATTTTCTATATGTTTTTCATAATGATGATGCTGGTTCTTATGTGTTGTTATCGTACAATATCATTGCCCAAAAAGTAGATAGTCCTATTATTTGCGATGGGTATTCTTTGTTTGAAGAAGGAGAGATGATCTACTTTAAATACGAGTCAGAACCTAGTAAAAGTCACGTAATTCAGGTTTGGCAGACTCCTTATGTTGGGCCAGACTACGTTCCTCCTGTTTCTGCTGATAATTTCTTGTTCAAAGTAGGGAACAAATCCATTGTACGGTCTATGGCCGAAATGACTCAGGTACTGAATCTTATTCACAAAGAGGACATTTATACTACGCTTTATATGGAGTTGGTAAAGCGTACAACCGATATTGTAGATACCTACTATTGGTTGAGTAATGCTGAGGCGTTCAATATAGATAAACCGATCAAAGACGTTCGAGATACCGCTTCGGCAGCCATCGATGAGTTTGAAAAAGTACAAAGGGTAAAAAAGAACACCCAAGAGCAAATCAACCTGGTAGCGCAAAAAGTAGCAGAGATCAAAGACAAGGTCAAGCAATCCAGGTTTCGCGACATTGACGAATTTGTAAAATTGCTGGCCGAGCTACGAGGGTTGAGAGGAGAAGCCATTTCGTTGAAAGATTTACGCTACACCAATGTAGCATTGGTAGAAGAGTTTGAGCAAATTTTAGAGGAACGCACTCAACATGTTTCTGAGAAAACAGTCAAACATCTACTCAAAGAAACTGCGCTTGATTTTTACAAAAACAAGGTGGAGGAGCAAAGCCAAGCCATTGAAGCGGTGACTAAAGTAATGGAGGTGGCCGAAATAGAGAAAAACATTGATGAGGCTGGTAAGGAGTTAGAAATGTTGATTGATATTGTGAGCAATCTTAAGATTGAGGACTCTACCCAAACTACCAAAATCATTGACAATATCTCGACCATTTATGCTCGCCTAAACCAGGTAAAATCAGCTGCCAAAACCAAGCGCAAAGATTTAATGAGCGTAGAGGCAGTAGCGGAATTCAATGCACAAATCAAGCTGATTAATCAAGGAGTAATTAACTATCTCGATATTTCTGACACCCCTGAAAAAGCCGAAGAATACCTTACCAAGTTGATGGTGCAGTTGGAAGAGTTAGAAGGGAAGTTTTCGGACTTTGATGAATTCATTAATCAGTTGACCGAAAAGCGGGAAGAGGTATACAATGCCTTTGAAGCCAAGAAATTGGCGTTGGTAGAAGCACGCAACAAACGAGCAACCGCCTTGATGAATTCGGCTGATCGTATTTTGAAGGGTATCCAAAACCGAATCAAAGGTTTCGAAACGGTCAATGAAATTAACGGCTACTTTGCGGCTGATCTGATGATTGACAAGACCCGAGACATTGTCAAAAAGCTGGTAGCGCTGGAAGATACGGTAAAAGCAGATGAAATTCAAAGCCGCTTAAAAACCATCAAAGAGGATGCAGTACGCCAACTCAAAGATCGTCAGGAAATGTTTGTGGCGGGCGAAAACGTAATCAAGTTTGGCCAGCATCACTTCTCGGTCAATGTACAAAACCTGGATTTGACCATTATTCAGAAAACCGATGGTATGTACTATCATCTAACGGGGACCAATTTCTTTGAAAAAATTGAGAATGAGGCATTTTTGGCTACTGAAGAAGCCTGGAGTCAAGAAATGGTTTCAGAAAACGATAAAGTATATCGAGCGGAGTATTTAGCCTATAAAATTTATCAGGAAGCCACCCAAACCTCTACGTCCAATGAGGTGATGAGTGCTGAAACAGAAGGGGAAAGATTGGTAGTTCCTGCCATTGCTGATTTACATAAATTAGAAGAGCCCGAATTACTCGAGTTAGTGCAGAAGTTTATGGCTCCTCGTTATAGCGAAGGATATGTCAAGGGATTGCACGACCAGGATGCCACCAAAGTTTTGCAAGCTTTGGTGATGCTCAACCAAAATATTCAATTGCTACGTTATCCTACCACGGCTCGAGCTTGTGCCGCCTATTATTGGAAACAATACCTGAGTAAAGAGCAAAAACAATTGCTGAACCATCGTCTCAAAGGTATTGGCGTCATACTGCAGGTTTTCCCAGACACTAAAGAGTTTGGTGACCTTATTCATGACCTGCAAACGGGTATCAAAGAATTCTTAGACGAAACTCATTTGTTTGATGCCGAAATTGCGGATTTGGCAGGGGCTTATTTATTCTATGAACTGACTGCTTCTGATGAATTCATCATTAGTAAAGAAGCAGCCCAAATACATGATGGTTTTTTAACCCATTTAAAAGAAGCCAAAAGCCTCAATGTATACAAAGATTCATTGCGGCAATTATCTAAGGTACCTTTAGAGCAATTTGAATTGATTCGTACCTGGGTCAATGCCTTTGTGCATCAATCGAAGCTGCAAAAAGATGTAGAGTTTGCCGACGAGTACATTGATGAAACTACTTCTTTGTTGTTTCATGAATCCTACAATGAAGCCTTGATAGTAACCACTTCGGTAACAATTGATATTGAAGGTATGAACGGAAATCATAGTATGATTACTGATAAGACCTATCATTTGAATTACAACGATTTTATGCTCAAGCTCACTCATTTTGAGCAACACAATGTGCCATTTTATTTGGAGTATATTCAACTGAAAAAAGACTTGACCGAAAGCTTTCGTGAGGCATTGCGATTGAGCGAGTTTAAACCTAGAGTACTTTCTTCGTTTGTGCGAAATCGCTTAATTGACGAGGTATATTTGCCTTTGATTGGGGACAACCTGGCCAAACAAATTGGCGTGGTAGGTGAGAATAAACGCACCGACTTAATGGGAATGCTATTGTTGATTTCTCCGCCAGGGTATGGTAAAACTACTTTAATGGAATATATCGCCAATCGTTTGGGAGTTATTTTTATGAAAATCAATGGCCCAGCCATTGGGCATCAGGTTACCTCATTAGACCCTGCCGAAGCCAACAACGCCAGTGCCCGCGAAGAAGTCAATAAATTGAACCTGGCTTTTGAGATGGGTGACAATGTCATGATCTACTTAGATGATATTCAACATTGTAATCCTGAGTTTTTGCAAAAATTTATCTCATTGTGTGATGGGCAGCGTAAAATTGAAGGAGTGTACAAAGGCAAGACCAAGACCTATGATATGCGCGGACGTAAAGTATGCGTAGTAATGGCGGGGAACCCCTATACTGAATCAGGCGAGAAGTTTCAAATCCCGGATATGTTGGCCAACCGTGCTGATACCTACAACCTGGGAGACATCATTGGAGGTACCGCCACTGCTTTTGAGATGAGTTATATTGAAAACTCGCTCACCTCTAATCCAGTGATGAATAAGTTGGCTACTCGAAGCCAAAAAGATATTTACGCCTTGATGCGGGTGGCCGAAACTGGCAACCAGGAAGGAATGGATCTGGAAGGCAATTATTCTTCTGACGAAATCAGTGAGTATATCAATGTACTGAAGAAACTCTACATCGTACGGGATTATGTCCTTAAAAATAACCTGGAGTACATTCGCTCAGCAGCCCAAGCCGATGAGTTTCGTACCGAACCTCCATTCAAATTGCAGGGATCGTATCGTAATATGAACAAAATTGCAGAGAAGATTCAACCAATTATGACAGATGAAGAGCTGCAAATCTTGATTATGTCGCATTACGAAAACGAAGCCCAAACCTTGACTACTGGAGCAGAGTCTAACTTGTTGAAGTTTAAAGAGTTGAATGAGCTATTGACCGAGGACGAAGCGAAGCGTTGGGATGATATTAGGGATACCTTCCGCAAAAACCTGAGAATGAAAGGCTTAGGAGGAGGCAGCCAGATGGGGCAAGTACTAGTGCAAATGACCGAGTTTAACGAAAGTTTGATGGGCATTCGTAAAGTAATGGAAAAAGGAATGAAACTGGATTCGTTACAAATCAACCGTAAACTTGCCGAGGAGCGAGCTAAAGAGAAAAAAACGACGCCTAAAAAGAAAGATTCTCCAAAAGACAGCAAAAAAGGGGAATAAGCTTTTCTCAAAAACATAAAAACAATGGCTGGTGCTATCAAGTACCAGCTTTTTTTGTAAAAGTACATGTCAACAAATGACTTGGTCGTTGCCTCAGGGTGTGTCTTCACAACCCGACTAGAACTTGAAGTAAAAACTTATGTTCCACAGTATTTAGTCTTAACCACTAAAAATTGATTATTACAATATAGTAAAGGAACCTCCCTAACCTCCATGGCTCCCAATACTATTCAACTAATACCTTAGCTTGGTACTACTTCATTTACTAAAGCGTGCAAAGTAGCCAAAGCAGGTTTTGGAAAGTCACCAAAAAAAGCCACTGTAATGTGAGTACGACCATAATCGGCCACTTCAGGCGTCCATAGCACAAAAGCACGACCTAAATACCCCCAATTATCAAGGTTACTCAAGTCGACAGTTTGTAAATGAATACTTTCAGCTTTGGCCCGAAATTGAGGATCACGGCGATCTTTAGTGATCTCCATATGTAAATCCATCCTATCAGGTTTTACTTGGTATTGACTTTTAATGGCTTCCTTCAAACGATTAATCGCTTGATACAAAGCACTTTGCTTTGCTAATAATTTACTACGACCTTCCTGACCGTCGATCCGGTCTAAAGAAGCTAACTCAATAGATAATGTCATGTTTATTAAAAAATTAAATGAGAAAAGCACTCCGCTGGGGAGTACGGTTTTATAAACCATGACAAAACGGGAAGAGGTTAAGTGTTATTGTATACCTGTCAATATTTTATTTAAAAAAAAACGATTGTGATTACTCAATGGCCTTCAACTCTAAAGGAAATTGCATAGGAGGGCTCGTAAGTTTTAAGATCAAACTTGTACTTGATATTTTCTTTACTTCATATACTTTGTCAAACGTTTTATAACGCGCTTTTTCTTTGATTTTCAGGGTTTTATAATCATCGCTCAATTGCCAACTACCAATATGCTTTTTCCCAGATCGAAACCACTCATATACCCCATTAGGTTTAAACTGCCACGAAATACTCTTCGCTTCTTTTACTAGTTTTGTGCGGTCTCGCGAAGTCATTTGGCTACGAAAACGAGCAGGAACAAAGGCTAAATGACTTGCAATGGTAGGTCGCCATTTAGTAGAAGTAAGTAGCTCTCTTGGGTTTGTTTTTTGGCAGGCATTCAAAGTAAAAATGATGAGCAGTGTAATTAAACTATGGAGATATCTTATCATAAGGTAGATTAGTTTGGTGAAATCTACCTGAATTTAATCAATTTTTGAGATCAATTAATAATCTAATGCCAACTTCTGGACAAAATACTTGAGAGCCAATTTTTAGAGGGAAAATAGAAAAATGCTGAAAATCAGTAAAATATATTTTGGTTTTTAAAAACTAATCAATTATGTTTAAAACTTGTGGACATTTTGACCTTTCAAAAAAAGCAAATGTCCATAAGTTCACTTCTTTACTCTTATCTTCACAAACTTGTTTTCTTTCCTACATTTTATTTAGGCAACATCCTAAAAATCTAGATGGTTTATAACAAAAAAATCTCTTGCAGTCATAAACCACAAGAGATCTGTCAATTAGGGTATTAATTTACATAAACCAGTATAGGGACAACAAAAACTCAACTATTATTCATTTTAAACTTGTGCTAGAGCCATCTCCACGAGATCTACTCCAGTTGGATGCTTCAAATTAAGGCTTTGAGCCTGGTGCCAATCTTCTTTGGCTTTTCCTACTTGACCAAGGGCTTTGTAGGCACAACCCCTCATATACAAAATGTATACAGTATCTACCGTAGAGGTTAGTTGTTGAAGAGCAAGTGTATAGTACTGAACCGATAATTCATACTGTGCTTCTCCAAATACTTTTTCTGCTTTGTTTATCAAATAATGAGAATTTGATGAAGCAATAAATTGACTGTTAGCAGGATTATTCATTTTTCTTTATTTGTAATGCCTTATTGTTTTCATTACAAAAGTACTTGTTGCCTTCTAATAAAAATATTTCACAGTATTACAACCGGGTACTCTTGGGGTATTTATTATTTAAAATTAAGATGGCCTCTATTCAAAGCGTAAAATATATGCAGCAGAGAAGTATGAAGGAAGACAAAAGCCAGTAAAAGGATGGCAAAAGTCAGCTAATTGGCCAAGAATATTTTTAAAGTTTTTTCAGAGCATCCGAGATCAAATCAATACTCCAGGGATGCTCAAAACCCAACCCTTTGGCTTGTAACCAGTCCTTACGAGCGTTTGACTGCTTGCCTAACTCCTTGTAAGCACAGCCTCTCATATACAGCGCGTAAGCCATATTCATAGGTGATTTGATTTGCTTGATAGCGTGCGTGAAGTATTGGATGGATAATGCAAAATTAGATTCGTCAAAAACCTTTTCTGCCATATTCATTAAATCCATTGCGTCTTTTGGGGTATTGTATTTATTATGTGAGAAGCTCATCGTGTTGTATATTTTTTATTACTATTCCTTACTAATTTTTACATTACAAATGTAATATTTACCAAGCAATAGAAATATTTCAAGATATTTCAGAACGCAATGCTTTTATGCAACAGGCCGGAAAGGTTAACCAAGCAATTCAGCGTATTTAGCCTGATTGGTGGCATACAAGGCCTGCTCGATGTCTAGTTTCCATTGAAAACAATTGCTGCCACGGTCAAACGACATTGTTTTTAGAATGGCCTTGATTTTACTAAGCTGATATACTTCATATTGGCGAAGTCTGATCATCCAAGGCTCGAGTATTTGGCGATCTTCTTCACTCAAAACCAATGCTTTACGAGTGTTTATATAACTAGTGGTCATTGTACTTGTGGTAGGATTTTGTGAGGGGATAGGTAGTGAAAACCAAAAACTACTTCCTGGTTGGTTGTTAGGCGATGAATGGACGCCAATTTGGCCACCTTGCGCTTCGGTAGCCATCTTACAAAAGCTAAGCCCCAAACCAGTGCCTAACGACTGGACTGACTCATTGGATTGCACCTGATAGAATTGGTCAAATATATTCGCGTGCTCATTTGCTGAGATGCCAACACCTTGATCTGTGATGGATATCCTGGCAAATGGCGTATGATCGGCAGTAAATATTTGTTCTATTTGAACCGTGATAGTACTATTCTGAGGAGAAAACTTAATTGCATTATCTATCAAGTTGATCAAGGTACGTTTGGTTAGCTGCGCATCTGCCAATACTTGATCAATAACTCCCCCGACAATAATTTTTACATTTTTTTTTCTGGCAATTCCTAACACCTGATGAATCGCAGTTTCTATCAAATCAGATAAGTTTTGTGGAGAAATGTCAGACTTAAAATGTGATTGCTTCATTTTTTGCACATCTAACATATCCAGTGTAAGCCTGAGCATATGCTGTCCAGCTTCATATATCTGTTTTTGCTTTCCTTCTTCAATATGTTCTTCTGTGAGACTCAAAATATTTGAGAGAGGAGTTTTGAGGTCATGTACCAACATTCTGGTGAGCCTTTGTTGGTATTCGTTCAATGTCTTTAGTCTTTGAAGTTCATTCAGGTGATGAGTATTTGTAGGCTCGCTAGTCATTGGCTGACTAGTGTCGAACATTACTTTGGGATGAAAAGGGGCCATAGATTTATCACTGAGAAAATCTAGCACAAAAGGTGGCTTTAAAAACCTGGAAATACCCACAAAAAACAATAAACCTGCTGCAAAAACAAGCAGTGATTGAAAATTAATGAAAACTAAAAAAATGTAAAGTGCAAGCAGGGATAAGAGCCCCTCAAACCAGCCCTTTGTAGAGAGGGAAAGCAGGGGAGAGAGTCTTTTTAATAGGAGTGATTTTTCTGAATTAATCATTAGCTCAAATGTGTCGTAGATGTATATGCCTTTAGTTGTTACTAACAAATCTATTCATTTCAAATGAGGTAAAATATTTCACCCTATTTCCTTGGTAGCAAGTGCTTGATAGTGATAGCTTTAGATGAGCCTGTGAGTAGCTTGCTTTAAAAATATTTCAAACAATGTAATATTTTTAAGGCTGGTTAAACGAGTAATTTACGTATTAAAAATCAGTAGGTATTTCTACTTAATATTTACCGCGAATCAGGATAGAAAACTTATTCTTAAATTCTTAAAATTACTTTCGGATATTTTTAAAATTTTATTTTGTTTTTTGATGCAATACTTCATAACTTGGTTGAACTTATGGCTATATAAGGTATATTCATGCATAGATGAGTATTGATCCCATTCAACAGGTATGCTATTCCTCAAGACAAAAGTAAGGTTCATGTAAATCCATCAAAATTCAATGATAAACCCATCAATACCTGGTTACACTATTGTTGACAAAGTAGGTGAGGGAGGGTTTGGTTTAGTGTATAAAGCCAAACAAACCAACACTGGCCAACTAGTGGCAATCAAAGTACTAAAAAACACCCAAGAGGTAGACGAACTAAGAAAAACACATCAAAAAGCAAGATTTGAGCGAGAAACTCAACTAAGCGCTCAGATAAGCCATCCCCATATTGTAAAACTTTTAGACAAAGGATATACAGATACTGGTGAACCCTTCGCCGTTTTTGAATACATTGCCGGACTTACTCTTAAAGATTACATCATTCAACAGGGAGGTTTAGATGCCACCGAAACGGGTGAGTTAATGGGGCAAGTACTGGATGCGCTGGCTTCTGCTCATGAACAAGGCATTGTGCACCGTGACTTAAAGCCTCAAAACCTGATGGTAACGAAAACCGGTACCAAAAATCACATTAAAATCCTCGATTTTGGTATAGGCGCATTTACCCAAGAGTATCGTACTAAAGATTATAAGAGCTTAACGCTCACCAAAGAACTGGTAGGGACACCTAGCTATAGTGCTCCTGAGCAATTAAGGGGCGAGCCACCTACCGTAAAATCAGATATTTATGCTTGGGGCCTGATTTTGATTGAGTGTCTCACTGGGCGTACCGTCATGGAAGGTGACTCTATTGCTGAAATTTTTCAAAGGCAACTGCAAGCTGCCCATGTCCCCATTCCTTCGGCAATTGTTGGCCATCCATTGGCTAATTTATTGCGTCGGGTATTGGAAAAGAATCCCCAGCAAAGACTAGGGGATGCTACTCAACTCTATGAAGATTACAAAACGATAAATTTTAATACCATTGTTGGTAAAATAGCTCAAACACCTTCTGAGCAATTTGCAGAGGACGATGCCACAGTAGACAGTGATCTGGACGTAGTAGTAGGGCGTAGTGACAAGCGACAAATTACGGTGCTTTGTGTCAAGTTGAGCCTGGTATTACCTGATGACTACCAGATAAGCAATGAGTTGTTAGATACCATCCAAAAAGACCAATTGACTACTTGCACTGATATAGCGGTACGATTTGGAGCCCATATTGCGGGTAATTTGGCCGATAACCTTATGTTTTATTTTGGGTATCCCATGGTGAGCGATAATGATGCTCGCCGGGCAGGACGTGCTGCTTTGGAACTGGTAAGCCAAACCCAAAAAAGAAGCGCTTTATTGCAAACATTGCATGGTATTGCGCTGGATATAAGAATAAGTTTACACTCAGGAACGGTATTGGTAAAACAAAGCCTGACTCCTGAAGGAATGACTCCCAACATTGCGTTTAGCCTATTATACCAAGCTACTGAAAACTCAGTATTGGTAAGTGAAACGGCCAAACAATTACTTGATCCTTACCTTGAGTTCGAAGTGGCAGAGTCTAAACGTTTTCCTAATGCCACCCAGGAAATGAAGCTATACGCTTTGATAGGAGAACGCCAAACTGAGGCAATGTCGTTTTTACGTCCGTGGAGTGCCAACCGCCAAATGATAGGAAGAGATGCTGAAAAACAACAATTTTTAGATTTATGGTCATCTGTCACAAATGACGGAGGCAAATCATTGTTACTCAACGGCCAAGCCGGAATAGGTAAATCTAAACTTACCTATGAGTGCAAAAAACAACTGAGAAACGAAGACACAATTGTAGGAGAGTGTCGCTGTTTGCCTGAACATGAAAACAATGCCCTGTATCCATTTTTTGAAATGCTGCGGAAGCATTGGGGGCTTCAGGAAGCCGAAAACCATGGCTTTAATATACGCCGTTTGGAAGAAGTATTAGCAGATGCCCAATGTGATGTAAAAGCTGTCCTACCTATCTTGTGTTCCTGGCTTTCTATCCCACTCACTGAAGAATACCATGAGGCAGAAATGCCTGCCCCAGAGCAACAAAAAGAGCAATTGATGGAGGCGCTTGAAAAACTTGTCTTAAACTTAGGTCAAGGCGAGCCATTTTTATTGATTGTAGAGGACTTGCACTGGATTGATCCTACCAGTCAGGAGTTTTTGGAGCGATTATTACAAAAGCTGGCCCAGCAAAAGTATATGTTGCTCATGACTACTCGTCCTCATTTTGAGCCTAACTGGACATACGATCATTTGACTATGTTGGAGCTAAAGCCCTTGTCTCAACAAGCGATTAAAGATATGATCGAGGGAGTATTGGAAGGCAAAAGCGTAGGAACTAGTACTGTAGAATACATCGCTCAGCGAGCCGATGGAGTACCGTTGTTTCTTGAAGAGCTGACACATATGTTGCTAGAGCAGAATTATTTGGTGTTAGAAGGGGATACGTTCCATTTAGATGATAAACTCAACCAAGACACAATTCCAGTTACGCTGCAAGACTTGCTAAACGCCCGTTTGAACAATTTAGGCTTGGCCAAAGAAACTGCCCAATTAGCGGCTACCATTGGGCGTAACTTTGATTATGACTTATTGGTAAAATCCTCATTGCGTGATGAAGCAGCCGTACAAGCAGATTTGGATAAACTCATGAATGCCGATCTGGTATATCGCCAAAGAAAAGTACACGGAGAAAGCTATATTTTCCGCCACGCATTGATTCGGGATGCGGCTTATGACGGGATGCCCAATGCTTTACAAAAAGATACTCATGGCAGAATAGCCACCACACTGGAAAGTGAGTTTCCGCAAATCAAAGAAGAAAACCCCTACGAAGTGGCCAGACATTTTGCTGGAGCAGAAAGCTTTGCCAATGCTTCGAGTTATGGGATTCAAATGGTGCAAAAACAAGTAAACAGCTCCTCCAACAAAGAGGCTGTTTTGCTAAATAATTTGGTGAAGGGATGGACAACGAGTATTTCCTTACCCGAAAAACAATTGGAGTCTGAGCTAAAACTGAATAATACCATTTTGCCTGCTTTAATGGCGATTGATGGATACGGCAGTGAAAGCATTGAGGAAATCAATAAAAGAAATGATGAATTGATTAAACAAGCCCAAACTTTAGGCATTACCTTATCTGGGGGGGAATTGGATGATATGGCTGAGGGAAGCCGTTGGTTACAATTTATCAATAATCACTTCCGGGGAAGCCGCAAAGAAGCTCGTGATATTGCCAATGAGTTGATCAAAGATATCGACATCACGGGTAATCACGAAAGGGAAGTGGGGCGTTTGCCTATTATTTCAGAAGCCCATATGATAGATGGCGACTGGGAAATGGCAAGAGACCTTTGCTTGCGCGTACTTGAAGCATATGATCCAGCCACAGATATTGAGGTAGGGATTAAGTATGGCCTACAACCTCGCAGTTCAGCTCAATATTATTTATCGAGAATGTATTGTGGGTTGGGTTATCCCAATAAAGCACGTCAATACATAGAAGATTCCATTAAAGAGGCAAATACCGTTGGGCACTTAGTTTCTTTGACGCTTTCGCATAACTATTTGGCCATTTTAGGGAGCATGTTGTTTGACAAAAGTATGGTCACCGAAGCGGTAAGTCGTTACGAACAAGATCATGGAGATAAAACTGGTAACGATTGGGTACTGCCATTTTTGTATATGCTGGTTGCCTGGAGCAAAGGAGATACTACATATGCCGAAGAATTTGTAGCCAATAGTTTGGCTTCGGGTCAGGACTATGCCTTAGGGTATTTTGAGCCTTATTTGGCAGATACCTATCTGGATTTAGGAGAATATGATAAAGCCATCGAGCTGATGGAAAAGTCAGTCAAAAGATGCGTATCAAGGCAAGAAATAGGAACCATACCGATGGTGTCACGTAGTTTGGCAGTGTGCTATTATGCCATAGATCAATCACTTACAGATCGTATAGTAAAGGAACTAGAACGAGCTATTGACATTGCACACCGTACCAAAGCCCGATGGTTTGAGTTCCAAGCGGTGGTTGAATACAGTGAAATGCTATTGGCCCATGAGGATGCGACTACGTATGATACCAAGTCAAAAGTTTTTCAAAGGCTCAAAGAGTTGATGGATTTCTTGGTGCGGGAAGATGGCGAACAGACAACAAAACACTTCAAGCGAGCGGAAACTCTCTTGGAAAAGTTAGAACAACAAAGCTTTGAACAGAAATCATAGCTTTATTAATGACCATTTGCCACTTAAAACTATTTAAATTAAGGCACTACCCAGTTTCACAAACTTGGGCCACTGGTCCAAGTTACTTTTGTAGCAACTATGAGTTATCTTTCTGAGGGAAAATTAGCTGATTTTATTGAGGAAAAAATCAAAGAACTAATTGGAAAAGGGAATATATTAATTGTAGTACCTCCTTTTTATGACATTAGGTCTTTGGCATTAGGTCCCTATGTATTGCAAGCTGTGGCTAAACAAAAGGGATACAAAGTAGACGTTTTACACCTTGATTTACTATTAGCAGCGATAATTGGAGTAAAGGATTACCAGCAAGTACATGACAGCCCTGATTTTTGGATGCTGGGCGAACGGGTGTTTGCGCGCATTGCTTATGATCTACCCGCACTTGGCAAGGCATCCGAATCAGCTGAAGATCCTTTCTGGGCAATAAGCGATACGCCAAATGCAGTTTTATCAGTGGCACCAGAAGAGAGTATTCCACAGGAAAAACTACTTAAGATCGAAGAGGTTTGTTACCAGCTCATGAGGCACGCTGCGCGTGTGATAGGCCAGTTTCAATATGAAGTAATCGGTGTTTCGTTGGGTTTTTGTAATCAAATCAATGCCACTGTAGCGTTCATTAATCAAGTCAAGCAACATCTCCCTCAATGTACCACCATTATAGGAGGAAGCTATTGTGAAGGCGAAAAAGCAAAAGGCTTGTTTTCGCTAAGTAAGCATATCGACTATGTATTTGAGGGAGAAAGTGAAGGAACCTTTGTCCAATTTTTGAGTGATGTTTTTGAGAAAACTCCCCCCACCGAAAAGTTAATCAAAGCAACTGAAGCAGTAGCACTCGAGAAAATGCCATTGGCCGATTATACGGCATACGAAAAACAGGTAAGAGTGATGTTGGGCGACACTTTTTACGAAAAAAACATCTTTGCCGTTTGGTACGAAACCAATCGTGGGTGTTGGTGGGCCGAAAAAGCGAAATGTAGTTTTTGTGGGATTGCTGAGATTGGCTTTCGTCAAAAAAGCATTGAGCAAATTCGGACCGATCTGAAAGAGATACGTCGACAAGTACCTGGCAAATTGGTTTTTTTTACCGACCTGATTATGTCGCAGGAATTTCCAAAGAAGATGCTAGAGTATCGGGATGACATGGACGAAATTCCAGTGATGGGCATGCAAATGAGGGTGGCCAGGAACATTGAAGAAGTTGCGAACTTGCGTGAAATCAAAGCCAAATTTATTCTACCTGGAGTAGAATCCTTTTCTACTAAATTGCTTAAAAAACTCAAAAAAGGAACAACCGGTAAACAAAATATTTACTTTTTGAGAAACACCCGATCCTTTGGCATTTTTACCCAATATTTTCTTTTGTGGGGCCTACCCGATGATGAACATCAAGACTATCAACAACTCTTAGATTTAATTCCCTTAATTATTCATTTACAACCTCCCCGAACGTTTGTAGGAATGCGTATTGGACGTGATTCGCCTTATTTTGACCAGCCAGCCAAACATAATATTGAGAATTTACGATATTGGGAGGTTTACAAAGACATTTTCCCTTCTTATACTGACTGGGAAAGCATTGCAAACTATTATATAGGAGATTACAAAAATTACGCGCATTACAACTTACCGCTGATTCAGGAGTTAGACCGGGCAGTTACTCATTGGAAAAATACCTGGCAAAATGCGAAGCTACATATGGAGGTTCTGGGTGGCCAATGTGTAATATATGATTTTAGACAAGTGCCAGGAATAGGTACCGCTATCCATCCTATTACATACGCTCAAGCACAAGAAATCATGCTGTACAAAATATACAAACCCTCACCTACCTTAGACTGGGCGCTGAAAAATAAACTTGGTATCTTGATGGATGGGTGGTTTGTACCGCTGGTGACTGCTGCTCCTGAACTTTTAGTGAAATTCGATCAAGAGGCAAAAAGTAATACATCTCAAAATAGCATTTCTCATTATCAATCATATAAAATAACATAAATTCATGACAGAAAATAGCAATGCAAGCAATTCGAATCGCACGGTGGTTGTCTCAACAGACCACGATGCTGCCCACGAACAAAAAGTACAACAAATTTATCTACGTTATTTGCTCTTGATGGTAGTCATTGGGGTAAACAATGGCAAAGACAGAAAATACACACGACTAAAAGATTTTGTTAAAAATCCCATTCCTTATTTAACGGATGGCAAAGGAGTAGATTGGGGGTGGAGCGATGCTGATACTGCGATCAACGTTCCGAAAGAAGATGTTGATTTTGGGGTGGGTATGGGTATTCCTGCTTACACCAACCTCAAGATTCGCTTTTTATCTAATGTGAGTCAAACTGGATGTATTTATTTATTAGAAAAAGGTAAGCTAGAAGATTACTATGACGGTAACATGCAGCCTCCTATCGATCAATTGACGGATGTGAATGCTATCCTTAATCATGGCTGGAAAAAAGATCTCAGCAAACATGATGAGGAGGTGATTGTATTTGTAGAAGAAGAACTGACTAATATGGAGGTAATGCTATACGGTGAAATACGTAACCTAAACCAAAAAGTAAAGCTTACCGATGAACAAATACAAGGGGATGGAACAGTTACCACAGGTGATTCTGATTCCCAATTTAATTTGATTACCAACTCCCCTGGCATGTACCCCAAAAACTCCGTATATGTGCGTACCCCTCACAAATTGGCAGATGCTTTTAAAGTAACAGTTGACACTGGGGAAATTCCAGTAGAAAATAATGAACTTCAGGCATACGATGTAGTCATTACATTGCCAATGTTAATTCCTCAGTTTGACATTTTGGGTGAAGTAAAGTTTAGCCAGGATAATGACAAAAACATTATTTTAACTTCTACCTGATAAGTCTCATATTACTAGATCAAAAGTTTTGTTTATGTCGGGTTGTCACGCACAACCCGATTTTTGATTATATCTCCCAATCAATAAAAACAGGGCAAAAGCTTGTCAATTCTATCTTTTAAAATATCAATACCTTGATTGAACCTTTACAATTAAACGCTACTTATCAGGCTGAACGCCTGGATGATCACCGGATTTTACTCAATGGTGAAGTAGATGGCGTCATCCTTACAAATACAATTGGCAATATGATACTTCAGGAAGTGATCCAAAATGCACTGTCATTAAAAGAGCTCACTGAGAAGTTGTCGGGCAAAGGAGTTCCCCCTTTTGATACGATGCAAGCCGTATTGGCTTTAAAAAGCAAAGGTTACATCACCGAGGTACGAGATTTTTTTACGCATGAACAAGCGGCTTATTGGGAAAATCAAGGTTTTAATGCAGCACGTTTAGCCCAGGTATTACAACAAAAGCATATCCAAATTATTGACTTGGGCCGGGTAGACCATCTGGCTTTTGAAGCAGCTTGTCAGCAAAGTCAATTGCAATTGTCGGATACTCCAGACATACATGTAGTGCTAACTGATGATTATCATCATCCTGAGTTGTCCCAACTCAATCAAAGATTTGAGCAGGATAAAACTCCTTGGATGCTCGTAAAGCCCACTGGGACAACCCTTTGGTTAGGACCTGTTTTTATTCCGGGAGAAACAGCCTGCTGGGAGTGTTTGCATCACCGGATAGACTTGCATAACCCCATCAATAAATTTTATCGATCAGTAAAAAATACTGATATAGCGCCTGCTAAACCTTTAGTGAGCCACCCAGTGGTTACCCAAATGGCTTCAAGCCTTGCAGTGCTCGAGCTTGTAAAATGGCTTTATAATCCTGAAAAACATTTGCTTCAGGGCAAAATATTATCATTAAACACCCAAACCCTCGAAAAGCAACTGCATACCGTTGTAAAACGCCCTCAATGTAGCGTGTGTGGAGACGGAGAAGTAAAGCATCCCCAACCTATTACCTTACAAAAATCACAAATGGTGTCCGACCTTGGTGGATATCGTGCCGTTTCGCCCGAAAAAAGTTTCGAGAAATACAAACATCACGTAAGTCCCGTTTCGGGCATTGTATCTCAGGTAAAACCTTACGGAGCTCTGGATCATCCACGTATTCATAATTATGCCTCTGGGCGTAATCTGGCATTGCAAAGCATTTCTATGTTTTGGCTCAACCATCATCTGCGTAGTGGCAATGGTGGCAAAGGAAAAACGGAGGCCCAAGCCAAAATGGGAGCCTTGGGAGAAGCCATTGAGCGATATTGCCTAATGTACCAGGGCAATGCTTGCACCATTAAAGCGAGTTTAGACACATTACCTGAAGGCATTCACCCCAACACTTGCATGAACTACAGTGAGGCTCAAATGACCAATCGTGATGCCCTAAACCTCAACATTGCCAAATTCTATGAACTTATTCCCGTTCCCTTTGATAGCACCAAGGTAATCGATTGGAGCCCGGTGTATTCCTTAACCGAACAAAAGTTTAAATACCTACCCGCGATATTTTGCTACGCACAGTATCCCGACCAAGATGAAAGCAACTTGTATGCTTACCCAGACTCTAATGGGTGTGCCGCAGGTAATACCATTGAAGAAGCCATTTTACAGGGGTTTTTAGAACTGATAGAGCGAGATGCTACCGCTATTTGGTGGTACAATCGCCTCAGACGACCTGCTGTAGATTTAAAAACAGCCAATAATTCCTTTTTGGAAGAAATGGAAGTATACTACCAATCTATTGGCAGAAACATGTGGGTGCTGGATATTACGCCTGACTTAGGCATTCCGGTATTTGTGGCTATTTCCCAAGTATTGAACCCAACCGATGGTAAAGAAAAGATTTTGTACGCATTTGGAGCTCATTTAGACGCGCATATTGCTATAGAGAGAGCCGTCATAGAACTTAATCAATTGCTACCGTTGATTGGCGACGAGGAATATTTGACTGAGGACCAGACCTTTATTGATTGGTTAAACCAGGAAACCTTAGAAAAAAATGAGTATTTAAAACCAGCCAAGGTGCCTGCCAAAGATTTGCAGAAAGATTATGCAACACTTTGTGAGCCTACCATTCAGGCAAGTATAAATCACCTTTTGAAGGTAACCCAAGAGCAAGGTTTAGAAACGTTGGTACTAGAACTTACCCAGCCTGACATTGGCTTGCCTGTAGTCAAAGTAATAGTGCCTGGATTACGACATTTTTGGCGACGAACTGCCCCTGGACGATTGTATGAAGTGCCAGTAAAAATGGGCTGGCTTGCGCAACCATTGAAAGAAGAAGAATTGAACCCAATAGGTATTTTTATCTAACTTATTCAAAAAGACTTTTATGAAATACATTTCTTACAACAATCACTCTTTTAAGAAAACAAAGTACTATGATCGCTTGTCACAAACACAAAAAGACGACTTTGAGATTTTATCTAAAATCTTCTATTTCAAAACCAATAACTATGTGCTGGAACAACTCATAGACTGGGATAATCTTGAGAATGACCCTATGTTTCGTTTAAATTTTTTGCACAAAAATGTCATCAGTGCAAAGGATTATGAGCAATTGTTAATGTTTTACAAGGCGGGAGTTACCATCAAAGATTTACATCCTTTTATTGAGATGATTAGAAAAAAAACTACTCCACAGATCCCTTATGATGAGAAATGTTTTCCTAAAAAAGGTGGTGAGCGTATTCAGGGTTTATATCGTTCTTTCAATAATGTGATTAGTTTGTTTCCTGATCCTATGCTCAAAACCTGTCATGCGTATTGTTCTTATTGTTTTCGCTGGATTGCATTTAACAATACTGAAGTACAGGATTATACTACTTACAAAGACCCCAGAACCCCAGTAGATTATCTAAAAGAAAACCCTGAAATAACGGAGACATTATTTACTGGTGCAGATCCCTTGACGCTCAATGCCGATAAAATCAAACAATACGTAGATCCATTGCTAGAAGTAGATTCAGTGAAAACGATCCGTTTTAATACCAAAGCATTGACTTGGTGGCCTTTTCGTTTTACAACTGATAAAGATGCCGAAAATGTCCTTGAACTGTTCCGTTATATTGTTTCCACTGGACGTAACCTTACGTTTTGTGCGCATCTTACCCACGTACGTGAACTCCAAAATGATCATGTGATTGAAGCGGTGAAAAAGATTCAGGCCACAGGTGCCAAAATTATTTGCCAAGGCCCGGTAGTGGAAGGAATAAACGATACTGTAGAAGACTGGGTGGGCCTATGGAGCCAGGAAGTAGCCTTGGGAATGCAGCCTTACTACATGTTTGTAGAGCTTAACCATAATCATGAGGCCAGTTTCCGTATTCCATTAGCAAAAGCAGTACATATTTTTCAAGAAGCAGAAAAGCAGGTAAAAGGCTTACAGCAACCTTTCAATGGCCCAGTATTTATGAATGATGTACACTGTGTATCCATTGACGAAGTAACTACTGAAGACAATGCCAAACATTTTGCTTTAAAATGCCTCGCATCTCCCTATACCGAAAGCGAAGGCAAGATCGAGTTGATCCCTTACGATGAACATACACGAAGCGCTGGAGATTTAGTGGCGATGTTTTCCCCACAAGAATAGGTAAAACTGGGGTTTTAAATATTTTCTTGATTTCTAAAACTTAAGGTAGTAATTTGAAGTTTATTCCATTACTGGAATATCGAATAAAGGGAAAAACAGCTTCACCTATGGCTACAATTGAGAATGTATTAACTAAAAAATCCATTTACCTAAATTCCCAGCACATTTTTGGAAGAAGCCCACACAGTTCTACACAGTTAGAAGCACGAGACGTTTCTAAATCGCATGCCACCATTTATTGGCAGGGAGGGCAATGGCATATCAAAGATCATAGCCGTAATGGTACGGTTGTGAATGGTAATTTTTTACATAATAATGTAGATAAGCTTACCCAAAGTCAAACCATTCAGTTTGGCAAAGAAGCTTCTACTCAGTGGAAAGTAGTAGATATTACTCCACCCCTAAATTATCTGGAGTCATTGGGAGGGAGTTATCAGATTATTCCACTAGAATCTTATTATGCCTTACCCAACGAAGACAACCCTCAAATTGCTTTTTATTGTACAGCCGATCGCCAATGGAAGGCAGAGAGGGGAGGAGAAACAATTGAGCCGGCGCATAATCAAATATTTGTGTGTGATGGTGTAGAGTGGCGTTTTGTCAAAAACGAATTGGTAGACGAAACGGTTGACTATGGCCGTATTAAAGAAAATGCCTGGTTTGAGTTTACTTTGAGTGCCGACCAGGAAAAAGTGATGGTGAAAATCGTAGTCAATCAATTGGAAATGGATTTGGGAGAACGTTCTTACAATTATATGTTACTCTCTTTGGCCCGCAAAAGGCAAGAAGATATCAAGGCTGGAGTAGAAGTAAAAGAACAAGGTTGGCAACATATCGAGAGTTTGACTCATGAGATGTCAAAAGAAGAACTAAAAGAAGTAGATCAATACAACCTTAACTTACGGATACATCGTTTACGTAAAGGTTTACAAAAATTAAAACCTCACGGAAGTCATTTTATTAACATTATAGAGCGACGAAAAGGAGAGATACGATTTGCCCATCCGAAGATAAAGATTAATTCATAGATACCACGGTTGACAATCCACTGCTGTTTCCTTGTCATCTTCTCGCGAAGAAAAAAAGATCATAATTACTCACTTGTCTTGAGGCGAGTGGGGATTATACCAGAGCCTCTGGCCCTGTCAGTGATTACTAAGAAAACAGCAGTGGATTCTAGGCATATTTATTCAACATTCGCATCACCACCAATACATTAACCCCTACCGTAAAGCCTACAAATACCAACCCTACCAAAATAGCGATTGGTTCAATGCCTTGGCTCACTTCCAGGCCACTATCTATCATAAACTTTTGGGTGATAGAAATACCATAGTATAACAAACCAGCGGTAATGACGACCAAAATTGCTACAAAGACTAAAAAATAACTGATCAAGTTGCGCCCAATCATTCCCGGAGTATAGCCCAGTTGCATCAAAAGCTTGATCTCATTTTTAGCCTCCGCCAATACTACCCTGAAATTCATCATAAAAATCACAAACGATAAGCCAATGAAGAAGGCACCTAACAAGCTGATTACTGACATTACAATTTTGACTACTCCTCCTGCTTTACTGGCATTAAGGCGATCTTTATTGATTTGAATCCGCTTTTTTTCTAAATATTTGGCAATGGCTGGATCTGCTGGATTTTTTACCTTCAGCATCAGGCGTGAAGGATTTACTTGTTCATTACGACCAATATTTTTGTTGGCCCAAAGCATAAAACTCTCTGGCACAATCATAGAAGGAATACGTTCACTAAAGCCCACTACTTTACCCGTAAACTCCGCTTTGCCTTGAGGGCCTTCAATTCGTACACTTACCGTAAGCAAGCCAATGGTTGACCGCGATATTTGGGGTAAGCCATTACCCAAAGCGTAACCAAAATTGTATAAGTCTAAAAAGTTTTTGGAAATAATGACTGGAAGTAACTTTTGGCCCTCTTTCCACCCCCAGCTTTTGGGCAAGTCGCCAATCATGTCATCAGGTACCGATTCAAAAAATAGTTCAGAATAAAAGGGGATTTGCCCTTTGGCATAAGCGATTACCTTATACTGATTAGAGCGAAATTGACCAATATCCTCAATAAATGATTGTTTTTTGAGATTACGAATATCTCTTTTGCGAAAGTTAGCTCGAGCCATAGTAAGCATATTGCCCAACCCCACTTGTTTACTTACAATCAAGTATTCGGGGTAAGCATTTTTGGGATTCAGCACTTTATTTACTTGTACATAGAGTTGTACCGAAAGTAACAACATCAACAAGCCCAACAAAAAACCAAATCCGGCAAATAAAAACTGACCTCTGCTTCTACGAGACCGAAAAATCTTATTCAATATCTTGTTCATCACACTTGATTGCTTTTTATGCTGAAAGATAAGATATGCAAATAACAGAACCAAAATGAGCAGGCAAGACTACACCCGAAAAACCAATAGATTTCTGGGGATGTCTTTATTCCGTTGATTTTTTACAAAAATATAATATCAAAGTTTTGGAATAAAGAGTGGGTTTTGACTTCATTTCGACAAAGTTTTTAAGAAAAATGCCTGTTTACAAAACGCTTGCTTGGGTGATGGTGATTGTATTTTTGTGGATGTTCAAAACATTTGCTCAAATAAATAATCAAACCATAGCCCAAATCAATCAACTGAATGTATCTGCTCAAGCCTACCTTAGGTCTTATCCAGACTCTACGTTGATACTAGCCCGAAAGGCTCTCAAAATGGCAAAAAGTATTCGTTTTTGGGAAGGAATAGCCGCAGGGGTACGTAACCTGGGAGGATATCAACAATACCGTGGTCATTACAAAGAAGCCTACAAGTATTATTTAGAAGGTTTGAAAGTGTATGAAAAACTCCAGCACCATCAAGGTTTAGCCCAAATGTACAACCATTTAGGCGATGTATACCGCAAACAACGAAATTACCCGGAAGCACAAGTGTATTATCAAAAATCGTTGAAATTATACCAACAATTAAATAACCCAGTAGGTATTGCCGAAAATCTAAACAACTTGGGAGATAATGCGCGCAAACAACAAAAATTGCCCAAAGCCCTAAGCTTTTACTTTCAATCGTTGAAAATTGCTCAAGCAAACCACGACCTTCAGAGCATGATGGGGAATTGGAACAATTTGGGAGATGTGTTGGATCAACAACGAAAGCATGTACAGGCCATTGAAAACTATCAGCAAGCATTGGAAATAGCTCATCAATTAGATAGTAAGTTAGATATTGCTGAAAACTTAAGCAGTATTGGGAGAGTGCATTCAAAATCAGGAGACAATGCTAAAGCTTTGAAGTACTTGCAAAAGTCTATCGATATTGCTAAAAAGTACCAATTTCTGGAAGAACTTCGGGATGCTTATAAAGCCGTCGCTTCTATTCATTTGAAGATCAAAAACTTTGAGCAAACCTTTAGGTATTATCGCTTATTTTCTGAAATAAAAGATACATTGTACAACACCAAAAGCCTGCATGAGATTGCCCAACTTCGCCGTGACTATGAATCGGAACAACAAGCGCAAAAAATAGCCTTGCTTCAAAGGGATAAAAAGCTCAACCGCATTTCTCGTTATCTATTGGTTGGGGGATTACTACTGCTATTGTCCATGGGAGGGTTTTTGTTTTACTGGCAGCGTTCTAAAATTGCCCAAAATAGGGAGTTGCTCGAGCAAAACCAACGAATTTACGAGACTCAACAGGAGCTGATCGAAGCGGAGCTTTCTAATACTCAATTAAACGAACAAAAGCTCAAAACCGAACTGGAAAATAAAAGGCTCAAAGAGCAGCAACTGCAATATATGCTTGAGACTCAAAACAAGTCTCTCACTTCGCATGCCTTATTGATTATTCAAAAAAATAAGATGCTGAGCCAGTTAAAAGAAAGCTTATGGGAAATTGTACAAACCGATAGTCGAGATACTAAGAAGAAGCTTAAGCAATTGGTAAATTTTATAGGGAATGGGCTGAGTTTTGATAAAGATTGGCAAGAATTCAAAACCATATTTGAACAAGTACATGAGGATTTTTTTGAAAAATTGAAGGCCAATTACCCTAATCTAACCTCTACTGAAATTCGCCTATGTGCTTTGCTCAAACTTAACCTTAGTTCTAAAGACATTGCCACCATTATGGGTATTTCTCAAGACAGCTTACGTATTGCCCGTTATCGTCTGCGTAAAAAACTCCAGCTCTCCAAAGGCAGTAACTTGATCAGTTTTATCTTAAATATGTAATAATCATAGTAGATTTCTGTATAAAGTATTGCGTTTATTTATTCTTTTTTTTGAACAAAATTGATTTCTATACTTTTTTTGAATTTCTATGTTACCTTAATGTTAAGTCATTTGTTCACCTGTTATAATATTGATTGTAGTATTCAATTATTTTACTATAAACTGATTATCAGTTAAATAAACAGTATTAGTTTACTTGCTTAACCATTGATTCATACTTCAAAGTATACCTAAGCTCACCCAAGGGAACCTCCTGTACACTTTTTGTTTACTCCAAATCATTGTGCTGTTTTTTTTAATGCTCTACTATTGCCTCCGAACGGTTTGTTCAACAACCAATTATATTACACAAACTTTAAAAATTATGAGAAAAAGTACTTTTTTGACCATAGCGATCGCTATGGTAATGACCGCATTTACCTTCTCTTGTAAGCAACAAGAAGTTGCTCCTAACAACGAAATTCCTGTTCTTTCTAAAGACATTCAGGACAAGTTGTGGGCACATGGGATCAACCCAAGCGTAGCAGAGCATATCAACCAAGAAAATCCAATCACTGGTGAGAAAGTATCAGGTTGGATGTTTGGTGGTGATATGTTTGTAGCTGATGGAAACCTCAATCAAATGTTTACTGGAGATGTTGCAGGTACTGGCTTAACTGGCGAGCAGTATCGTACTTCTAACTTGGTAAGCGTAAGTGGTACGCGTACCATTAGTGTGATTGGTTATACTGGTGCTGGCAATGCATTAACTTCTAAAATGAGAACTGGTTTACAATGGGCGATCAACAACTATAACCGTTTAAACCTTGGTCTTCGTTTTACAGTTTCATTTTCTGCAAGTACCAACGCTGATATTGTGGTATACAACAACAACCAAAGTGGTGGAGGTGGATCTGCTGGATTCCCAAGTGGTGGTAACCCTTTCAAGTGGGTTCAAATCAACGCTGGTACTGATGCCTTCAGCACCAATGTTAACGAGCATGTAATCACTCACGAAATTGGCCACTGCATTGGATTCCGTCACACCGACTATTTCAACCGCTCTATTAGCTGTAGCTCTGGTGGAAACGAAGGTTCTGGTGGGGTAGGTGCTATCCACATTCCTGGTACACCAACTACCAACGTAACTAGCAGTACTTCTATCATGGTTGCTTGCTTTAACAGTGGTGTAAATGGTGAGTTTACTTCTTCTGACATCACCGCTTTGAATTTCTTATACTAAGCTATTTACCCCTTATTAAAAGGAATTTTAACCCTAATCTTGATTGATTAGGGTTTTTATTTAAGAGGTTTTTTACTGATTTACTGCTGATTTGTTTGGTTTTTACATGACTTGAACAAATTTAATTTGATATTTTCCCTTCCTGTGCATCAACTTTTTGTATGCTACAAGTTTACCTGCTTTTTTTGACTATCCATTATTTAAGTAACTTCATTAACCCTTGATTATCAGTAAAATAAATTAACCTTGTTTACTGTTTTCAAGAGATGCTCAATGCCTAAAGTATACTCGGTAATGTACTAAAAAATAACCCTGTTTACTTTTTGTTTACCTCCTTTTTCTTGCAGTAAGTTCTGAAATACCATAATATTGCCATCGAACATTCTGTTCAACAACCGATTATATTACACAAATTTTAAAAATTATGAGAAAAAGTACTTTTTTAACCGTAGCGTTAGCTATGGTACTGGCCGCATTTACCTTCTCTTGTAAGCAACAAGAAGTTGCTCCTGGCAACGAAACTCACGTGCTTTCTAAAGACATTCAAGACAAGCTGTGGGCACATGGGATCAACCCAAGTGTAGCGGAGCACATCAATCAGTTAAATCCATTGACTGGTGAGAGTGTGTCAGGTTGGATGTTTGGTGGTGACATGTTTGTTGCTGACAAAAACTTGAAAACAATGTTTACTGGAGATATTGCTGGTACTGGATTAACTGGTGAGCAGTATCGTACTTCTAACTTGGTAAGTGTGAGTGGTACTCGTACCATCAGCGTAATTGGTTACACTGGTTCTGGTTTTGCGCTTACTTCTAAAATGAGAACAGGTTTACAGTGGGCTATCAACAACTATAACCGTTTGAACCTTAGCCTTCGTTTTACAGTTTCTTTTGCTGCAAGCACTAATGCTGACATTGTAGTTTATAACAATGGCGCTTCTGGTGGAGGTGGATCTGCTGGATTCCCAAGTGGTGGTAATCCTTTCAAGTGGGTTCAAATCAACGCTGGTACTGATGCATTCAGCACTAACGTAAACGAGCACGTAATTGGTCACGAAATTGGTCACTGCTTAGGTTTCCGTCACACTGACTACTTCAACCGTTCTATTAGCTGCGGTTCTGGTGGAAATGAAGGTTCTGCTGGTGTAGGTGCTATCCACATTCCTGGTACTCCTACTACCAATGTAAACAGCAATACTTCTTTGATGCTTGCTTGCTTCAACAGCGGTGTTGATGGTGAATTTACTTCTTCTGACATCACTGCTTTGAACTTCTTGTACTAAGCCATTTACTTTTTCTTAAAAGAAAAGTTCAACCCCGATCTCAACTGATCGGGGTTTTTATATTCGATTCATTTCTTAGTTTTATCCCGCCTCATTATCTGTGTTAAACTTGCCTATTGATAAAAAATGCTTATTTTTGTAGCAAAAAGACACTTTTTATTAGCAATTGTTTTTAATCAGAGCAAACTATGTTAAACGAACTCATTGAATCTATTGTCAATTATTGGGATAAGCAAAATACACTTGTACAATTAGCTTTAATAGGAACAGGGGCTATCCTGGGAGTGCTCATTGCCTGGCGTATTTTAAAACTGTTTGGCCTGTACTTTGGAGCAATTTTTAAAGGAAAAATTACCCGGGTTTATAAGGCAGTAGATGGAGACACGATTCATGTAGGTTCAAAAAAAAATAAAAAAACTGTTCGATTGATAGGAGTTGACACACCCGAAAGTTTACGCTCTATGTATATGGATGTGCAGCCTTTTGGGAAAGAAGCTTCTGATTACACAAAAAAACGACTGAAGAAGGGTAAAAGAGTTGTCTTACGTTACGATAAAGAAAAACAAGACAAATTTGGACGATTGTTGGCCTACGTATACCTTGGCAATGGTGAACTTTACAATGCTACCCTTGTAAAACACGGATATGCCTTTGCCAAAAGGTACAAACCTAATGTTTCCAAAGCCCCTTATTTCGAAAAACTTGAACAAAAAGCCAAATCCAAGAAGAAGGGACTATGGAAAATTTATAAAAACCCTAAGGAACTGAGAGCCCAGTACAAAAAATCAGCCGCTTATCGTAAATTTAAGGCGAAACATTAAAGTTTGGCCGACTAAATAAACAGCGTAATTCCAATCTGAACATTATTTAATAAGCTGCTGAAATTTGCTAATTGGGCAGTGAACCTTTTGTAACTCCGACGAGAGTCAGATGGTTGGTCATAATAATCCCCTTCGTCACGAATGATAGAGAAAAGATTTGTGGTAAAATCTACGCCAATTCTCTTATTGATCAAAAGAGTAAACCCTGGCTGTAAATAAACCCCAACTTGTGAGCTACCCGTTTCCTGACGAGTAATAATAGGTGGATATATTAAAAAAGGAGCAGTGTTTTCTTGTACCTGATTATTTTTAACGTATCTGGCACCTCCCTCTACAAAAAAAGCAAAATGATCAAACATCCAGGTATAGTGTCTTAAATATAGTTCAACCCCTCTACTAGTACCAGAAGTTTTGATAGTACCAATACTCTGAGACTTACCATTCAACTGAGCAAAGATTCCCTTAATACCCACCTGCCAAGAATCATTGATAAAGTAGCCAACCATAGGATGAAATGTAAAAGAATTGGATTGATCGTTGGTGCCAACAGAAGTGGGAGAGCGCGACTGGTTATCCTCTGATGCATATCCGATACTTCCTCCCAGCATCCATTTGCCCTTGAGGCTAACATCCTGGGCTTGAGTGCTTGCTAAGCAACTCATCATTAAAATTACTAAAGCGATTTGTTTCATGGTAGTTTAAAATAAAACGGTTGTTGTAATCAATTATATTTACTATACGGAATCTATTTTATAAATGACTCAGGATGTGATTGGTTTTAAAGCGTTGATTATGAGTTGGTTATGTTTTTAGAGTAATCTGAGTAAAATTGATTTTTACATCAGTGTGTGTGTATGATTAACCATTTTTTGCGAAGTGAAAGTTGAAGTTTTAAAGAATTATAATAAGCTGGAGCACTCGAGAGATTTGGAAATCTCGTAGAGATATTGCTACCTTTGTACAACAAAAGTTATAGATACTCGTAGAGTAGCAATAGATTATCACAGAAAAAACAATGTTGAACTCTTACATACATAATCGCTTGGAAGCCATTGCTTCGGTACGCATTATCTGGATAGATAATGATGCAAGCTGATGATGCCCAAAGTGTAAGGTCAAAACATTTCAAAATATACGATTGATGAGCCTTTCCTTCTGGGAAAGGCTTTTTTGCTTTAGATTTTAATACAAAATATAACTGTTTGATTGACCATCAATCATTCACAATTAATCATTAAAAAAGATATGTATCGACATACTTACAAATCGCTTATTCAGATAAGCAAATTGCTTTTCATGACTTTACCCTTAGGGAACCTACCTCTAAGAACGGGAGCCTATTGTCGATACCTAAACGATGGATAAAAATCACGATACCATTGAAGACCGACGAAAAAAGGCCGCTCTATTCTTAGAGCGGCCTTTTTTTGTGCCCTTTGGTCAGCCTTATGCAAAAATCAATGTTTTATTTTTAATCATTACCTTTTTATGAAAAAGTTAAGAAACCTTCGCAATCTTGGAATTATGGCGCACGTAGATGCTGGAAAAACTACTACTACTGAGCGTATTCTATACTATACAGGTATGATCCGTAAAATGGGAGAAGTACACCATGGAAACACCACTATGGACACCGATCCTCAAGAAGAAAAACGAGGCATTACGATTTCGTCAGCTGCCATTACCACCTATTGGCCTTACCAAGGTGATACCTATCAGCTAAATCTGATCGATACGCCTGGTCACGTTGATTTTACAGTAGAGGTAGAACGTTCTTTACGGGTACTCGATGGCACCATTATGTTATTCTGTGCGGCTTCAGGGGTAGAACCTCAATCCGAAACAGTGTGGCGCCAGGCAGATCGTTATGGAGTTCCTCGCGTAGCCTTTATCAATAAAATGGATCGCAAAGGAGCCGATTTTCTGAAGGTAGTAGCCGACATGAAAGCACGTTTGAAAACCAACGCGGTGCCATTGCAAATTCCAGTGGGGGCTGAAGATGACTTTAGGGGAATGATTGATCTCTTAACAATGCATCTCATTGTATGGGACGAAGACGACGTCGGGCAAAGTTTTGAACGACTCCCCATCCCCGAAGAATGGCAAGACGAAGCACTACGTTGGCGAGAGCATATGCTGGAACAAGTAGCCGAATTTGACGAAGTTTTACTAGAGAAATATCTGGAAAACCCAACGGCCATTGTTCCTGAAGAAATCCAACGTGCCATACGAAAGGCTACTCTCAAAATGCGTATAACGCCGGTTTTGGGTGGTTCAGCATATAAAAATAAAGGAGTACAACCTTTATTAGATGCTACCATCATGTACTTGCCATCTCCTGAGGAAAAAGGAGAAATAGTGGGTATGCATCCCGAAACTGAAGCTGAAGAAGTACGCAAACCAATGCCTGAAGAGCCTTTTTCCGGACTGGTATTCAAGGTGTTGGTAGATAAGTTTGTCGGCAAAATGGCATTAGTGAGGATATATTCGGGCACTGTCAAACCTGGAGATACTGTATATAATGTGCGGGCAGATAAACGGTTGAGAGTAAGTCGATTAAGGCAAATATTGGCCGATAAGTTTGAGGGTATACCAGAAGCACAAGCAGGCGATATATGTGCGGTGATAGGTCTCAAAGAGGCTCGAACCGGTGATACCCTGACTACCGAAGGTGCTCCTATGGTGTTGGAAGCCATGCAGTTTCCAGAGCCAGTAATTGGATATGCCATTGAAGCTCAAAATAAACAGGAAGCCGACAAACTTGGGCAGGCGCTTGAGAAGGTAAAAGAAGAAGATCCCTCTATCAAATTGGAGATTGATCCACAAACTGGACAAACCATTTTACGGGGGATGGGTGAGCTACATCTTGAGGTAGTCATTGAGCGAATGCAATCGGAGTTTAAACTCCAAATTCGTAAAGGTGCTCCTCAGGTAGCTTACAAAGAAGTAGTGACTCAAAACGTAACCCATACTTATTTCTTAAAGAAACAAAGTGGGGGAGGTAGTGGGCATTACGCTAAAATTACCTTTGAACTGTCACCAAGAGAAGACGGTCTACCAGGACTCGAGTTCATAGATGACATCAAAGGTGGGGTAATTCCCAAGGAATTTATCCCTTCGGTGCAAAAAGGATTCGAGACGGGAATGCTTCAAGGTATCCTGGCAGGTTATCCGATAGAATCTATGCGGGTACGCTTGTTTGATGGTGGTTTCCACGCGGTAGACTCTCATCCTCAGGATTTTGAGCAAGCAGCTTTAGCAGGTTTTCGCGAAGCGGCTTTGTTGGCTGAGCCTCATTTACTAGAACCAGTAATGAAAGTAGAAGCCACAACCCCTGAGGAATATACAGGGGTGATTAATGGAGACATTAACCGCCGCCGTGGAATGATTGTGGGACTAGAAGCTAAAGCTGGAGCGCAATTGATCAAAGCCGAAGTGCCACTGAGCGAATTGTTTGGCTACATTCCAGCCATACGAGGATTATCTTCTGGCCGAGCATCTGCCAGCCTCACGTTCTCACATTATGCGCAGATTCCTCGCCAATTAGAAGCCCAGATGTTAGAAAACTGGCGGATAATGGCGTAGTTTAATTCATAAACCTCTCCCTGAAAGTAGGGGGGAGGTTTTATTTTATCAAAAAAATTACACCTTGGAAAAACTGGTATCATTGCTGTGCTATAGTACGCGTTTTTTATAACTTGACAATAAAAACTAAACTGATTGTAAAATGCGTAAAAGTCTAACCATTTACACCGTTTTCTCTCTTTTGATTATAGTTGGTTTGGCATCTTGTGGAGGTGGAAAATCAGAAAGCAATAATAATGATACGGTAAAAGCTACAGATTCTACTAAGTTAGTAAACAAGGCAAAGGTCGATTCGATAAAAGTAGATACTACATCAGAGGCATTCAAAGCATCAGAACTGGTGATGTTTTCACCTTATACTCAGCATATTCCTCATTTTGATAAGGCCGAAACCTTTACTCCCTCCAGTGAACTACAAGAAGGGGTGATTAAATACTCTGAAACCTGTAAAAAAGGCAGCAAGCAAATTTGGAAAAAGAACAAGCAAGGTTTTATGAAGTGTGATTGCGGTGGTATTGAAAACTACGTGATTTTTGATCCCAATGGAAAGTGGTTATACACCCGCCACTTGGCTGCGGAAAGAAAACTGGCCGATTTTCAACCTGAGATGGACAAAGATGGGATTAAGTTTGACACTGAAGGCGAAAACCAGATTTTTAAGGTAGTAATTGCCCGTGGATATTGGTACGAGGTAGTGAATGATAAGAGTGGCAATACTTGGTGGTTTGACAAAAACCTGGATCTGAATAAATTTCTAGATTAAGTAATACTGAAAAAATATGAACAAAAAAGCTTAATAACTTAGCGGTTATTGAGCTTTTTTGCTTGAGAGCGTCCCTAATCTTTGATTACAGTATAGGTAACATTGACCATGCCACTTCCAAAGTGTTGAGCATCGGTGAGTTTTAGTTTGGTTTCTTTGGGCGTTTGTGCAAAAAGAGGGACTCCCTCACCTAAAATTACGGGTGTAATGCTTACAATCATTTCATCAATCAGTCCTTCATTCAAAAAAGAAGTCACCAATTGCCCGCCACCTGCCAGCCAAATATCTTTGCCCTTCTCTTGGCGAAGCTTTGTGACATAAGTTTTGATATCTTCATTGACCAAGCGAGTGTTTGGGGTAGTAATATTGACCTCAGAGGAACGACTAAAAATAATGGTTTGAGCATCAGGATAAGGCCAATCTACATCAAATCCAAGAATTACTTCATAAGTAGAGCGCCCCATAAGTACTGTGTCTATAGATTCATAAAATGCATAATAGCCATAATCGGTTTTTTCGGGATTGGGAAGTGCATCTAACCAATCCAGGGAATGATCTTTTCGGGCAATAAATCCATCCAGACTTGCTGCGATGTACAGTTTTACTTTTTTCATAGATTTTTATTTTTAGAAAGTACAAAGTAAGCCTTTGGAAAAGATAAAAAATTGTACAAAATGCACCTTCAAAGCAGGATAGTATTGGGGTAGATGTGAGTTTGCAGAACCTGCTGTTGCCGAAAATAACGAGGACTAAAGCCCGTATTTTTTTTGAAAGTTCTTATGAAATGGGATTGGTCGTAGAAGCCGTTTTCCAACGCAATTTCGGTGAGTTTGCGGTGAGGAAACTTTTTCATCATATACAAGGCTTGGTTAACCTGAATTAATTGTAGGTACTGACGAGGTGTAATGCCTACCACATCTTTAAAAGTGGCAATCAAGTGTTTGACTCCAAAGCGTAACTCCTGGGCAATTTTTTGTATCTCAATGGGCTGATAAAAACAAGTTTGGATGGCTTTCAGAAAATTAATCACAATAGGAGGAATGGGCTTTTTTAAGGAGTATCGTTTAAAAAAGTGAGTAATTTCAGGCAAAGTAGAGTTAGTTGGATAGGAAGCTTCTACTATTTGCAAAAACTCGCTTGAGCAACCAAAAAAATATTGGTCAATGGTATTGGTATGGCCCAGTTCTTTGGGACTGATACCATAAGTATAGTAAATACCCAACGGTGAAAAAATAACTCCGAATGCCTTATAAAGGCCTTGCACTTGAGTATGAAGCGCTTTGGAGGATATCAAGGACAAAATAACGCCATCTTGTCCTTGGTCATTATTTACCACAAAGGTATCTCCTAAGTTTAAAATTAATTCATGATGCAAAAAAGGTGCACTCACTGCTTGAAGGTCAATGGATGCTTGATAATCCATCCAGATGGTTTGAATGGCAGGAGTAATATGTTTGGCGTGCGCCTGCACTGTCCTAATTTTTAATAGTTTGCATATCCAACGCCCACTCTACCGCTTTTTCGGCGTGTATTTTAGTAGTATTAAACACTGGAATAGTTACATCCTCTGCTTGAATCAATAGTGGAATTTCGGTACAACCTAAAATGACTCCCTGAGCACCTTCATCTCCCAAGCGTTGGATAATTTGTTGATAAATTTTGCGAGATGCATCTTTGATTTCTCCGTGCACCAATTCTCCAAAAATAATATCGTGAATTTGAGTTCTTTCAGCTTCATTAGGAATGATTACTTCTATACCATAATCATTCACCAAAGTATTTTTATAGAAGTCCTTTTCCATAGTAAATCGAGTGCCCAACAACGCTACTTTAGTAAGCTTTTCTGCCTCTATAGCCTGAGCTGTGGCCTCCGCGATATGCAGAAAAGGAACCGAAATCATCTGTTGGATAGCCTCACTACATAAATGCATCGTGTTGGTGCATAGAATGACAATATCTGCCCCTGCGTGTTCCAAACGTTTGGCAGCATCGGCCATGATGGTATCCATTACTTTCCAGTTGCCTTCCCGCTGCAACCTTTCTATTTCGGCAAAATCAACGGTATACATAATGTTGGGGCAATTATGAAACCCTCCTAACAACTCCTTTGCTTTTTTATTGATCAGTTGGTAGTATACTACGGACGATTCCCAACTCATACCGCCTATCATTCCTATTGTTTTCATGGGCTTTACTTAAGATTGAGGAAGTCATTTTAATGAATTTTAGAAGGGTTTGCAAATAATTAAGGAGACTAATTCTTAACTGAAAGGGATATATAAGGGTTTGGATCTACTACTGTCTCACAAACGAGTGTTATAAGGAGATTAAAAGCCAGATTTGATAGAGGTTAGTTTTACATAGATTAAAAAAAGGCGCAAATATTCATACTTGCGCCTTTATTGCTATAACCAAACAATTTTACTAATTGGCATTACTGATTTTACCACTTCCGGTAATACTTTGCGTAATGGTGGGACTACCCTTATAAGCCACATTGCCACTTCCTGAAATGGTGACATTCAAAGTTTGGCTGGCTTGTACTTCTACATTCCCAGAGCCTGTAAGGTTAACGGTAGTTTGTTCGCTGGCCAAACCAAAGTTTTGGTAATTACCCGATCCAGTTAAGCGTAGAGACTGTTTTTGTGTATTACCCGAGAGTATAATGTTACCTGAACCTTCAAGACTACTCTTGATCTCAGTACTTTTTACGGTGGCCTTTAGGTTACCGCTGCCGCTGATGATCGCCTCCAGGTTAAGTGCATCCCAAGTGTTTTGGCCTTCTATATTGCCAGAACCAGCCAAGGTTACTTTGTTGATGGTGGGTGTTGTTACAAAGATGTTGATAGTAGAATTTCTAATACAATGATTGTCTTTGAATTCTATCCTTAATTCCTGATTAACGACAGTAAGGTTTAATAAAGCAATAAGATTAGCCTGGGCTTGAATGGTTACTTTTTGCTCGGTACCCTGAGTCACAAATACATTGGCAGATGCACCAAGGTATACTTGTTGAATGGAACTATTAAAAGTGCGTTCTTCGGTAATGACATCGCCTGCGCCTTCAGTGCAATTTGTATCCTTAAATATTGAGGAGCAAGCATTGAGAAAGCAGATGGTCAACAGAGTGCCTAATAATTGTAAAGCATATTTCATGGATATAGATTTTGATAAGAGATTGACGTTATTTATTAGGCTAGACCAGTTTTTTAAAAAAGGGTTGCCTTCAGGCCATCAAAAACCTTCAGGCAAGATGACTTTAATGACTAGATTTTATCAAAGTTATGACTTTTTGAGCGCTACAATGGCAAAGCGTTCATTGGTCTCTACTTCGGTATGTTCTATCGGTTCAAAATGTACTTCAAACCCTGCCTTTTGTAACAAATCCTGCCAGGTTTGTTTAGCAAATAAGCCGTATATCGCAGAATCGTGCGCTGTTTCTACTTTACCCTGAGCATCCTTCATAATGTATAAATACTCTACCTCTACTAAGTTATCCTGAGGGTCTTGATCAGTCACCCATTCCAGATACCTTACACTTCCTTGAGGTGTATCATTACCGCCATGGTAGGTCTCAGGAGCGAATGTTTCTTGAAAATCATCAGGTACCAAAAGCAACATCCCCTGGGGATTCAAATGCTGATAAGCATTTTGAAAAACCTGGGCAAGGTCTTGTTCGGTAGTCATATAGCCAATGGCATCATGGATAAAAACCAGATCAAACTGTTGGTGCAGTTTGGCTGTACGCATGTCACCTTCATGATGAGGGCAGGTAGGGTTTATTTTTTTGCTGGCAGCCAGCATTTCTGCGGATTTATCTACCAAAGTCATTTCTACATGTTTTTTGAGATAAAATGCATTGTTACCCCCACCACTACCCAACTCAAGAGTAGTTCTTACGTTGGACTTATACTGCTTGATAAGGTTCCAATATAGGGTGGCTTCTTCTTTGTACTCCTCTGGAGAAGACAAAACATGCCACCAAGAGGCATATTTATGGTATAATTTCATGAGCAAGTGTGGAATATCTTTTAAAATGAGTGTTTGAGTATTAAAAAATTACTATGTAAGGTTTAGTGAGAAAATATAATTTTAGATAAGGATATTTACAGTTTTTCGTTCGGATATGTGCAAAAAAAAAGCCCGTGTCAGTTAGATGACGCGGGTTTTTTGCTAT
>DMXI01000216.1 GCA_003483885.1 Microscillaceae bacterium
AAGTAGAAGCTTTAGGGCGGAAAGTATTGAAAAGTGTAGAGCCTGGACAACTCTTGGTAAAAATTGTCCACGAAAAATTGACCGAGTTGATGGGAGGCGAAGAGGTTCAAATCAATCTATCGGGCAATCCAGCCGTTGTGTTAATGTCGGGTTTGCAGGGATCAGGTAAAACGACCTTTTCGGGAAAGTTGGCCAACTTTATCAAATCTGAACACAACAAACAAGTACTATTGGTAGCCTGTGATGTATACCGTCCGGCAGCGATAGACCAATTGAAAGTAGTAGGAGGGCAAATAGGGATAGAGGTATTTGCGGAACCGGAAAATAAAAACCCGGTAAAAATTGCCCAAAATGCCATCAAGCACGCCAAAGAGAATAACCACAAAGTGGTCATTGTAGATACTGCGGGACGTTTGGCGGTAGATGAGGAAATGATGGATGAGATCGAAAACATCAAAAACGCCATCCAACCAAGCGAAACCCTGTTTGTGGTAGACTCTATGACTGGGCAAGATGCTGTAAACACTGCCAAAGCCTTTAACGACCGAATTGATTTTGACGGCGTGGTGCTGACCAAGCTTGATGGAGACACCCGTGGTGGAGCGGCTCTTTCTATCAAAGCCGTGGTAGATAAACCAATCAAGTTTATCGGAAAAGGGGAAAAAATGGATGCCTTGGATGTATTCAACCCTGATGGAATGGCAGGGCGTATTTTGGACATGGGAGACGTGAAGAAGTTCGTAGACGACATGTACAAAAAGGCTGACATGGAAGAAATGGAGCGTTTGGAGCGCAAAATGCGTAAAAACCAGTTCGATTACGAAGATTTCTTATCTCAACTACAGCAAATCAAGAGTATGGGTAACCTCAAAGACTTGATGGGAATGCTGCCAGGAATGAACAAGGTATTGCGCGATGTAGACATAGACGACAATTCTTTTAAACCCATCGAGGCCATTATTTACTCTATGACTCCCTACGAACGCAAGAACCCAATCGCGTTGAAAGATGGTAGCCGTCGTAAGCGCATTGCCAATGGTAGTGGTACTTCTATTCAGCAAGTAAACAACCTCATCAAGCAATTTGAAGACATGCGTAAGATGATGAAAAAAGTAAATAAGATGAGCAAAAAAGGTGGTGGCAAGCGAGGTTTTAATCCTTTTGCCTAAGCTGTATAGTCACATTTTACGATACAATACAAAAGAACCTGTCAATACGTTGGCAGGTTTTTTACTTTAATGAGCTTTGGAACTATAGACCCGAGAAATACCCAACTGGGCCAAATGAAAAGATAAACTCGAACAGCTTTTTCGAGAAGTGATGGAGCAAAAAAACAAAATTAAATAAGATAGGTATTTGAGAAAATATGTGTTGCCAGAGTTTGATCAAATATTAAATTTATAAGAATAATTACGAAGCTTTCATGTAAATATTCTGAATACTAGGGTTTATATTGGTTTTATGGAGACAATATTCCGATAAATAAAAATATTATAATTTTTTATTTGGTTTTTTAAAGCGTTTGCCTGCTTTGTATATCTTTCGTTGTGTATAACTCGTATGTGTGATTAAACAATTTATTAAGGATCAAATCACAAATGATTATGGCATTTTATTATTATGAAGTACAAGACCCTCAAAACCCTAGTCAAACCAGAAGAGAGTACTTCTTTGACGATGAGGAAAATCAAGACGACCTTATTTATCAATTGCCAGGAGGTATCTACCAATACCATAAATACAAGCAAGTGTTGGACTTGATTGGAAATGTGATGAAAGAGCGTTTTTTGGATAATAAGCCCCTGAAAGACGCGAGTGGCAATACATTTACCCCCAAGCTGGAGGAGTCTCAATACAGCGACCCCGAATTGGCCCGCATAGAGCGAGCCAATAAACCAATCAATATAGAAATGACTCCAGCAGATACCACTGAAATAAAAAAGCAGGCCCACATCAAAGTAGAAGGGAAATACCAACCCGAACCCGTAGTGTTTGGCAAAATGATGGATTATACCCTGCTACCCAAGATAGAAAGCGTAGATGAAGCTGGGCAGGGGCAATACCAACAAGCCGAAAAAGAATTGCCACATCTGAGCGAAATAAAACGAGGAATGCAAGTAAAGATTTTGGGCCAACATTTGAAAATAAGACCAGCGCTTAAGCAAGAGTATGGGTTTTACTTGGTAGCGGCTGCATCTGGTAAAAAATATGATATGACCGATTTTTTGCAGGTCAACTCCAATGGCGTATTGCTTTGGCTAGTGCCCAAAGACTTGCCCACAGGTCAGTATTATTTGCACACGATTACGGGTTGGTACGCCGATGCTACTATTGTACGTAGTGGTGTGAGTGCACTATTTGACCTGATTTAATGACCTGAGCGAGCCTAAACATCTTTATCATAACCCTTAACGAATGATACACCGAGGCAACCATTGCTTAATTTTGTTTTTTTCGGCTTTAGTTATTGGGTTGCCTGACAACATTAAATACTTCAGGTTCTTTAGCTTTTGAATACTTTCAGGCAAGCTTTTGAGCTGGTTATTAGATAAATCGAGTTTTCTTAAACGCTTAAGTTGCCCAATATTGTTTGGCAATTGCGTAAGGCGGTTATCAGCCAAAAGCAATTCTGTGAGGTTTTGCAGAAAGGCAATATCAGGAGGAAGCTGGGTGAGCTTATTATCACTTAGTCCCAGCCCTTTGAGGTTTTGTAACTTACCAATCTCTGTGGGTAAACTGGTAAGCTCATTGAGCCATAAATCCAAGTATTGTAAGCCTTGGAGGCGACCAATTTCAGGAGGCAAAGTGCGAAGATTATTACTGGTAAGGTACAATACTTTTAAAGATTGAAGTTGGCCAATCTCAGGGGGTAAAGTGGTGATTTTATTCTGGTCGAGATTAAGGGTTTGTAAGTTGGCTAATTTCCCCAGAGAAGCTGGTAAGCTAGATAGTTTTCCACCAATGATCAAAAGTGTTTCAAGGCTATCGAGTTCGGTAATACTTTGGGGAAGCGTTTCAAACGAACTTGGCAACTTTAATGTACGAAGGCTTTTGAGCCTGGAAAAATTTTCTGGCAAACCTGTTAATGGATTACCCAGTAGATTCAACGCTTTTAGTTGAGGGAGTTGGGTAACTACCTTGGGTAGTTGAGAAAACTTATTTCGAGCCAATTGTAGCTTCTTCAATTGCTTAAGTTGGGCTAATTGTTTAGGTAAGTCAGAAAGCTGGTTGTTGTAAACGCTCAATACCTGCAACTTAGAGAGTTGGGCAATCTCTTTAGGCAATTGCGTAAGGTGGTTTTTATCTAGTAAAAGTTTTTCTAGCAGCGTAAACTGACCAATATCTGGCGACAGCATCGTAAACTGATTGTACGACAAATTCAGCTCTTTTAAGGATTTATATTGGGTCAATTCGGCAGGCAAGATAGTGAGTTTTTTCCTGATAAGTTTCAAACCCAGCACCTGATCTGGGTGTTGACGAGCATTCTCTAAAGAGGTATAAGTGCCTTTGGGTGTTTCCTTAAATACTACTTCCTCAAATAAATCAAGTTGAGCTTTTACTGGACCAATGGTGAATAGCCAAAGTAGTATAATGTGTCCTAATACTTTCATTAAGCGTAAATTTATGTTTGATCTTTTGGAACGAAGCGATACTTCATTTCAAGTGGCTTCTTTTATGATAATCAGACACACTATTTACTTCTTGCTAGGTACTACTGGAGCAGGCATGGTATAGCGCCTGGATTTACGAGATTGGCGCACCACGGGAACCTGCGCTGGAATGACTGCATAACAAGAAATGGTACAAATGCGTCTTCTACGATCGTTTTTGTGAGGATCGATCAATTTTGGGGGTAAGGTTTCTCCTTTGCCTTCTACCTGAATGTCAAAACGGATATCTTGCGAAACGTTTTCGAACATTCGGTTCAAAATAACTGATAGGTAGTGCTTCACAGATGTAGCCCGCCCCAACGAAAGCAAACGATTTTTTTCCTGACGTTGGTTGTCGGTTTCTCCTCTTACAAAGCCCTGCTCATCGGCATAGCCCGCAATAGCGACTTTTACCTGCATAGGATTGGCCAAGAGTAAATCCAGACGATTTTTTAAGAATTGTGCAAATTGATTCAATGATACTACTCCAGCGGCTTTGAGCTGAGTACTTCCTACCTCAAACAAGACATCTGATTCCAAAATTTGCTCAGTACCATGCAAAATGTGTTGATTGGTCTGAGACAAAAAGCGTTGGGTGTGTTTCAAAGTACGGCGAATCTTGCGTATTTCAGTCAAAGGTAGAGCCTCTCGGCGAATGAGTTGAGTACGAAGCTTTTGGTGAATTTTATCCAGTTTTTTGCTGACGTTATCGAGCACTGGGTAAAAATCTTTAGCGGCACTATGAGGGTTTAGACGGATGCGATGATCCACCAAAGATTTCAATTGAGCGGTTTTATGGAGGTTTTGTTGAGTTTTCCACACATAACGATTGAGCGTGTTTTGATGTGACTTACTCAGCTGCACAGAATGACAGCCAAACATCCAGTATATCATGAAAAAAAAGCAGGCAATGGTACTTTTAGTACGAATCATTATAAATACAGGGTCATTTTTGGAGTCTAAATATATACAAATAAAAATTTTGTTGAACAAACAGTTCTCTTGAAATTGAAATAAATCGTTTATTTCGGGTTGTTTTTTTGTTGGGTAGGTGTCCAATCCACCAAAAAGAGGTACACCAACATCCACGGAGAGTAATACCAGCCAATCCCCAATAATAAATAGGTACTTAGGTGAAAAGCAATACCTAAAGGAATGAAAAGCCATTTGAGCCGTGGATAAAAGATGATGCTAATGAAGCCCAATTGAGTAACAAGTGCGCCCAAGGGTAATACCACACACCAAAAATCGCTTTGAGACAACCAAGCCCCCAAAGTAGTAGGATGCATATATAAGTAAGCTCGAAAGTTTTGAGGGTTTAGCCATTCCAAGCCGCCAATCAAGAGTTTTTCCAGGCCAGCCTGAAAGTATACCAAAGCAATCAGTATTTGCATCATTCGCCAGGGCCAGGCAGCCGCTTGTGAGCAACCCTGACGCCTGCTTTTTTCATAATACCACGCCAATATGGGTACCAACAAGGCTACATAAGTAAGGGTGGCATAGGTATGATCCAGCTTATGAAAACAATACATATAACCCTGCAATAGTATGAAGAAAAACACACTAAGGGTACTACTCCAAAACACTTTGATCTTGGCCAACATCGCCAGATTGGCCAGCCAAAACACCCCACAAAAAACGAGTAACCAATGTGGTGCTGGAAAAGGGAGTTGCAATAAACGATAAGGAAAAATGGGAGCATAGAATACTCGAGCTTGCTCCAGGTTTTTTAAATAAAAATACCAATCCCAGGTAAATAGCAACATCAACCCGGCAAAGCCCCGCAAATGCCAGCTTACATTCAAGCGAGAGGTGCTTCCATCCCAATAATGACGGACTTTTTTGCCAAAAGAAGATTGAAACTGTCGCAATGACAAGAAAATGATTGTACCAACTCCTACCAAGGCGAAGCGCAACATGACTTGATCGGCTTTTTGTAGAAAAAAATCCAAGGGAAAGCGTTGTTTTTCCACCCCAAAACGAGGATAAATGGTTTGCACCAATGACTGAAACCAATGAGGGGCTTTTTGTTCATAAGCCAGTGCTACCCAATGGCGCCATTCCCACCAATAACCCACCAAGAGTAAAAGTATCAGCCCCAGTGCCAAATAGCCCAATTTTAAATGAGTAGGGAGTTTACGTTTATTCAAAATCATGACCTTGTAGAGTTGTGACTAGAGTACTGTCTTTTTGGATAGTGCGGAGGTGTTGAATTTGCTGAGTCACTACTACTCGGTACAACTTCCACGTTTCTTTCTTTAGCCCTTGTTGAGGCAGGTGATTTTTGGCCTTTTGGGTAGAAGTAAGAGGATATTTTTTAGAATATAATCCACGAACCTCTTTTAAGAAAAAAGTAGTCTGACTTTTGTAATAATAATTGCGAGCAAGGTAAAGAAACTGATTTTCGTCGAAGCCAATCTTTTCTGGAGAAAAGTATTCAGAATGGCCAGAGGCAGAAAATCGGTAAATTTTAAATTTTTCGGTTTGTACCTGACTTTTCACTGGTTCGGCAAACATTCCAAAACGCCAAAAGGGGTAGAGGTTGTTTAACAATACAAAAGGTACAAACAGGCAAAAA
>DMXI01000037.1 GCA_003483885.1 Microscillaceae bacterium
TCACGCTGAAGGCGTACATCTATCTTGAAATCATCCCAACGAATTTTTCTGATATAGGCTTTAGTTTGTTCGCCCGGTTCGAGCTTGCGAAAGACCTCGTTTTCGTACAATAAGCCCAGAAATTTTTTATTAACAATGACTTGATACCCTATATGGTTATGATCACACACGATGATATCTACCTCTTGACCTATTTCTAATTCGTCCAATACAGCATCTTCCAGGTAACGTCCTACTTTGGTAGTGGCCACAATCCGATTGGTTTTGTCATCTACATAAATGCGTACCAGATAATGTGAACCAGTATATACTTTTCGTTTTTGTTCCCGATAAGGGAGCAACAAATCTTTGGTCAATCCCCAATTCAAAAAAGCCCCCACCCTGGATACCGCAATTACTTTGAGATAGGCAAACTCCCCTACTTGTGCCTTAGGTGTTTCGGTGGTCGCTATCAAACGATCTTCCGAATCAAAATACACAAACACCTCCAGTTCGTCTCCCACTTGGGTATTTGCGGGAATGTACCGTTTAGGAATGAGTACTTCTTGCTGAGTATCTTCGTCTATCAGATAGGCTCCAAAATCTACTTCCCGGTTGACTTTCAAGCGGTTATGTTCGCCGTATTTTATCATAATTTTAATATCAAGGTATGGGTTGCAAGTTAGTACAAACTAACCAATCACTTGCTTCAACTCCGCATAAATTTGCGTTACGTCCAATGCTTCGACTGAGTCTACCTTTCGGCAAATTTCCAGTAAAAATTCATTTTGGCGATTGCCTCGCTCGTGGGCTTCAGCATAAGAAATATCCGGGTTGAAAGTAACCAAAGAATATTTAGAATGGTAATCGTCGTACTTGTTCTCTAAGATGCGTTCTAGTTGGCGCTTACGCAAAAAGGCAGGTTCGGCCACTCCATCGCGCATTTCATAAAAATTCTCAATAGCCAATTGGGCAATGGCATCTGAGTTTTGCTTACGCTTGGTTTGGTAGGCTTCAAATACTTGCTGCCAACCCTGTTCTCCATAGTTTTCCACGCATTCGTCAAAATCAATGCAATCTTCAAAAGAGGCATTCATTCCCTGACCATAAAATGGCACAATGGCGTGAGCCGCATCTCCCACCAACACTGCTTTGTCTTCGAGATGCCAGGGATAGCAACGTACTGTACCTAACAGCCCGGTGGGGTTCTCAAAATATTCTTCGGTAAGATTGGGTAAAAACGGTATTGCATCGGCAAAGGTATCGTTGAAAAACGCCGCTACTTTTTCAGGAGTATCCAACGATTCAAAGCTGTTTTCGCCCTCGTTGGGGAAAAACAAAGTGCAAGTAAAACTGCCATCTAAATTGGGCAAGGCTATGAGCATATAAGAGCCTCTCGGCCAAATATGTAAGGCGTTTTTCTCTATCAAAAAGCTACTGTTAGGTCCTGGAGGAATGGTGAGTTCTTTGTATCCATGGGCCAAAAAGTCACTCGAGTTTTTATAGTCAGGTCGGGCTTTTAGGCTGGACTCCATGGCCGTTCTCACCACTGAACCCGCGCCATCGGCTCCAATAATAATATCGCCTTTTACCTGCTGAACTTCCCCAGTTTGGGTATGCTTCAAGTGCAGCGTTTTCTGCGCAAAATCTACCGACTCGCAACCTTGGTTAAAAAACAATTGCACATTATCGTATGATTCGGCAATTGTCATCAAGGCCATGTTGAGTCCTCCTCGCGAAATAGAATTGATGTACTCGGAGTCGTCTTTGCCATAAGGCACAAAGGTAAGTTCGCCCTCTACGCTGTGCAGCATGCGCCCTTTCATCGGAATTACTTCCTGCAAAATTTGCTCAGCTATTCCAGCACGCTGCAATGCTCTGATACCTCGGTGCGACAAAGCCAGGTTGATGGAACGTCCTGCGCTGATTTCTTCGGTGCGCATGTCGGGGCGTTTTTCGTAGACTGCCACCTGAAAACCACGACGCGCCATATAAATAGATAGTAATGAACCGGCCAATCCGGCCCCAACAATGATGATTTTTTGGTTTGTATCTATCATATTTAATTGTTGAATTGCTACATTATTAAATGGTTAAGAGATGTATTACACGACGAGGTAGTTGTAAACTCCAGTTCTACTGAGATCAAGTAACCATCAAACCATTGTAATCGATTAAGCCTGATATTTCAATAAAATTTGCTCCACGTTTTTTTGCATTTGCTCATAGGGCATGTACCCTCGAGCAATGGGTTTGGCCTTGGCACCAAACTGAAGCAGCAAGGTAGGAAATCCCGTGATTCCATAAAAAGTTTTTGCTTCCTGAAATTCCGCTTCGGTGGCTTGTTTGATATCCTCTGATTCAAAAACTTGCTTAAACTCCTCGGAAGGTAACCCCAACTCCTGGCAAATGTCCAGGTAGGTATCTATTTGATGAGGGTGTTTACTAGCGGCATAAAACGATTTTTGCACCGCCTTGAAAAACTCAAAAGCCTTGGCAGGTATGATCTTTTTGGCAGTGACCACGGCTCGGGCTGCGGGTTCGGTATTGTATACAAAATCAGGTGTTTGCAAAATATCGTAGCTAAAAGGCTGCCCCGTCATTTGGTGGATTTCCTGCCAATGGTGGGTGAGTTTATCCCGATAGTTGGCATCCAGTTGCCGGGTTTCATAAGGGCGTAAGCCTCCCATTACCAGCTTAAATTCAAACTCATTGTATTGGTTTTTGAGCTGGGTAATGGCTTCGGCAGCTCCCCAACACCAGGAACACATAGGGTCGGCAAAGTAAATGATGGTATTCATATATGATTATTAATGATTGATTTTTAACGGTTAGTTCCTTAGACTTCGCTCAGGACAACGTTTGGCAAATATGAGAAAAGTCAAGAGCCAAAAACTAATTACTAAAAGCTACTGAGGCAAAAAGTACACGTCTACCCGATAGGCTCCTCCGCCTAGTTCATCTATCACTTTGTATTGATAATCGTAGGCTAACTTGATTTGGGTATGCGGCAAATACCAATGTAAGGTAATAATTTCACGTTTTTTGTCGTCACTCAGGTACTGAGGCTGGCCATATTTAAGCACCAAGTCCTTTTTGAGTTTTTCATAAAACGCTTGTGACTTGTCTAACTCCAGTAAATGAAAGTCGGCAAATTGGTGTACTTCTCGCAGTTGATTCAACTCATTGAATTTCAAATAAGTTCGCATTTCCTGAAAGCTAAATTCCAGCAATCCATCCAATTCATTGAAACCAACCTGTTGTCGGCTCAAGGCTTGTTTGATCATTTCAGGAAAAGCATTCCAGGGAATGTTTTCCCAACCATTGAAATTTTTGAGATTTTGGTAATCATCCATCTGATAAAAAGCCCTCACCAAAGACTTTTGGCAAGGGCACGAATGTTTAATTTTTTGAAGCTAATAACTACGCTATTTCTGCCCTCTTGGGAATCTGCAATACCTCGCCACAATTGCTGCATTTGTGCAGCGTAGGGTTGTTGTTAAATTTGGCAAAAGTTTCGGGTAACTGCTTTTCGATGTTAATTAGCTTGAAGTACTCATCGTGTAGCTTGTGGCCGCAATTGTCGCAATACCACTGAAAACCATCGGTTTGGTAATCTTTGCGTTTTTCCTCTATCACTAAGCCAATGGTTCCCGCTGGACGCTGGGGTGAATGAGGTATTTTGGGATTCAACAAATAGATTTCTCCTTCTTTGATGACTACGTCTTTGAACTCACCATCCTCGATGATTTTGAGGGTAATGTCTCCTTTGATCTGGTAAAAAAACTCAGGACCTTCGTTGTAGTGGTAATCTTTGCGAATGTTGGGGCCACCTACCACCATCACTATAAAATCGCCTCCAGGGTAAATTTCTTTGTTGCCCACGGGAGGTTTCAATGAGTCTTTGTTTTCCTCAACCCATTGCACTAAATTATGTACGTTGAATGAAGCCATGTTTTATATCTTTTAATTACAAGATTCAAGTAATCAGTTTTGTAACTTATTGGTGCACTAAAACACCAATAAGCAAGTAAATAGTTAGTTTCAAGGTTGAACGATTCAAACCTTCTTACTTAATAACAAATATTTCTTATAAAACGAATATAATAAGTGCATTCGTTTTTACAAATTTGAATACACAATACACTGAAACACCATGGGAGGAAATTTATTTAAATTAGGAAGGCTACCAAGGGCCGATTACAAAGTGATTGAAACGGAATTGATCCAATACTTAGACCAGAAGCTTGGGGAATACTATCGTATCCCTCGCTATTATGATGATAAACCTGACTTTGGCGATCTGGATATTGTGGTTTCTTCGGCGGTGCTTACGGGGAACTGGGAACAATTGCGTAACGAAATTATCAATGATTTGGGGCTTACTCAGTACAAATCAGCAGGAGCCGTATTTAGCACGGTATACCGCAATTTTCAGGTAGATTACTTTGTGCGCAATCATCAATATTTTGAGAGTACCTACAATTTTTTGTGTTTCAACGATATTGGGAATTTAATAGGTAAAATATTCAAACGATTTAACCTAAAATACGGCGAACAAGGCCTGCAATATGTATTTCGGCGAGCCGATAATCATTACCATAAAGACTTAGCAGTGTCGCTGGATATCGACAAGATTTTTGGGTTTCTACAACTAGATATTGCCAAGTGGCGGCAAGGATTTGCCAACAAAACGGAGATGTTTGATTGGGTGGTGGCTTGTCCTTATTTTTCGGTGGCTCCTTATGAGAAGCTCAGCAAAAAAATGGAACA
>DMXI01000275.1 GCA_003483885.1 Microscillaceae bacterium
GAGTTTGAACCTATCAAAAAAGAATATTTGAAATGGTACAATGCCTTTTTACCTATTTTGGTAGTCATTGTGGGAACCATCATTGGATTGGTATATACTGGTATGGATTCGGTAGCGCAAAAACTAGGCACCAGCGATGTTTGGAACAACCTGGCTTCGCTCAATGAAGGCAAAGAACCAGGAACGATTCGTAAAGTAGGAATCATTTTGGGAGAAGCCAACTCTTACGTCACTTTGATCTGGTCGTCTTTGCTGGGTTTAATTCTAGCCATCATTCTCACGGTGAGCCAACGCATTATGAGTCTTAAGCAAACCATGGATACCATGGCCAATGGATTTAAAACTATTTTAGGTTCAGTACTAATCTTATTATTTGCCTGGGCATTGGCCAGCGTAAACAAAGACTTGGGTACGGGTGATTACCTGACAGGACTCATCAGAGATAGTGGTTTGTCGGCCTACTGGCTACCTGTAGTGACCTTTATTTTGGCAGCTTTTGTGGCATTTTCTACGGGGTCGAGCTGGAGCACGATGGCGATTTTGTATCCATTGATTTTACCTGCAGTTTGGAAAACAGCCAAAAGCAGCGGCTTGAGCCCTACTGAAGCGATGGACATTTTTTACCACGTAACAGCGGTAGTATTGGCTGGATCAGTATTTGGAGATCACTGTTCGCCCATTTCAGATACAACCATTCTAAGCTCGATGGCCTCGGGTAGCGACCACATCCAGCACGTACGCACCCAAATGCCTTATGCGCTTACGGTAGCTATTGTAAGCATCATTGCTTCTTCGGCATTCTTTATGATTGGCGTGCCTTGGTACCTCACTTATTTGATCAGTTTTGGATTGCTCTTTGGCGTGGTGCAAATACTGGGAAAACCAGTGCCCGACGCGGTATAATCATAAAAAACCGTTGGTATAAATCGATCCCCAAATTTGTTTATGAAAACAGGTTTGGGGATTTTTATTGTACAAATACAACTTAAAACCAATATAACAATGAAGTACGGCCTATTGACTATCCTTATATGTTGGGCAACGATTGCTGGTGCTCAAATCAAAGGAGTGTACATTCAAACCTATAACCTCACCTTTGGCACCCACACTAAGAAAACTTCTTGTATTAGCTTTGGTGATTTGGATGGCGACCAAGACATAGACATTGTGGTGGCTAACGGACGGCACTGGCCCGATCAAAACGAAATTTATTTCAATACTGGCCGAGGGCGATTCAGGGCCATTTACAACCTGGGAGCCATTCGATCTACGAGTTATGCAGCAAAAGTAGCTGATTTGGATGGAGACGGTGACTTAGACATTGTGGAGGGCAACGATCGGGCACCCAACATCATTTATAAAAACAATGGCAAAGGAAGGTTTGAAGAAGCTGGAGGTTTTGGTGCAGATGACTCCAATACCCGAAACATTACCTTGGGCGATATAGATGGTGACGGGGATATAGATATCATTGTTTGTAACAGATTTGACCAAAACGAAATTTGCCTAAACGATGGTCAGGGAAACTTTGACAAAGTATTACATTTTGGAGAAAAAAACGATGCTACGCTGGACATCAAATTATTTGACATAGACAAAGACGGTGACCTGGATATGATACTGGCCAATCGCAACGAGCAAACCAATTATATTTACCTAAATGATCAGATGAGTTTTCAAAGGAAAATTAAATTTGGTAACGGAAAAGACGACACTCGGGCCATTGCCTTGGCGGATTTTAACCAAGACGGCTATATCGATATTCTTACAGGAAATATTCGTCAAAAGAATCAAATCTGTTTTGGAGACAAGGATATGAGCTTCCAGAAGGTAATGGATTTGGATACCCAAAAAGACAAAACCTATGCGCTGGATGTGGGGGATTTTGACAATGATGGAGACATAGATATTTTGATTGGTAACTCGAAGCAAAAAAATATTTTGTACATCAATCAAGTAGCGAACAACCAAGTGGGATTAACTTTTGAAAAACAGCCCTTGAGTGATAGGTCTTTAGATACTTATTGCCTGCGATTTGTAGATCTCAACAACGATGCTTATCTGGATATCGTAGAGGCCAATTCCAGTGCGCAAAATTTGTATTATCTGAATGTAATTCCGAGAAAGAAAAAGTGATTGGTAAGGACTACAAACTGGCTAATCGTTTTTCCTCCAAAGTTTCCGCTTTGCTCAAATTTAGAAGAGCTAGGGGATTTCGTGAATCGTTACTATATCCTAACTAAATTACTGATGGTGATTTTGTGTAAGGCATTGATTGTTAGGTGTTTAAGATTGGGTTGGTTAAGTGTTTTGTCACCCCGAACTTGTTGAGGGGGGCTGTCTAAAAACCGACTATCAGATGCTTCGCAGGGTTACAGATGACATAAAATGATCATAGCCGAAACATCTGTTGATTTCAACGCTTGGTTACCCAGTACCAGATGCCTCGGTAAGCTCGGCATGACCATAGGCCAGGAAGTAAACTGGCATCTGCATTGATATATTTTAAACAAAAAACTGCGTCTACTGCTTTGATGTGACGAGCTCAACGAAGTTAATTATGACTCAGAGTGACAAAAGATCTCAACAGAAAAAACAGTATTAGAAATAAAGTGACTGCCCTATTGCTCAAAGTTAGAAGAGCTAAAATACACACTTATAATCTTAACTGATCAAACCTAATTGAGTGAACTTTACCTTATCTTCCTGGGATAAGGCATTTTCCTGATAAATGCCCCAAAAACCAGAAACGGAGAATTGAACGGTTTTAAACAGGTATTTTGATTGTTTACGATTGAGTGTTTCCAAGAGGTTTTGGAGTTTATTATCCATATTTATTTCAAATACCGCAAAGTCATCTGGAATGTCTTGGCCTAAATCAAATTTGGAAAAATAGGCCTTGAACTTTGGCCCATTGAATTCTTTTGGGTCGGATAAAAATGTATCTTCTACTTTTTGAAAGTAAGCTCTTAGATCATAGGTAGGAATCACTCCTTTGGCCACCTCAGAAGGAACCTCATATTCCACAGCACACCGTTCCATCCAATTCCATAGTTCCTCATCCTCTGCATCAACAAATAATTGTTCAAAGTTTTCTTGTCCAAACAATTCTTCCAAAGAGTCAGATAAGAAAATAGGGTTTGAGGTTTCCATCCCCATTGGAAGGCGATACAAGAAGATATTGAAACTGTTCGCATCCATTAAGATATAGGCTTCATGATCCCTATCACCCGTAAAATCTGAAATACAAATGATTCTTTTATCCCCAAATTTTTTTTGAATAATACTAAACCAGCTGCCTGCCTCTGAGTTTTCTTCGTCAAACTCATCTTTGTCAATGAACCGAAATAAAAAGTAATTAGACAAAAAAAAGGAATCGTTTCCTTGTTTAAAATGTTCGCTTTCCCAAACTCTAGCTAATTTCTCTAACATATGATCATTATAGATTTATTTCTGAACAGCTAAATTAGAAAATCTCTAACGTTTTTAAATGTTTCAGGCTAATTGTACACATTATTTGATTTGCAGAAATGTGTAACTCAAATGTAGTAGAACATAATATACTAATTTCATTTTACTGGAACTAAAGCCCCACCTTTTATCATTCTTACTTTTGTTATATTTGTTCTAAGCTAGAAACAAGTCTCAACTTTTAACCCGAATCACTACTCTAATGATGAAGTGACTGATTGCTCAATGATATCAGGGCAATGAATCATTCATCATTTACAACTAATACGTTATCCATATGAGAACTTTCAAAGTAACCTTCGAGAATCAACAAGGGCATAGTTTGGCCGCGCGTCTTGAGTTGCCACCCGATCAACACCCCCACAACTATGTGTTATTTGCCCACTGTTTTACCTGTAATAAAAATCTCACTGCCATCAAAAACATCAGCCGAGCACTTACCCAAGAAGGTTTTGCCGTGATGCGCTTTGATTTTACTGGCTTGGGAGAAAGCGAAGGAGACTTTGCCGATACCAACTTCTCATCTAATGTAGAGGATTTGGTGAAAGCCGCTCAATTTTTAGAAGAAAACTACGAAGCGCCTACCGTATTAATAGGTCACTCGCTCGGAGGAGCCGCCGTGTTGGTAGCCAAGCAGCACATCCCTAGTGTAAAAGCGGTAACCACCATTGGCTCACCCTACCATCCTGGGCACGTATCGCATTTATTCAAAGATAGTATTGAGCAAATCGAGGCCGCGGGAGTAGCCAATGTAAGTATTGGAGGGCGCCCGTTTACCATCAAAAAACAGTTCATCGAGGATATGAACCAGCTGAGTACCAACCTGGATATTATTCAAAACCTCAATGCGGCCTTGCTGGTAGTGCATTCTCCTCAAGATGAAACTGTAGAGATTGACAACGCTACCCATATTTATAAAGCAGCACAGCATCCTCGTAGTTTTGTCTCGCTAGATGGAGCCGATCATTTGATGAGTAAGCGAGCCGATTCGCTGTACGTGGGAGATGTAGTGGCTACCTGGGCCAAACGTTATGTAGACATACCCGAGAAGCCAAGGGTATCTACCCAAGCCCAAACCGCCGTGTATTTGGGCGAAGAAGGGTATACCACCGATATTTACAATGGCAAACATCATTTGGTATCCGATGAACCGGCTTCAGTAGGAGGAAACGATTTTGGGCCTACGCCCTACGATTTGTTAAACGCGGCGCTGGGGGCTTGTACTGCAATGACGTTGCGCATGTATGCGAAGCGAAAAAACTGGGACTTAAAAGGAGTAAGGGTTCACCTGGATCATGGCAAAATACATGCTCAAGACTGTGCCGATTGTGAAACCAAGGAAGGGAAAGTAGACGAAATTACCCGCATAGTAGAGCTGGAAGGTAACCTGGATGAAGCCCAAAGAAAACGTTTACTAGAAATGGCTGATCGTTGCCCGGTACACCGTACTTTGCACAATGAAGTAAAGGTGAGAACGACTTTAAAGGAGTAGCTATTGGTATTTTGGAGCAGGGAATAAGGAGCAAGTGTGAAACCTATTGATTGTAATTTCTCACACTTGCTCCTTGTTTCCTTTACTTTAATCTTTTATAATTTCTGGCCTATAATTTTACTGAAAGGATTCCAAAAGTGATTTAACTATTTTTTAATATCATACCTGAAATGACTTCCAGCTTGCGAGTTACCTTTGATGAGCTCCATAAATTAGAGATGAATTGTGGTTATTAAAAATAAGATGGTTGCACTACGAAACCTAACAAGATAAAAGTTAGAGTTTGAGTAGTTTTATTTAGACTGTAAGTTTATCTTATGCAATATAAAGATCAATTTTTACAACTTTTGAGTTCACCTGATGAAACTAATGTAATGCTTGCTTTTGAGATGGCGAAGGGTATACCTGAAATTGATCTTAAACAACATCTGGAAGATTATTTAGTATTGTGGCAATGTTTTTTTGATAAAGAGCTAAAAAAAATAGATCATACTCATGTCATTTCTCTTAATCAGTCCACTATTGAGATAAATAGTTATCGTATTGAATTCCTTCCTCCTGAAATTAGACGATTACAAAATTTAGAAAGCCTTACTCTATTTGATAATCAATTGAAAGCATTCCCTAAAGAAATAGGGGCATTACACAACCTAAAAGATTTGAACTTTTTAAGTAATCAAATTACAGAACTCCCTATTGAGATTGGATTGCTCACCAATCTAGAAGTATTAGCAGGTAGTCTTAATCAATTGAAGTATCTACCTGAAGAGATTAGTCAACTTGTAAATCTTCGAGTTTTATATTTTCCATACAATCATTTGACCTCTTTGCCTAAGGGTATAAGGAAGTTAACAAAGTTACAAGAACTGAACTTACCTCGTAACGGATTGACTCATCTTCCTGAAGAAATGCGTCACTTTCCTGATCTTAACTATATCAATTTGAAAAATAACCCTATATCTGATCAAGAAAGGCAAAAGATAGAAGAATGGTTTCCTAAGGCGCGTTTATAGTTTTAAGCAAGAGTTTTTGAGGGCTTTACAGAAAAAGTCAAGAAATAAGGGGCAGGGATCAAGTAGATTCAAAACTGTGTTTTATACTTGTGTCTTGTCCTGAAAAAACT
>DMXI01000308.1 GCA_003483885.1 Microscillaceae bacterium
AGCATTGAATAGCTCTAAAAACATGGGGAACTTTTTTGAAATTCTGAACACCCTACTTGACAGCTGTTGGTCTTTAGCTTTTAGCCTTTCAGCTGTCCCATCATTCACTATCAATTTTAAATCTTATTTGGAGTATTCTGCAATTCGGTTATGGTCAGCAGGTTACCTTCTCTTGTATTAGTTACTCAATTTCAATCGGGTGATTATTACTTCATCAATCAAATCTATCTTTCTTGCGTCTTCGCATCATCATCCATAAGGCAATGCTTAGCAAAGTAGCCAGCCCAAACCCAATCAGGCTCACCAAAGGCATGCCATAAGGTGCAGGCATTTTAGGGCTAAAGGTAACTGTCATCATAATGGAGGATGAAATAAGCAGCGCACAAATAATAAGGGTGAGAATGAGACGATTGGTAATAGAATCGGCTCTGGTAAGAAACAGTTCAGGATTTTGTAGTTCGTATTTTATATAGATTTTGCCCGATCGTAACTGTTTAAGAATAAAGCGGGCCTCGTTGGGCAAAATATACAACAGCGAAAGCATTTGGGATATACCAGTTTGCGCCATGTTACGAATATTCTTGAAAGAAAACTGCTCAGCGAGTAATTGCGTACCATAAGGCTTGATAAATTCCAACGTTTGGAAATTAGGATGCAATACTCCTCCAATTCCTTCTAAAATAGCCAAAGCTCTCATAATCAGAAATATAGAACCAGGAACTTTGAGCTTGTATTGGTAGATGATCTGTTGAAAACGTGCCGAAAAAGCTCCAAAAGTGGAATCTTCGTCGGGTAACTCAAAATAATAATCAATCAGATCTTGAATGTCTTGTTCAAAAGTCAGTATATCGTCTATTTCACTGCCTACTGCCAATTTTTGGATATTGGTAGCCATATTTCGGGCATTTTGCTGCGCCAACCCAATCATCATTCCCGCAAAAGCTACCTTATGTTCTTGAGTAAGCTTGCCTACCATCCCAAAGTCAATCAATACCACGACTCCATTGGGGCGAATCAAAATGTTTCCTGGATGGGGATCGGCGTGGAAAGAACCAGTTTTAAAAATTTGGGTCAGGTAAACATCGGTTCCGTTTTCGGCCACCTTTTCTGGCTCCAGCCCCCAGGCTTCTAACTGAGGAATATCCGTAATTTTGCAACCACTGATAAACTCAATCACCAATACTTTACTCGTAGAAAACTGTCGATAAGGTTTGGGGATATAAAAATTACGATAACTACGATACAGCTTTCGAAACTGCTCCAGGTTTTGCAACTCATTGATATAGTTGAGTTCGCTTTCCATCGCCTCACGAAAGGTATCTACTACCTCAAGGGGGTTTAGAATTCCCTGCCGCTTAAAATAATTTTCGGTCAGTTTTACAAAATCACGCAGAAGCGCCAAGTCGGTATGAACCCGATTGCTAATGTTGGGGCGCTGCACTTTTACTACTACATCTTCTCCGGTTTTGAGGCGAGCCCGGTGTACCTGTCCAATAGAAGCCGATCCAAGAGGTTGTTTATCAAATACCGCAAAAACTTCGTCGATAGGTTGTCCTAGCTCCTCTTCTATGATTTGTCGAGCCAAGGATTCCTCAAAAGGAGGTACCTTATCCTGTAGTTTTTCAAACTCATCGATCAATTCGGACGGCAATACATCAGGACGATTGCTCAGTACTTGGGCCAATTTAATGAAGGTGGGCCCTAAATCTTCCACCACCATACGCATGCGTTCCCACTTGGTATAAGAGGCTACCGAACCTTCAGAAGGGGTTTTGCGGGAAGGAACCAACTTCCCCAGGGCAGTATTGTCTACCACATCTGTAAATCCATACTTCACCAGAGTTTGGACAATTTTACCAACTCTTACAATCTTTTTGGTTTTCGCAAAACGCATAAATAGGCTCTGTTCAATCTTTTGGAAATCAATTATACCAAGAATCAACGCATTTACAAAAGTTCTCTGCAAATAATCTATTCAATACATAAGCCATGTACTGAAGCGAAAAAACCACGAAACGGGTGTATCGTGGTTTGTATATCTATTGTTGATTTCAAATCAGTTTTAAGCCTTTTTTGCGGCTCTACGCGTAGAAGTTGGTTTCTTTTGTTCTTCTAGTTTTGTCTCCAATTCATCAATACGCTTGTTCAAAGACTCTACCTCAGTAGCAGGTACAAATCCAAAGTTTTTAGCAAAACGTTCTAAAACTTTTCCGATTTGAGATTCAAATTCATTACGAGAAGTTTCTGCTTTTTCAAAGTTTTTGAAAAACTCGTCTACAATCTTTTTACCTTCTTCAGCAGAAAGCTTACGATCATCTACCAATTTATCAATAGTTTGCTTGAATGTTTCCGCCGTAAGGGCCGCCATACCTACTCCTGAGTAGATGAGCTTCATGAATAATTCTTGCATAATATTTTAGTTTTCGTGTTGGAAATGAGTATTCTACAAAATTAGCAGATTCGACATAATAACCAAATTAGTATGCAAGCATACTTATTTACAAAAAGTACAATTTGGCAATAAATGAACATATTGTAGAATAAATTGAAATATATCATAGAAACATTGAAAATAAGCTTAAAATCAAGCATAAAAAAAGCGTGCAATAATTACACGCTTTCTTTTATAGTCAAAAAGTACAATATCTCAACTCAACATCATTAATATTTTTTCACCCAAATTTCGCTTCCTAACCTTCCAGTCAATCTTCGTAGGTTACGATTGGCTTCATCTTCGGAAGCATAACTACCTGAGGCTACCCGGTGCATACTAGAGCCTTCCACTGGTGGAATAATCTTGGCGTCGTATCCCTGAGCCTTTAGGTTATTGTACAACGAATAAGCATTGACTCTGGTACTAAAACTAGCCACTATAATGTAAAAACGAGACGTGGGTGCACTCACGATAGCGCCACTGGTTGGGGTTTGTGGACGATAAGGTAAGGTTTTAAACAAACCACTATTCGTGTTTCCAGTATTGGCTGGTGGTCTATAAGTAGTGTTGGAAGTAGTACCCGTAGATGTGGTATTGCTTCCAGTATTAGTTGTACTAGTATTACTGCTTGTGTTCCCTCCACTATTTGTAGTACTAGTAGTGTTACTACTGTTGTTATCATCAGTAGTGGTGGTATTTTCGCTTCCGGTATTATTGGTATTTTCTGCGGTAGAAGTCCCCCCAGTGCCTGAGGTATCATCTAGTTTTACCTCGGTAGAGGTAGTTGTATTGGTATCGGTATTGTTTTCAGCAATAGTTTTCGAAGTATCTTTCTTAGTTGTTTCTTCTGATTTGCTTCCTCCTATTAACTTAGGTACTACAAAAACGCCCAACGTAATGATCAAACCTGCGGCTACCACCCCCAACACCGGCATAAGCCAGGCTGGCCTGCGACGTTCGTCATCAAAATCGTCATCCAGGTCATCGTCGTCATCGTCATCAAACGGAGTTTTTACGTGATCGTCATTTGCTGTGGCAAAACCAGGCGTCACTGGAGTTTCTTTCTCTTCAATTCCAGTAGTTGTCAGCGGTTTTTGCTCAAACGGCTTCTCTTCGGTAGTGTCAAAATCCCGATCAAAAAAGCTCTCATCTTCTTTTTTCTCTACAGGTTTGTAGAATAACTTAGGAAAACCAAAACTATCACCAGCAAAGTTGATGGCTTCATCGGCCTGAAATTCAATAGTTCCTTCAGGGTTTTTGGTAAATACCCCAAAAGCAGGCAATTCATATTTTTGATCTGATGCCAGCCCGATCTTCAATTCTGAAACAAACTTTCTGATAATGTCATCTGCCTCGATTTGTGACAGGCTTTCCTTCTCCGCAATAAATCCCGCCAGTTCCCCATCATCGTTTTTAGGCTCACTATTGAATATAATGGTTTTGTTAGGAGGCGAAATGCTATGGATAGAGGGATGAATGCTTGCACCTTTAAACTCAGCTACAAATTGCCCCAGCTCCGGTACTGTGATACTTTCATGATCAAGCAACCACTCATAGATGTATTTATGTATTGGGTATTTCTCAGAATCCATACATTATTCCAATTAAAAAGTTGAAACCCTGTCGGGGATAATATAAATATCTTTGATAATTTTTCGCAAAAATGTTATTCAAGGTCACAAA
>DMXI01000310.1 GCA_003483885.1 Microscillaceae bacterium
ACACATCGTTAGGAATGGCATCGGCAATACTTTTGATAAAATATCGGCTCTCGTTGAGTTCCCGCTCAATAGAAAATTGCTCTGATACGTCTTGGGTAAAAGTTACGACCCCTTGCACACCATCTTGCTCATTTTTAATTGGGAAAATGATCAAATTCAGACAAACATCTTTACTTCCCATGTTTCCCTGGTCATCATAAGTGGTAAGCGCAGTCTCGAGTCTTGGCAAAAAAATACTCTCTCCTCCAAAAGCCGATTTGTAGAAAAAGTCTAAACCAGCTTCCTGGGACACCTGGTCCTCGAGAATATTAAAATGCTCAGGATCGGCATTTGCCGGCTGTAATCCCAGAATGTTTCTTTGGGCATCGTTCATTTGCAGAGAGTTGCCTGCCTGATCAAATATTTGGATACCAATGGGAGAATTTTCTAAAAATGCCTCAAACAATCGGTTTTGCTCCAGAATTGCTTTTTCGGCCTGATTTCGCTCGGTTACATCATGCAAAAAACTGCGTAGCAACGGTTTTTTACCTGTACGAATGTTAATACTTCCCTCAAGCGTCAAAGTTTTTCCTTCTTTGGTGATAAAACTCACATTGAACTGATGTGCTCCCCCTTCTTGTTTTAATTTAGTCAAAAACTGCTGATACCCCTCTCGCTCTTCAGATGAAATCACTTCCAACAAATTGGTGCGTAATGCCTCGGCTTTGCTATAGCCTAGTTTCTTGCACCAATAGCGGTTTACATATTGAATATTCCCATCAAAATCTACACTTTGAATCATTACAGAAGCGTTGTCCAAAAAGTCCTGGAGTTGCTCTTCACTTTCTCTTAGTTTTTGCTGAGCACTTTTATAAGGAGTAACATCGGTAACCAATACCGACACTCCCTCCTCTCGGTCAGGAGTTGCTGGCAGGTAGTTCATCGTACAAGAATACCAATGTTTTTTACCTTTTTGGATAATGGGGTATTCCAGGTTTTTGGTGGTCTTGTTGTCCAATACATACCGAAGCGAACTGGTAAAATAACTGCGCATAGGGTCATCGAATACTTCAGTCACCTTTTTACCCAGAAAATGCCGCTCTGAAAAGATAAGTTGTTGACTATTTCCCCAAAAGTTGGTAAAAACCAGATCTTGATTGATTTCGAATACCACATCGTTAAAAGAAGTCAAAATGGCCTTCATGCTTCTTTCATTATAAGCCAATTGTTCTTCAGCGATTTTTTTATTTGTGATATCCCTTATCACCCCCACCAATACTTTCTGGTTTTTGTCGTCTCTAAATATATCTACCCGGGCCAAAATAGTCCTTTGTTTGTGCTGGGCATTATGTATCACCCACTCAAACTCTTCAAGCGCTCCTTTTTGTAATACCGCCTGATCTTTGCGACGAAAAACCTCGGCATCTTTCTTAGCAAACACCTCAAAATCGGTGCGATGCAGAATCTCTTTCCGGGTTTTGCCTACCAGCTCACAATAGGCATCATTGACCGATATAAATTGGTATTGCTCACTTTTTACAAATACCGGATCAGGAATATGTTCTAATACTTTTATCAAATAATCTCTTGACTGTTTGAGCACATACTCACTCTGTTTTCTTTCGGTTACATCGCGGGTATTTACCTGGATGTGCCGCAAAGTGCCATCCTCTTCATATACTGGAAACAAATGGCTTTCTACCCATACCCAATGTCCTTGTTTATGCCGAAAACGATACTCTAGTACATCCGGTTTTTGAGTTTTGAGCATCTTGCGCCAAACTTCCAGTGATGCTTTGCGGTCTTCTTTGTGTACCCAGGGGGCTACCGATTTGTGCAAGAGCTCATGAGCAGGATAACCAGTCAGGCTCTCAATGGCAGGAGAGATATAGATATACTTGGCATCGTAAGTATGCAGGCAAATGAGATCTTTGGTATTGTTGGCAATCAGGCGAAACTTGGCTTCGCTTTCTTTGAGCTGCAGTTGGGTTTGTTTCAAAGGTGTGATATCAAAAGAATACCCTAGCAAATGACTGGTGCTTTGAAATGGAAGGGGAATCAACCTTTTACCTGTGCGAAAAAAGCGCACACCACCTTCGCGCTCCACGTGTTCTTCCCAATCATCGGGCATAGCTCCTTGCCTTACCAGCATGTCTTCCTCATGAAACTTATCAGCCAGGTCTTTTGGAAAAATGTCATAGTCGGTTTTGCCAATAAATTGGGCTGCTTCACCCTTAAAAAAATCTAACATTACCTGATTGATAAATAAGAGCTTGCCCTCTTCGTCTTTGATAAATACATGAATAGGAAGTGTATTCAGTATTTTTTCCAGCATTTGCTTTTGCTCTTGCAATTCTATTTCTATTTGCTTGCGCTCCGTAATTTCTATTCCTACCGATTGGTACTCTTTGAGCTGTCCTGTTTTATCAAATATAGGATAGTCAGTCCAGCGAATCCAGGTATCCTGGGTTTGATGTTCCCGCAGCACCTTATATTCCTGAGTAAGTGGTTGCTTTTGCGCTGCAATGGTTTTCAGTTGCCCCAATATTTCGGGTTGATCTTCGGGAGGGACAATGGCCAAAAACTGGGTGCCTAGTAGCTCTTCTTTGGTTTTACCAAAAAACTTGCAATAAGCCTCATTGACAAATATGAGCGTAGTATCAGGCAAAAACCGACATATAATTTCTTGTTGCGCATTGATTACGGCTCGATACAACGCTTCGCTTTGTACCAGTTTTTGATTGGTTTCTTTAATTTCGGTAATATCTCGGGCCAGTCCCAGTACTTGTTTTACCTTTCCCTGTGCGTCTTGATTAAACACTACATCTTTGGTAAATAGCCAGGAATAACCTCCTACATCGTTTTGAACCCGGTATTCTATAAATTCAATTTGCCCTTTTTGCAGATGTTTTAAGTCTTCCCGGTAAGCTTTTAGGCGTGGATAGTCATCAGGATGTACCAAATCCTTGATTTTATCTAATCGTAAAAAAGGAGCCTGTTCTGGCCCAGATTCACCATAATTACGGTTGCTATATACCAGGTGTTGTTCTTGTACATCATATACATACAATATGTCAGGGGTGGTTTTTAGAACACCTTCTAAAAACTTATGGTTAGCCGCAAAATCGTTTTTTTGCATTGCCATTTTTTGCATTGCCTGCAACAATAACACATAATGGTTATCGGCATCCCTACTTAGTGTCATTTGGCAACTCCACAAATCACCATCTTGGGCAATAAAGGTCATCTGCTTGATAAATGGTTGCTCAGGCTGTACGTGGTAAGTAAGTGTTTCAAAAGAAGGTGCCTCTTTGATGCCACAGTCCAACGCAAGGGTTTGCAGATCAATTCCCAGTAAAAAATCGATGGCATTATAATGATTAACCACTTCTTCGGCCTTGTAACCTAGCTGGATTTCGGCCCCTTTATTAAAAAACACCACCAATCCTTTGTCATTTGTCACTATGATAGGAGTGGTTGTAATGGCATTTAAAATACTATCAGTATGTAATTGATAATTGACTGGCATTCTTCAATCTGTAAATATGTAATTGAACTCTGCTTGAGCTGTGAATATATCAGCGAAAAACCTGCTTTATTTATTCGTCAGATGCTTTTTGAGTTTTGGTAATACTCAAAACACAAAGAAACGAAGTCAAGATACAAAGCAACAATTTTGTAAGCTTTAATGAATTCAGGATAAATTCATTTTTTAAAATAAAAAATTAATCCTTAAGAAAAGTAATTTGTTAATTTATTTAGAGAATGATCTCCAGAGCTATCTCAAATCTGGTTCAACACTCTGTGTTTCTCTCTTGACCAAATATAATGGGAAAAACCTGCTTACTTTGGTTGATAGTATAGGCATTTTTCGGTTTTCAGAATAAAATTCTATAAACTTGAGACTCAAAAAGTTGATTGAATTCTGTACGACATTGCTTTTATGACTCTTTTCCAGGTGCTCATGGGCATTTTTTCGACAAGTAGCTTTTGAGCTTTCATCACTCGAAAAACCAAGTCTACCGCTTACATGAATGAACTCACCGTAGGTAATTATCCATAAAATTTTATGTGTTCAAAACTCAGGCAACTTCTAAAACCAAGAAAAATCTATACAATCCTTCTTATCAAAGAAGGTTTTATCAACTTAAAAATTTTGTAGAATGAATAAACATTTGGTATGCGCAGGGCTTTTGGTACTATTGGGTACTATTCAGGCTTTTGCTCAACGCACTGGAGGCTATTGGCAGCAGAAAGTAGACTATAAAATGGATGTAGACTTTGATGCTACTACCCACCGTTTTACTGGTAAACAAAAATTAGTATATACAAACAATTCCCCTGATGTACTCGATAAGGTTTTTTACCACTTGTATTTCAATGCATTTCAGCCAGGTAGTATGATGGACGTTCGCTCTCGTACCATCTCTGACCCTGACCCAAGAGTGGGGAGTCGAATTTTTAAGCTCACCCCAGAGCAGATCGGCTACCAAAAAATTAAATCCCTTAAGCAAGATGGCAAAAAGTTAAATTACACAGTAGAAGGAACCATTTTAGAAGTAAAACTAAGTAAACCTTTACAGCCAGGTAAAAAAACTACTTTCGAGATGGAATTCGAAGGTCAGGTTCCCTTGCAAATCCGTCGTTCAGGAAGAGATAACAAAGAAGGCGTGGCTTACTCTATGACTCAATGGTACCCCAAATTGGCCGAGTATGACCACCAGGGATGGCACGCTAACCCTTACATTGGGCGTGAGTTTCACGGAGTATGGGGAGATTTTGATGTAAAAATCACAATAGACTCTGCCTATGTATTGGGCGCATCAGGTTACCTCCAAAATCCTGAAAAAATTGGTCATGGATATGATACCAAAGGAAAAAAAGTAAAAAGACCAAACAGTCCTAAACTTACCTGGCATTTTGTAGCGCCCAACGTACACGACTTTGCCTGGGCAGCCGACAAAGACTACATCCACAAAACAACAGATGGCCCTAATGGAGTAAAATTACACTTCTTTTACAAGAAAAACCTCAAAAGTACTTATATCAAAAACTGGGAAAGATTGCCCGAGTTTACTTCTAAAGCGATGGCTTTTATCAATAAAAACTTTGGTGAATATCCTTACAAACAATACTCTGTAATTCAAGGAGGTGACGGTGGTATGGAATACGCTATGGCTACTCTGGTGACTGGGCGTCGTAGTATCAATAGTTTGGTTGGGGTAACTGTACACGAGATGATGCACAGCTGGTACCAAATGGTATTGGGAACCAATGAAAGTTTGTACCCCTGGATGGATGAAGGTTTTAATACTTATGCCAGTGGTTTAACGATGCAGTATTTATTTAGAGGGACTACCAAAATAGGACGTAGAGGTTATGGAGGCTACTTGTATATCGTAAAAGCTAAAAAAGAGGAGCCTTTGTCTACCCATTCTGATCATTACAATACCAACCAGGCTTATGGCATCGCCTCTTATACTAAAGGAGGTATGTTTATAAATCAGCTAAACTACATTATCGGAGAAAAAAATACGGCCAAAGGTATGCTGAATTATTACAATACCTGGAAATTTAAACACCCTACCGATATTGATTTTTTAAGAGTGATGGAAAAGATTTCGGGACTTGAACTGGATTGGTACCGTGAGTACTGGGTAAATACAACACATACCATTGATTATGCCATCAAAAGAGTTCAAGATGTGGGTAGCAATACCGAGATCACCCTTGAGCGTATAGGTAAAATGCCAATGCCTATCGAGGTAGTTGTTACTTATAAAGATGATAGCCAGGAAATGTATTATATGCCTTTGCGTATTATGCGTGGCGAAAAGCCTCAGGAAAACAAGTCGATGAAACGCATACTGAAGCCAGATTGGCCCTGGACCTACCCCACTTATAAATTGGTGGTAAACCGTAAAATGAGCGATATCAAAAAGGTTGAGATTGATCCTAGTGGCGTTATGGCTGATATTGATCTCAAAAATAATGTATATCCTGCTCCTGTAAAGGTAAACAGCGAAACTACATTTTCTTCTGACAAGAAGTAATCCTTTATTGGAATAACATAAAAATGTCCAGACCTTCTGCAGAAAGTCTGGACATTTTTTTATATAACTTTTATTGGTTTCTTAAGAAAAAGGTTGGCTCATTGGCTCATATTGGGTAGTGAGTACTATACCCATAGTATGGAGTAAGTGCTTGATTCAGCTCCAATCAAACGATGGGGTAGATTGGTATCTAGTTGTACATTGATCAATGATGCATCTTTTGGTTTAAATTTACGGCTAAGTCCTGTCAAAATACCACGATCCAGATAGCAAGGGTAAGGGTTTTTGCAGACTACTCTTGCCTCTTTCTTACGAGCATCAAAACTCAACAAAGTATAGTAACCTTTTTGCCCTTCACGATGGCCTTGTTGCATCACGGCGTCTAAGTTCTTGAGAGCGGCATCCAGGCTTTTGATATCTTCTGGAAACTTCAGCGAATCAAACAAGGATTTACCCATACTAAATAACATATGAGGACCTAAATTTTGAGCCACATCTTTGTATACATTCAAAAACTTTTGTTGTTGACACCAATCGCTTGTTTGTATGTTTTGAATACCATTGCGGGCACAAATATTACGTATCTTTTGTTCTTGCTGAGGGATGGCACTAAGAATAGAAGAAATGAGGCTGGTAGATACTTCGACTTTGGGAGAAAATGCTATATACTGAGCCATAGTTTAACAATCATTTAATATTAAGAGAGCCTGTAGTTTAGAATTTGGCATCCTTTCAATTTGACAGCCATTTATTTGGAGACAAATTTTATACCTTTACAAGTAATATCCTAAAATAAATACGTTAATTGCAGTAACCCAATGATACTATTTGTATCGAAAAACCTCTCAAGTAATGTTTTCGATCAAAACATACACTTTCACCCATTCTATTCTCAGTTTTAGCAAATAGGCTGTATTATTTCGAATAGTACTTTTAAGTAATTGGTTAAAAAATAAAAACATAATCACCTAATAATCAAAATGATATTAGCAAACCAATTAAAAAAAATTAAACAAAACCAATATAATGATTATTACAGGGTTTGGGTAGGTAGTGAGTCAATAATGAGGTATTTGACTGATAATCAAAGGTTAATCGTGAGTTTTGAATGTAAGTAAAGCAACAAAACATTTTGTTTTAGCAAATAGGATAACTTTCATTCTATAAACCCCACACGAAAGCGCCTAAAATTCACTATTTTTTAGAATTTTATACGAGACAAAGTAGCCGAATTCAAGCAAAATATTCTCTGTTATACAAGCTTATCTCGTTGTTTATCTTGGCACAAATCCTGGTTTTCAGCGATTCTTAAGTTTCCGCTTCAATGACGTATGCCAAAACTTTGGAATAAAGTTATATACAGCGTTTGTAGTAGTTCTCACAGATTCTTTCCTTCTGTTTATATAAACTTCACAAGTTTTTTTAGCGCAACAATCACATCGAATCTGTTTCTCTAAGGTTATCTGATTTTGCTTCCATTGATACACCTTAAAAAGCATATGCAAATCGCCACATCCCATACTCTCATAAGAGTAAATCTTGTGGTCTATCGCATTATATTGTCCATTTATTATATTTCTATATTCAGGGATAAGCAACAAGCGATTGTTTTGATATACCCAAAGCATTGACCTCTCCGCAGTATGCATCATCCGAAAATCTGTCATTACTTTCAAATCTTTAACCTTATCTCCATTATAATCTATAAAATCTACGATGTGGTGGCGCGGTACTCCTGGTGTATGAGGATTTTTGGTAGTAGTTTCAAAGAAAGGTTTGAACTTGTTCTTCGTCTTCTTTAAAAGATGAATCTTTACAGTAGTATCTGAAATAGAATAGCCTACCAAAGCAAACGTTTGCCCTGTATCAAAAAGGTCACCAATAATAAAAATTTTCCGATAAAACTTATACGAAGCATCTGTAAACGCAACCTGAGCGTTTAATTGGGTATGATGTTGAATCCTACAGAACTCAATCCAAACGTCTTGCTGATGCTCTTGGTAAGTTTTTTTATAGGTACCCACTTCCGGGATTTGATCATCCAGTTTTTGAGTAGTTGCCTTATTATTTGTTGATTGCCCTTCGTTACAATCTTGTAAAAACACCAGATTTATTTTATCAGTAGAATCATTTTTTATAGCCTCTATTTTCTCTCTATGGCTAGCCGTTTCTTCTGATTTTTTTTGAGAAGAACAACTCATCAAAAAGGCCATTACAATACAAAAATGAGCAAGTTTCATCATCTTATCTTCAATCAGGCAATATTTACAGGCTGTCTTGCACAATACCAAAAGCAGAGAGAAAAAGATTATGTTTTAAAATTTCATGCGAGGTAAAGCGCTTACATTTTGGCTGGTAAACTCCTCTGCCTGGTACTTATAATATCCAGCAATGGCAATCATTGCAGCATTGTCGGTACAGTACTCAAACTTAGGGATAAAAACTTGCCAACGATGTTTTTGCGCAGTTTCTTTGAGCGCTTCACGCAAACCAGAGTTGGCCGATACTCCCCCAGCAATGGCTACCTGACGAATACCTGTTTCTTTGGCGGCCCTCTTGACTTTATTCAGTAATATACGCACAAGCGTGTACTGGATGCTGGCACAAATATCGGCCAGGTTTTCCTCTATAAACTGGGGGTTTTCTTTTACTTTGTCTCTCAGAAAATACAATATATTGGTCTTTATCCCGCTAAAGGAATAGTTTAGTTTTTCCATAGTCACTTCGGGGAAAGGGAAAGCGTGCGGGTTTCCTTCCTGGGCGTATTTATCTATGAGCGGCCCACCGGGATAGGGTAAACCCAATAGCTTGGCAGTCTTATCAAAGGCCTCTCCTACCGCATCGTCGATGGTTTCTCCGATAATCTCCATGGTTAAGTGGTCTTTTACTAGTACAATTTGGGTATGTCCTCCACTTACGGTCAAACAAAGAAACGGAAATTTCGGTTTTGGCGTATCGATAAAGTGAGCCAACACATGCGCCTGCATATGGTTAACCTCTATGAGGGGTATGTTCAACCCTAAAGCCAAGGATTTGGCAAAGGAAGTACCCACTAAAAGAGCGCCTAATAATCCAGGGCCTCGAGTAAAAGCTATAGCATTTAAATCCTTTTTGGTTACTTTTGCCAAATTAAGTGCTTCAGCAATTACCGGGACAATGTTTTTTTGATGTTCACGAGAGGCCAATTCAGGAACTACACCCCCATAAGATTCGTGTACTTTCTGGTTGGCAATCACATTGGACAAAACCTGGCCATCTTTGATGACAGCGGCGGATGTTTCATCACAGGAAGATTCAATGGCAAGTATAATACTAGGCTCAATATTTGATTTTAAAATATCAGGTTCCATCCTATTTTACAAGGGGGGTTAAAAAGTTTAAATGCAAAAAACTTTGGCAGAAAATAGTGTTGCAAAAGAAACACCATTCAGAAAACGCAACGTAGTCAAAATCGCCTGGCAAGTTATTAAAAAAATTACTATTAGAACAGTAAAGTTTTTTTTGATAAGTGTCATAGGCTTTGCTGTGCTTGCTATTTTTGCCTTGTATTTTTCCTTTACTCAAACCATACTCACCCAGCAAGTTTTTAAATATGTGACTAAAAAAAGTGGGTTTGAGATGGAAATCACCTCACTAGATATCGACTGGATCAATGCTACTGCCACACTTACTGAACCCAGTATTCGCGATGCGCAAAAAAAACAAATGATTTTTGCGCAGAAAATCAAAGTCGATTTTAACTATCGTAACATTTTCCGCAATGGTAACATCACCTTAGAAAAAGTAGTAGTCAATCGTGCCAACATCAACCTTATTATAGATGGGGAAACCCGCCAGCTAAATGTGGTGCAGTTTTCAGATACGCTGGCTCATGTCATCTCTTCTTTGTTGCCCCCTTCCAAATCCACAGGTGGTGGTGCTTCACCCAAGTTTGTTGTAAAGCAGGTACAGCTTATCGACAACTACTTTGGCTATGAAGACAATCGATTCGAACCTTTTGTAGATCATAAATTATTTGACTACAATCACTTTGGGTTAGACAACATCAATCTCAAAGCCTCTAACTTTCAGCAAGCCTCAGATACTACTCAAGTGCAAGTCGATTCGCTGAGGGCTCATGAATTGGGTAGCAATTGGCCTATACATCAGATTAGCATGTTGTTTAGGGTGTTTAACAAAGAAATGCAGTTTTGGAAGCTAGATTGTCAAGTGGGTAAATCTATACTGCGAGACGAGGTCATCTTTAAGTATTTCCGCATGGGCTTGTTGAGCAGTTTCAACGAGCGGGTAGGCATTGTGGCCCGACTCGATAAGTCCATTGTGCACAGCGAAGACCTGGCCCGGTTCGATTATTACTTCAAAGATATGCAAGACCAGATCACCGTCTCAGGTAAAGTTGTAGGGCGTGTGATCAAGTTTAAAGGGAGTGAACTGGATGTCAAATTTGGGAAAAATAGCTTTATTAAAGGAGATTTTTTGTTTGATGGCTTGCCCAATGTAGATTCCACTCAAATGAATTTATTTTTTGAGGATTCTAATATCTTGGCCAGTGATATAAGCCCTTATACCCAGAGTCCTTCCACTGATTCTATTTTACAAAAATTTGGCAATATCAAGTATCGCGGTTCTTTTATAGGTTCAATCAGCGATTTCAAAGCCCTTGGCAAAGTAAAGACCGATTTGGGTACCATTGTGACTGACGCCAAGTTTCAACTTCGCCAGAATGAAGCCCTTTCTACTTATGAAGGAAAAATAGAAACCCAAAAACTTCACTTGGGGCAACTCATCAACCGCCCCGAATGGCTACAACATATTGACCTTAAAGGAAAAATCAAAGGTCAGGGATTTTCTACTCGCTACGCCCGCTTTAAGCTCAAAGCAAGTGTAGATCAGATAGGTGTTATGGGGTATAATTATCAAAATATCCGCCTGGATGGTGAGTTGGGGCAAAATAGATTCAATGGTAAACTAAACTCACAAGATCCCAACTTTGACCTCAGTCTCAATGGTGTTGTAGATTTTGCCTATCGTGACTCCATAAACCGTCAATCACCTCGGGGAAAATTCAATCTTAGGTCTCATATTCGGCACGTCGACTTTCGCGCCATTGGCTTTTCTCACAAGCCAGCCATTTTGCAAGGAAAACTCTTGATGAACGTTCAAGGGTTAGATTTAGATAGCTTAATAGGAGATATTAGCCTAAGCGAAGCAGCCCTGATGTATAACAATAGAGCACTACAACCGACCAAGGCCTTTTATTTTGGGTCACGCGAAACCATTGACAGCAAGGGCAAGTCTCAAAGAAGTATTACTTTTGATTCTGACTATCTAAAGGCCAGTCTTAAAGGTGACTTTCGCTTTTCGCAATTAATTCAGGATTTGCCAGCCATTCGCCAAGAATATAAGTTGAGTTTTCTAAATGATTCGGCCGCCATCAAAGCATATTATGAGGATAAGAAAAACAAAAAGAAGCATACGTATGCCCTCAATTATGAATTTACTCTGGCAGATTTAAATCCTATTTTGAGCTTACTGGATGTGGACGCTTCTATCTCCCCCAATGTCAACTTTGAGGGTTATTTGGTACAGGACGATTCTCTCACGATTACTTCTATACACACTACTGATAATATTCCCCAGATCAGCTATCAAGATTATCAGTTGTTTGATACTCGAATAGACTTATTGTCACAAGGGCAAATTGATAGCTCTAATGTGTATGTAGATTTTTATGTAAGTTC
>DMXI01000409.1 GCA_003483885.1 Microscillaceae bacterium
GAGAAATATTTTAACAAAAAATGCCTGTCCATTAATACGTTTTTCATCAAGAAAAACCAATTAAAGCCCCTCCCTCTTGGTAAACCGAGGATTAGCTGCGCTGAGCTCACCAAGGCTCGGTTTACAATTTGAAGAGGGATGCAGAAGGGTTTAACCGAACAAACACATCAAAAACAGTCATTTAGACTTGAAAAACATCCTCCGCCGTGAACGGCACCTCCTTCAAAGGAGGATTATGCTGTATTTGAAGTAATTTTTTATCTCAAAAAAGTAGTTATATAATTTCTCTGAACACTCCTAGTTCATTATTCGAAATTCCTTATTTTAAAGAAGTTACGTAAACTTTGTGTTCTCTTTTAGTTTCTATGGTTAGATTATTATCTGTCCAGGGTAGAGCAGGTACCAACTTGTCGGCATTTAAGAACTTATAGCTCACAATTTACTGGAGAATTTACAAAGAGATGGCTATGCCTCGCGGAACCATATAACAATGAAACCATTTAACAATCATTATAGTAAATTTGGAAAAAATTGCTTAAAATCAGTTACTTATACTCCATGACTCCGTCTTTCAGTTTGCCAAAACGCAACTTAAATACATCTCGAATGTAGTTTTGGTGGAGTTTCCAGGGGTCTTTACTGCCCTGCTTGGGAAGTTTATGGCGAGCCCGGGTAAAGTATCCCGAAGACAGGTTAATCAATGGTTCATCAGAATGTAAAGAATGTTGAGTGGCTCTGGGAGTACAGGTATTAAAGCCTTTTTTATCCATATAATTCAACAATCGACATACATACTCACAAGCCAATCCTGCTTTGAGCGTCCAGGAAATGTTGGTGTAGCCAATCACTTGGACAAAGTTAGGAATGTCGCTGAGCATCACTCCCCTATACACATATTTTTGGGTAGGGTCTATTGCTTTTCCATCCATCGTCATTTTCATGTCACTCAAAAACTTCACCTCCAATCCAGTAGCCGTCACAATAATATCGGCCGATAATTCTACCCCTGACTGTAGCTGTACCCCTTTTTCGGTAAACGAATGGATGTGATCGGTAATCACGCGGGCCTTGCCATTTTTGAGTGCTACAAACAAGTCACTGTCGGGCACCAGGCATACGCGCTGATCCCAGGGATTGTAACTGGGCGTAAAATGCGTTTCTACATCAAAGTCTTGGCCCAACTCTTTTCGAAGGTTTTTGATCAACATTTTTTTGGCAAACTTAGGCTTACGACGCGCCAATTGATAAAAAAAGGTTTCCATCAAAATATTACGACGCCTTACCAAGCGATGCGCCATTTTGCTGGGCAGGGTTTTCTTCAAAAAATTGGCAAATTTATCTTTAGCAGGTTTAGAAACCACATAGGAAGGCGAGCGTTGCAACATGATGACTTCTTCAGCCTTATCAGTCATCGCGGGTACCAAAGTAACTGCCGTGGCTCCACTTCCAATAACCAGTACGCGTTTGCCGGTATAATCCAAATCTTGCGGCCAGTGCTGAGGATGCACTAAACAGCCTTTGTAATCTTCTATTCCTTGAAAATCAGGCGTATAACCTTGCTCGTAGTTATAATACCCACTACACATAAACAAGAAGTTACAAGTGTAATGCAAGGTTTCTTGGGTCTGGGTATTGGTCACCTCTACTGTCCATTCGGCTTGCGCCGAAGACCAGGAAGCCGCCATTACTTTACGATGGTAGTGAATCTTCTCTTCTAGTTTTTCATCTTTGGCTGTATCTCGGATGTATTGCAAAATCGTGTCACCATCGGTTACTGCTTTGGCATCTTGCCAGGGACGAAAGGCATAGCCCAGGGTATACATATCGGAATCGGAACGTACGCCTGGATAACGAAACAGGTCCCAGGTACCTCCCATTGCGCCCCTCATTTCTAAAATTGTGAAACTATGGTTGGGACACTCTTTTTGGAGATAATACGCTGCACAAATGCCCGAAAGGCCCGCGCCTACGATGATGACATCTTGATGGTGGTTTGAGGTATTCACTTCTAGGTTCAATTTTTTCTTGTAATCAGTAAATTACTAAAGAAAATGTTCAGGCGCAGGGTTTTGGAGAGAAATTATTCATACAATACCATATCAATAGCCAGTACCGAAGCAAAAATCACCAAACGCAGTGGGTCGTTCTCTGGTACAGTTACCATGACTTGCAGTAGGTAATTATCAGCCGTAGTCAATAATTCTTTGCTGGCTCCTGCCCATTTTTTGCTAATGTTTGCCAGATTTTGATCACCTTTAGCAAAAGTAAATTCAGTATCTCCAGTTTTGTTGAGGGTATATTGTAGTGTATCCTCAGCATCTAGCACCTCAAAGTTGCCTTTGGGTGTAGTCTTGGGTTGTATTTTACCGACCAACTGATCGTTTTCATCGAGTACTTCAATCGGGATTTGTTGTGTTTTTACGCCCCCTTTACGCTTAACTCTTAGTAGCTTATCGCCTTCTTGGGTACGTACAATAATATCGAAGCCTGAATTATTTTTAAAAAGACTAAAACGTGTGAACTTGGTTTTCAAACTGAGGTTTTCCTCACGGCAAATAATGATCATTTCCTGAGTACGTGGATTGTACACATCGTAATTGTTTGCCGCCTTAAGCAAGCCTACATGTTCCTCGATAAAAAACAAGTTTTGATTTAAAACTTCGTGCATAAAATTCTGTAGTCGGTTTAGAGAGGAAATTTAAAGAATTTTAGGATAAATGATCTCCTATTGAGTAGTAAAATAAAAATCAAATCAGAGAATCATTTACCCATCTCCATGCATTTTTATTCTTTTAATACCATATCCACACAAAGTACCGCAGCTAAAATGAGCAAGCGCATAGGGTTATTTTCAGGAACTTTTTCACTGATTTTTAATACATAGTTATCCGCAGTGGTAAACAATTCCTTTCCTATTCCCGCCCATTTTTTAGTCACTCGGGCAAACTCGGTGTAGTCTTTTACAAACGTAAACTCCCAGGTACTCCATTTTCCTTCTAAAGTACATAACTCCTGCTTTTCAGACCCCACTACCTTCATACTGCCTGTAAAAGATATTTTTTGCTTAAAACCACCAATGAGTTGATCTTTTTCGTCATACACATCTACTTTCGATAAAAACAAGGTAGTTCCTCGTTTCACAGTGAGCACTTTTTCGCCATCGGTTGTACGCACCGTAATATTAAAAGGCGTCATTCTTTTATAATTAGTAAAACGGAACATTTTGGTAAAAAAGCCCAGTTTTTCTTCCCTGCATTCCATTATTTTCTGTTGGGTCTCCGGATTGAAAATATCGAAATTGTTTGCGGCCTTGAACATACCCACATGTTCTTTTACAAAAAACAGGTTTTGATTAGCTATTTGATTCATGAAGTATCTAATTAAATATAGTGGCTATTTCTTTCTTAATTGGCAGAACGTCGAGTCTTAAAAGAAGCCATTCACATTGCTCAGCAATAAAGCACACGAATAAAAATAAGCGCTGGAAGAATATCCAAATTACTTGGAAACGAATAAGCGGCATTAAGTATATAACTCAATATCTTTTTCAATTACTTTCAAGGCTTCTCCTTTCAACATCCGATCAATGTAGGGGCGCATAATGTCCAAATAAGTGCTTTTGTAGTCTGGAGGAAATATTTGGTGATTGTCATATTGAGCTTTGATGGCTTTTTTATCCTGACGAAGCGCCAAAAGAAAGAAGGGAGTTAAAACGAACACCTTTAAACGGGCTGGGGCCCAACGGTTACTTGCCGTAATTTGAGAAAAGAAATAGTTTTCTCCAGGTTTAGTGGGCACAATAATAAATCGATTAGTCATTTCGATGCCTCTTTTTGAATGGAATTCAAGATCTATAATGTTACCCAAAGTGAGTCTACCATAGCTGTGGGTAATCAAGCGACCAAACAAATTACCAATGATGCCAGACTGATGCGATTCTTCGGTATATTTTACTTCTACCCCATGGTCAATTGCCCTTATTTCCGCCTTGGTTTTACGTGGCTTAGATGAGCTTCGAATCAATCCATCGTGCAAAATAGAAGTATGCATAGGGTCTAAAAAGTTTTCAAGAATATCCGCAGTATCTCCTAAAATAGTTGTTCGATAAGAAAATATTTTGCGTCCAGGAAATACTGGACGGGCGTGTATATGAAAAGGCTCATCGGTTTTGAGGCAAACCCAGAGCAAGTCTTCGTACACTTGGGTACTGTAGGTGGTGAGAGAGCAGGTTTTCGCTTTATATTTTTGGGTAAGTCCAGGAATGTGGCTAATAAAACCTTTGCCATCGAATTGCCAACCATGATAGCCACATTGTATTTCTCCATTGATGAGTTTTCCGGTAGACAGGGGGTAGTTTCGATGTGGGCAACTGTCTTTTTGGGCTACCCAGCCTGACTTATTTTTGTAAACCACAATTGCCTGCCCTTGCAAAATGAAACGCTGTGGTTTCTTACTCATTTTTTTGACAAGCGAAATGGGATACCATTGATTGTGTACATTCATTTGATTCTTATAATTTATATTTCTTCATAATTGGAACTCCCACTTTATTCGAAATATACTTTAAAACCTTCCAGCGTAATCGCCTTTTGTACTTAAGATGATCCAGGTAAATAGCCGAATATTCAATAGATGCCTGCCCACCTCTCATTCGCTTAAAATCTGCAGCTCCCGAGCTTAGATTGAGCAACAATCCACGCTCAAACATACTTAAAACGGCCAACTGGGCGGCATGGATATAAAGCCCATCTTTTTGTGGAGCAGTGAGGTCATATCCTACCAGAGGAGAAGTCATCGTATTATCCACCGTAAATTGTCCAGCAAATGCCTTTAATGTGCCATTTTGGTCAACATATCCCTGAAAATTGATCATTCCTGACTTGTGGGCTTCTTGGAAATACTTCAGGGTAAATTGTGGATTTAGCTCAGAATACTTTTCCAAATAGAGTTGACGATATAATTGAAGTGCCTCAGGGAGCAAACTTTCCATTGCTGCATGTTTCACCAGTTTAAGTCCCTTTTTCTTAATCAATTTATTATCATGCTTATTATTGCGATGCTTTAGCCAAGCTTCTCTGGTAAGGTCAAATATATACACTTGTCGGCTTCCAATATTTTGATAACTATTGGCTTCAAAGGTTTTCAATAAATGGCGGTGTTCATACTCATTTAATGACCTAAACACAATAGCGTGGTCAGGGTACTCTGATTTGATAAACGAAGTTATCTCGGCAATCTCTTCTCCACCCCACGCAGGGTAAGGGTTGGTAGACAATAAAAAATTGTTGACATGTACATTCTTATTAAGCGATCCTCTCTTTAACCAACCAGCCATTCCATTGATCAATAAAAGCAGTAAAGCACGTAAAATCTTGTTTTGAATGGTCCATTTGACTTCTTCTTTTGAATAATTGGCATAGGCGCTGTAAGGAGAGCAAACAAACGAATTATCCCATTCCGTATCGTTGATAGTCACCGGAAAGTACAAATCCTTATTTACCCTTAGTACCCGATATTGGGTATTTACATTTTCAATAATGCGTTGCGATCCAGGGCGAATCATTTGGCTAAATTCCCCCACTAGCCCAGTCAACTCTTCGTCTTTAGCCCATCTAACTTTCATTGCCATTCCATTCTATGTCATAGGTGGTTGCTTCCAGTAAACTCACTTTTTTTGAAAACTTCAAATAGACTAATTCTACCACACTCAATAGTTGCAAAAGCGAAGGTAGAGGGTCGTTTGTTTTAAATATAACTCCTTTGGCTCGCTTCATTTTTTTTCGGAAAAACTGAACAGGGTGCGTAAATAGCATCAGGCTACTGAGCATGTAATCTTTTGAATCTGTAGATACGTTTTCAGCTTCTTTGAAAAAACACGCTGCCAACTGACTATTCAGCAAATGGGCGCCACTGGTTCCTCTTGGGTTGCATTCAATAAACCAAGCCTCCTTGTTATCATTAGACAAAATGACATCGAAACTCAACTGACCAGTATAGTTATGAGCCTTGCCCAAGCTTTTTACTTGGTTTTTCACCTGTTCGTTTTCAGTCCTTTTGAAAAAAATGCCTGCACCTTTTCCAGCCCTATAAAGTGGTTCATAACAAGCATAACCTTTGAGCTTTCCCTTATCCCAGATAGAGTAAACGCATATTTCTTTCCCAGTTATTTTTTTCTGAGCAATCCAGTTTTCAGGAAAACGAACCGTTTCATGGGTGATGAATTGACCAATGAATACCTGATTGGCAAAGCGAGAGTATTTGGGTTTAAAAACATACTCGTTGCTATGCGACCAATCGGTAAACTGATCCATCGAAATGGTCTCGGGAATGTTCAGGTGGGTTTTGCATGCTTGGGCAAAGGTTTCTTTGTTGTGGAGCGTATTCAACAATGTTAAGTCTGACGTCCATACTTTACAATTCCACTTGTCTTTATAACGTGCAATGTAAAATACTTCCTCACAACAAGGTATAATATCGGTGATGGCATATTTAGCCACCAATCGGGAGATAGCATCTACATATTGTAAGGTTTGGTGACGAGCACTTGGCAGCCGTTCGTACTTTACAATGGTATTGGTCCACCTTCCGATTGGAAACTTTAATGAGTCGGCGAAAACTACTCTGTTCCCGTGTTTGTGAAAACTACGGGCTAGCTCAATTGCCATAGGCGCTCTTGAACCTAAAATGAGTACGTTTCTGTTCATCAATTATGATTACTGTTCTTTTGTGATCTTATAAAAATACAAAAAAATGTACAGGTTGTACTCACGAGTGGTGGCTTTTGTCATCGTTGTTGGTGTTTGAGTAAGGCGACACTAACCATTCGAGTACCCAACAAACCCTATAACCGCAAGTGAACGGTAAATAAGGTGAGCTACTGATAACAACTTGAGATGTTTTGTCATTCTGACGCAGGAAGAACCGAGCTTGCGAGCTCACCGTAAGGTAATCGCTTCCTAACCCATTACCTGCGGCTACTCGAGCTGATCCTTCCTATCGTACTGATGACAACATTACATTTAGTTGTAGAAATCTTGCTTGTCATACAGAGTCCTAATATTTTGTTCAAAATACATCAATGAAGATGACAGACTGCCGCGTCAAAAACGTATCGAAGTACTTAATGCTTCCAAAAAGTTGACGTTTTTTCCTCGCAGAGACATACGAGGGCTGTTATTTGCGAAGAATTG
>DMXI01000206.1 GCA_003483885.1 Microscillaceae bacterium
TTATTTCTACACATTGAAGTCGTATCGACTTAGTACTAAACATAAGAATTGTTGGGCATTTTTCAAATCAATCGCTTGAAAATAACCCACAAACGCCGTTCCTTCGCACCTTATTTATCACAATATTTGCTCACTTATGAAAAATCAAACGACTGATCGTTCAACTACCCTACAAAAAGGCAAAGTGATGTTGCGTACATTGCAAGAAACTGATGCTCGAGACTTAGCCCGCCATGTAAACAACAAAAAAATATGGGACAATTTACGCGACTACATTCCCTTTCCTTATACCGAAGAAGATGCCAAGAGTTTTATAGCCTCGGTTGCAAACGAGAACCCAGTGTATACTTTTGTCATCACTTACGAGGGGCAAGTTTGTGGAGTAATGGGGTTGGTAGCCCAGCAAGATGTCTACAAAAAATCAGCTAGCATTGGTTACTGGGTTTCAGAGGATTATTGGGGCAAAGGTATTGCATCTACCGCGTTGGAGTTGGCCACTCACTATGGATTGTATCAATTAGGCCACATTCGTATTGATACTTCAGTGTTTGAATACAACCCGGCCTCGATGCGGGTATTAGAAAAGAATGGCTATGTAAAAGAGGGAATTTTTAGAAAGGCAATCTTCAAAAATAACCAAATTTGGGATGAACATAGGTATGCCATTGTGCGGGAGGATTAGAGCATTTTTCGTGGTTACACTGCGTTTTAAAGCCAACGAAGAAATGGCAATTATTTTTAAAAATCAACTAACAATCACTCCTCTTTGTTGTAACTCCTCTGTTAGAGACGCTATTTTTTTAGCAGACATTACAATCGTATATTGATTATAAAAAGGGTTCCAACTTCGGTCATTTGGCAGGTGGACTTTTATAGAGGTGCCTTTGTTATGAATAAACTCAACCTCAGTAATTTTTTCAAGTTTGAAACCTACAGCATTTTTTCGCCAAAACTTTAATCTATTTTTAATAATAAAATGTTGATCAGTAAGATAAATATCGTTAGACAAGAGCGAAGCATAGAGAAAGGTTAAAATAAACACAATCAAGAATCCCCAATGCCAATCTTCTCCATTTTGTTCGTAGAGAATCAACCCATTGACATATACCAAAAACCATAATAGTATATCCAACCAATACTTACTTTTGTATTTTATAACACTCATAGGTTATACACATTTGATCACTAAATAACTGATGTTACGCATAAATGAACATCGATTAACAAACCGCAGAATTCAATATTCAAAACTTGAGTAAATAATTAAAAAACGTAAGCCTTGAATCGAATGTTTGGTTTAGCCCTTCATAAACCACCACTTCTTGTATGGTCTTACCGATAGGGAGACCATACAATGCCTTCTTTGGTCTCGCTACGCTAAGACCAAAGACCTGAGTGAGTTTTTAGAATAGTAAATTACTTTTGTTCCAGTGTACTAAATAATATGAAAAGAAACTTTTCTTATATTATTACCTAAAATGCATTACGACATTGGGTTTTCTAAAGGCTATCAATGCCAAGTAACCAGTAAAGGTCAATAAAGCGTTTTTCACAATGGATAATTTTATAACTAAAAACAAAGTACCCAAGGAATATCTTCATTTGTTTAGTCGACAAGAAATTTCTGCCAAAACAGCTTTGTTAGAAGAAGGCAATGTTGCCACTCATATGTTTTATATAGAGCAAGGTTGTTTAAGGTTATGTTTCGACGACAATGGAAAGGACATCACTTTTCAGTTTTTCTTCGAAGATGAATATGTAGCATCCATTGAGAGTTTCAAGGCAAACATACCAAGCCTTTTTACTCTTGAAAGCATTGAGCCTTGCGTCTTGTATTCAATTTCACGAAAAAATTTTCAAACTATGCTGGATACATCGCTGGCATTTCGTGAGCAGTTTGAAGAACATATTTTTCACAGATTAATCTTCTATCAAAAACTCTTTCTTTCAAGAATCAAAGATAGCCCTGAAAAACGCTACATCAAGCTTTTAGAAAATAATCCTCAACTCCTGCAACGAGTCCCACAACATTACATAGCATCCTATTTAGGCATTACGCCAGTTTCGTTAAGTCGTATTCGAAACCGACGATAGGCATTTCTTAACAATTGTTATCGTCAAACCACTTTTATTCTTCTGATTTTTGTGCGGTAAACATTAAATCTCACAAAAATGAAAGTAGTAATTGTCTTTAATCATCCTTACGAAGGAAGTTATTGCAATGCAGTTTTACAATCGGTGACGACTGGTCTCAAAAAAGCTCATCACGAGGTTGATTTAATTCATTTAGACCAGGATAGCTTTAACCCTGTTATGACAGCAGCTGATTTAAAGGGTTTTAGAGACAAAAAACCAGTTGACCCTAAAGTACTGGAGTACAATGACAGGATAAAAAATGCCGATCATTTGATTTTCATTTTTCCGATTTGGTGGGAGTTGATGCCTGCATTGACAAAGGGCTTTATTGATAAGGTGATCTTTCCTGGCATTGCTTATGACTACACCAACGCAAGCAATACCAGAATGAAACCATTGTGGCAACAACTCAAAGGGGTAACCTTGATTACTACGATGAACACTCCAAATTGGGCATATTGGCTGGTTTTTGGCAATGCCATCAAAAAAGCGATCATCTTAGGTACTTTTTGGAAGTTAGGTTTTAAAAACAGAAAATGGATAAGCCTTAATATGGTGAAAATGGTCACTCAGGACAAAAGAATAAAATGGCTGGCCAAACTTGAAAACAGGTTTAGCAATTTGAAGTAAGAAACATAGTTTTTTGGTTTATGGCTAAAAGTTGTGTGATTAATTGCTTGGCTGCAAAAGGTCAGGCTGTATGATGCATTGTGATCTTAATAAAATTAAATCACACAACTATCCAGATCAATACTATCTTAATTACTCAAAAACTAAAACCATACGTTTCGTCCCAAAATAAACCTGTACTATTCAAGGCCCGATCAAATTCAACCATATACGCCTTAAAGCTTTCGGCTACCAAATGCGTAGGACCTGAGCGGTAATCCCAACCAATTATATTCCCATAAAGGGGGCTGTTCTCATCTAATACCATCATATGATAAATACTCAGGCTCTTACTCACTAAAAAACCACCATATTGTGTGATAGGAATCCATTGAGGGCTCCAAAAGATACCTTCTAGTTTTTTAACACTATGAGTACAAGGTTTAGGTTCGATTTGTAACAACAAGCGATACGCTGTAATCAATTGTTGTTCGGTCATGAGCAGCATTTCGCCAAAATGAGGAATCCCAATCACATAACCATCAAAACCAGGATAATCAACGGTTTTGCCGTATAGTTTCAAGGCTTCTTGATAATCGACTGGAAATTGGACGCTAAACTCTTCTTGTAAGGCAATCACTTCTTCAATGCTCAATCCTTGAATCAAGTCCAGTTCGCTATAATCGCCTGATTTACGCTGTACCTTTTTGATGATATTTCTTAGTAGCTCTTGCATTTGTAAGTTCTTTCAAGTCATTTCACACCATTTTTCACTTAAAAATCACCCCTTCATAAACCACCGTCGCAGCCACCCCATATTTTCCATATCACTGGTACGAAACTTCAGCAGCTCATCCATTTGCTTTTTGATAGAGCGCTCTACTCGTTCACGTACTGCCATTTGGGCGGTTTTATCTTCGGCTCTTCCCGCAAACTCACCGACATCGATAGGTTCGCCAAAGGACATATACAAGCGTTCAGGACGAGGCAATAAAGTCCATCCTATTCCTTTGACCAACGGAGGAAGCTCTTCGCCATCTCGAATGTATTTGGCCAACCCCGTATATTTGAGTAGCTGCCCCAGCCAGGTATTCATAAAATCCTCAGCATCGTACACAATGTCTACGGCATCTTCCCAGCCCACTGAAGCCAAGGGTATAATAGGATAATTATGTTCAATAGCCATCCGAGCAAATCCACTGCGGTTTTGCCAGTTTACCTTGTATTGTTCGTTTTTACGCTTAAAAGCTTCCCGGGCTCCTCCTGGAAACACCAGTACATTTTCTCCAGCCTCCATCAGCTTTGTGCAGTTTTCCCGCGAGGCCTTTACTACCCCCATTCGTTCCCAAAACCGCCCCCATCCAGGTACTTGAAAGTGGAACGAATCACCCAAGGAGCGAAGCATAATATCTTTGCGTAAAAATAACTCCGTAATGTACAACACATCGGTAATGCTCAACAAGGTGTGATACCCCACAAAAAAGTGAGGGCGGGAATTGTCAATATTGTCTAAACCCAGAAACTTAGGGGTAAAATACGCATAAAAAGGCGATGATATGTTCTCTACAAACTCTTTGGAAGGTGGTGTAAAATTTAAAAAATCTTCCTTGTTAGAGCCTTGCTCGTCATTTGTTTCTGTAAGCTTTTTCTCAGGTGTATTCTCTATGCTATCTTCCATATTGTAAAGCGCAAATAAGTGTGTGTTTCAAAACTAATTAAAATAAACTCTACACTTTGGCAAAGCTTTCCGAATTCTTTTCTGTTCTTCTTCGGATATTGGATTGCGTCTCAAAACAAGCACTTTTAACTTGGGTAATGATAAGTTATCCACTTTTAGAGGTAAATGGGTCAATTGGTTACCTCGCAAATGCAAGTATCTCAAGTTACGCAACCTGAAGATAACCAAAGGTAAAGCCGTGAGTTGGTTATAATCTAAATTTAAGTGCCGTAACTTATCCAAGTCGCCTAACTCTATTGGTAAATCTGTCAGTTTATTGTTACCCAGGTTCAATGTTGTGAGATTACTTAAACGACTTATTTTAGGAGGGATTTTTCTGATTTTATTGCCATGCAAGTTCAAGACTTTTAAAGTCTTTAGTCTAGCTAACTTTACAGGAACATAAGAGATGTTATTGTAACTTAAATACAAAATCTGCAATTGTAGTAGTTTGGTAACCATTAGAGGAAATTTATCAAACTTGTTTGATTGCAGTCCAAGCTCCTGCAAGCCTTCCAATTGAGTAATCTCTGTTGGCAAATCGCTCAAGTCATTCCTGCCCAAATTTAGTACACGCAAACTTGGTAGCTGCCCTATTTCTTTCGGTATACTTTTGAGTTCAGCATTTAAGACGATCAATTGCCTCAATTTTTTCAACCGACTAATTTCTATCGGGATGCTTTGCAAAGGGTTGGCTCTAATATATAATCCTATGAGCGCCGATAAATTACAAATATTGATAGGTAAAGCTTGGAAATTATTCTCTATCAAATTTAGTTGGTGTAGCCGTTTCAGTCCTTGTAATTCATTTGGCAACCCAGTTATTCTATTACTATCTATCGTTAATGCACGCAAATTTTCCAAGTACTTCATCTCAGCAGGTAACTTTACCAGATCATTTCCTATGAGATAAAGCCTCTTTAAATGTATCAAGGCACCAATATCCTGAATAGTTTTTCGCAGCGGGTAACCAGATATCTCGAGAGTAATCAGTTTTGCAAATCGTGTAAGGTCAAATATGATCTCTCTATCTTGATAGGTGATTGTGAGGTTTTTTACCTGACGTAGATGGGTCAGTTCTACCTGATATTTTGCACAAAGTAAGGGATGGCTTTGGAAACGCTCACTTACCTCTTCTCCATAGTATTCTCCAGTTTGTGCATAATGTTTAAACGCTTGCTCAATCTTTCCTTTGTATAATAATGCCTTTACCTCCCGGTAGTTCTCGACAAAGGTTGGTTCAAAATCATATTTTTCACATAAGTCCACATGTTGTTGTAAAGCCCGTTTGACTGCTTCGCCGTATACCTTTCCCCGGCCAATACACAATTGAAAACCCAGCTCTATATTTACCTGGTCCTGGCTCCTCAAAAAACGTAAAATTTGGCGCTCTTCAACTGTACTCATGATTCGTTATATTGGCCTATGACCTTTCATCTGACCATTTATTTCACAATTGGTGTTTTAATACGGGCATACTCCTCCTCTCCTACTCTTTTACCGATCAGTTCACTATTGTCCCAGTCTTGTACAATTTGCCAACGTCCATTGATTTTATGAATCACGACATGAAACTTGCCATAATAATGGCTTGTTTTGCCCTGGTGCATCATTTTCACTTTAAAAAAACCTACCTCATAAGCTCGGTTTTTAGTGGCTTTTCGCTCAATAAATTTAAACTCGAGCACACGTTTACGTCCTTCTTTTTTGGCTTTGGCAAATCGGGCTACATTGTGTTGTTTGTAGGCCTTCCCTTCTCGAATATTACCAGGATACACCCTAAATATATCGTCTGAATGCACTGAGTTATACAGTTTTGCATCGTAAGTGTTAAAAGCCTGTACAAATGGCTTCCAGACTTGCTGGTCGATGGCTTGGTGGCTTTGGTTCAACTGAATTTGTTGACTTTGCGCCCATCCAGATACTTGAACAACTAATAATAAAAATAACAAGGTTTGGGTTAGATGATTCATGAGTAATTGTTTTAGTGACCAAAACAATTTCACAATATTTACCCTACAAAACAACACATGAGCTAAAAAGTACCCAGACAAACCACCCAGGCACTGATCAGCTCATCATACATTGAAATTTATTTAAGCACCACTCCTTTTGTTTTTTGATAATAAGCCTCGTCGATGCGTTGGCCACCCAAATCGTTCATGTCCTGATCTTGAGCTATTTTCCAGCGACCATTGATTTTTTTCAGCACCACGTGAAATTGCCCATACCAGTGACGGATTCCCTGCTCAGTTTTGAAAGTACCTTTGTACAAACCCACTTCGTAGGCAATGTCTTCTTTAGCCTGCCGACTGATAAACTTAAACTCAAATACGGGAGCAAAACCACGTTTTTTGCCCGCAGCAAAATTCTTTAAGTTTCGCTCTCGGAATTCTTTGCCCACCTTGATGCCTCCAGGTGAAACTCTAAGTGCATCCTCGGTATGTACACTATTGTAAAGTGCACCATCCTGGATCGCGTATGCTTTGATAAATGGCTTCCAAACTTGCTCGTCAATTTCTTTTATTACTTCAGGAGAAGTCTTCATTCTTTGCGCCCAGGCGTTGGTGCAATTGACCAATAATATAAGGCTTAGAGAACCTGCTACCTTTAAGAAACTTTGATAATTTTTCATTGTCATACAATTTTTGGTTTTAGGCAAAAAGAGGCCTTAACACGCTCAAAACCTATCAAAATTATAATTCTGATAATGAACTTGTTTAAGATTTCTTCAAATGATCCAAAAATATCCTTTTAGGCACAGGTTTCGTTGTGAAAATGCTCATTTAGCATAGCTAAACTCTGCTTTCCACGCCTTACCTGTACTTAAAATTTCTAATTTTGTTCTCAAAGCAAAAACCTCAAACAAGTTCAATGAAAAAATGTTAAAAATACTGCCCTAAGTCGGCTATTTCACTCGGTGTTGAGCTTTATATTGAGAAGGCGTTAATTGGGTGTGTTTTTTAAACAAGGTATTAAAAGAGGAAATACTATTGAAACCACAATCGTATGCAATGCTGGCAATCTTGGTATCTCGATGATTGAGATCAGTCAGTAGGTTTTGAGCCATTTGCAAACGGTGTCCATTGATATACTCAGCATAGCTTTGTCCAAAACTTTCGTTGATTACCTGGGATAGTTCATGAGAAGTAGTGGCCAGCATTTGCGCCAACTTGCCCAAGGTCAAGTCTGGGTCTAGGTAGGGTTGTTCACTATGCATATATTCCTCCAATTTGAGTTTTAGCTGATGCGCTTTATCAGCGCTGAGGTTAGAACTTTGGTATTTTCGTTTGGGGCGCCCTACCTCTTGCTGTCCTCGCAACACAATCACACTGATGACATATACTCCAATGGCATACATAATGGCCCCTACAATATATCCTACATATTTGAACAAAGACGGAAAGTACGCAATCATCAACAAACCACAAATAACAATGAGGCTTCGGAGCCATTTAAGCGTAGCCTTAGTGAGTGTAGTCTCAAGCGACTTGCGCAATTGGGTATATCCTTGGTAATACAAACGAAAAGCCCACAGATAATAAAACAATATATGGCTGTAAGAAAACAGCAAACCTCCATCGCGCCAAAAAGGCCAAGGTAACCCCCAAGAAAGTAAAGTAAGTACCCCATAAGGCAAAAAGTGCCAAAGATAAACCTTCCGAAACTGAAAACGGGGCTGAATAACTGACAAGAAATACAACATAAACAACGGACCAATCGCAAACTGGTGGCTAATGCCAAAATTGACCAAAAACCGCCAAACTTCTACCGACATAGGCAAGTCTGGATTGAGCATACGCCCATGTACCACTATATTTTTGGCAATACGAATGCTGGTCACCAGTAGCAATACTGAAAAAATCCGATTTGAGGTACTTTGCTTTTTTCGTAACCATAGCAATACCGCAAAAAACATCCCTTGAAAAGCACCCAAGGCAGCCATAAAAGTGATGGTATCTATCTTAAACATAACGAATTGTTAATTGTGCGATATGCTCGGTATTTCACCCAAAATGAGCCGTATTTTTAACTCCGTACAATCAAAATTATACTATATTTGTTTTAAAAAAGACTATATGCGCAAACTTTTTCTTGTATGGATAACCAGCTTTTTATCCATATTTTCTGCTTTGGCTCAAAACAACCTTCAAACTCCTTCAAAATTTTTAGGCTATGACATGGGGAGCCGTTTTACTTTTCACCACCGAGTAGTAGATTACGTACAGCACCTTGCCAAAAACTCTCCAAGAGTTCGTTATATGCAATATGGGGCCACCAATGAAGGACGCCCGTTGGTATTGACCCTCATTTCTTCGCCCGAAAACCTCAAAAACTGGCAACAAATTCAACAGAATAACCTCATTGCTACTGGGTTTCAAAAAGGAACTATCAAAGGAAAACACATCCCAATCATTTGGCTCAGCTACAATGTACACGGCGATGAAGCTTCTTGTACAGAAGCAGCATTGATCACCTTACATAAATTGGCAGCAGCCAAAGAAACCAATATCCAAAACTGGCTCAAAGATTTGATTATCGTAGTAGACCCTTGTGTAAATCCCGATGGACGAGAACGTTATGTTAATTGGTACAACCAAGTAGGTAGCTTGATTCCTAATCCCTCGCTTAATGGTTGGGAACACCACCAAGGCTGGGCACGTGGGCGTTTCAACCACTATATGTTTGACCTAAATCGGGACTGGGCATGGCAAACTCAGATAGAATCGCAGCAACGCCTGAAAGTATACCAGCAATGGATGCCTCACATCCACGTAGACTTTCACGAAATGAGTTATAACAACTCTTACTTTTTTGCTCCAGCAGCCAAACCTTACCATCAAGATATAACCTCCTGGCAACGCAAATTTCAAGAACACCTGGGCGCCAATCATGCCCGATATTTCAACCAAAACAAATGGTTATATTTTACCCAACAGGTGTATGACTTACTCTACCCAAGCTATGGCGATACTTGGCCTATGTTTAACGGGGCGATGGGTTTTACCTACGAACAAGCGGGCTCAGGCTATGCTGGAGTATCGGTAAAACGAAGCAATGGAGATACACTTACCCTGAAAGATCGTTTTACCCACCACGTGACTACGGGCTTATCTACCATCGAAATTACCCATAAGCATCGTCAAAAAATATTGGATAAATTTAAAAAGTACTTCAAAGACGCGGTTGATAACCCACCTGGTGAATACAAAACCTATGTGATAAAAAATCAACGAAAAAAGTCTAAGGTAAAAGCCTTGTTGACTTTGCTAGACAAACAAAAGATTCAATACGAAATGGCGGGGGATGAAAATAAAAGGTATAACGGGTTCGATTACCTCAATAAAAGAAAAGATGCCAGCTTTAGAGTTCAAAAAAACGACATTTTGATTAGTGCCTATCAACCCAAGTCAGTATTGGTAAAAGTGTTGCTCGAGCCCGAGACCTTTCTGGAAGATTCCCTGACTTATGACCTTACTGCTTGGTCGTTGCCTTATATTTATAATATGGAAGCCTACGCCTGCAAAGAAAGAATCAATGGGCAAAAAGCCAGCGAAGCCGCCAGTACATATCGCTCACCTTCTCCCAATGCCAGCGCACAGCCTTATGCCTTTATCAGTAAATGGGATGACTTTGAAAGTGTGCGCTTTTTGTCGGCGTTGCTTCGTGAGAATATTTTAGTGCGTTTTGGTACTTCCCCTTTCCAGATTAATCAACAGAAGTTCAAAAGGGGTACTTTGGTGATACTTTCGGCCGATAATAAACGGCAAAAAGACTTGACAAGCCGTATCAGTACCATTGCCCGAAAATTCAACGTACAATTGACCTCAGTCAACACCGGAATCGTAGAAAAAGGACAGGATTTGGGTACTCAAAGTTATCATAGGGTCAAAAAGCCTAAAATCGCGGTGTTGGCTGGAGACAATATCTACAATACTGCTTTTGGTGAGATTTGGCATTATATGGAAAAAGAAATCCGCTACCCTATCACAGTGATCAATACTCGCTATCTAGACGAAACCGACCTATACAAGTTTGATATCATCATCTTGCCTTCGGGTAACTATGCAGAAATAGATGAAAACTTTATTGGTTTTGTAAAGCAAGGTGGCAAAATCATAGCTTTAGAAAACGCTCTGAGAGAGCTCAAACGTGACAAACGTCTATTACTAAACAGAGGCTCTTTTAAGAAAAATAAGAGTAAGCGAAAACGTAACAATATTACTCGATATTATGGCCAAAGCCGTCAAAGACTGATGAACCGAGTAGCAGGTGCTATTTATAAAGTATCGTTGGATAACACCCACCCACTGGCTTATGGAGAAGACCAATTTACTTTTCTGATCAAAAGAAATAGCCGAGTATATCCTTATTTACCACGGGGAGGCTGGAATGTAGGACGTTTTGAAAATAGTAGTCACATCAGTGGATTTGTAGGTACCAACCTCAAAGAACGAATTGATCAAACTCTGGCACTGGGAGTAGAGCCTTTTGGCAAAGGTCAAATTGTATATATGAGTGACTCTCCTATTTTTAGAGGATTTTGGTATAGTGGCAAATTGCTGTTTGGCAATGCACTGTTTTTTGTAGGAAACTAGTCCTAATGAATGGAATAGGGCTTTTTTAACACTCATTCTTCGGTTATTGGAGAATATTTATCGTTTGAGTAATTAAAAACTTAATTGATTTTATGATTTGCCTTGACTGGTACTTTTAACCCAACCTTTGGGCAAAGTACCAATCAAGGCAAATTTGTTTGTTTACCCTGTGAAACAGACTGTGATCGTATCGTACCCTACACAATGCTCCTGACACTTGTACCCATTATGGCTTGAAGCTACTTCCTAAAGCTCAAGTAAAATTCACCAAGATTATCCAGTCAAGTATGTGATCGGGTAAACACCAATTCAAAAGTTATTGTGTTAGATGTACGCATCAAGAGAAAGTTTGAGAGTACCCGTGAAGGAAAACATGGCCGATTAAAAAATGCTATCAACAGGGCTTCCAAAAAGTGAAAAATATGCTGCGAGGAATGTCTCAATGGCAACAAAAGGCCGATCGTAGCTGCAGTAAAAAATTGTGGGAGAAAACATTTTAATCTTTAATGCTCTACTAATCACTCTTTGAGATTAAATAACATCCGAAAGAGTGGCTATTTTAGTCAACTTTAAGCTTTACCCCCATAATCAACATATCATCTACCTGTGAGCGACTCTCAACTGCCATCCAATCATCCATCGCTTTTGCCACCAGTTCTTTTTGCTCAGCCATTGGTAATTCATGATTCTTAAAAAGCAATTCCCTTAGACGAGAGCTTTTAAACTTTTTACCCTCTGGCCCACCAAACTGGTCTTGGCAACCATCAGTATACAGGTAAACTGTAGTAGGGGTACTAATATCGATGGTATGCAAAGTATAGCTGCGATCCATATCTACCTGTTCTTTACCAATCGGCATACGGTCTGCTTTTAGCACTTGCATTTCGCCATTTTGTATGTACAACATCGGATTGTTTGCCCCTGCATACTCCAATTCCATCTTTTGTAAGTCTACCGCACAAAGTGCCATATCCATACTATCGCTATTTTGGGTAACGTGTTGTTGCAATAAAAAATCCACCTCTTTACTCAATTGATTCAATATTTTATGAGGCTCGGTAATGCCTTGTTGCAACACGATGTTGGTAAGTGCAGTATTGCCCAACATACTCATAAATGCCCCTGGCACTCCATGTCCAGTACAGTCTATTACACTAAAAAAGTATTTATTTTGATGCTCTATAAACCAGTAAAAATCTCCACTCACTATATCTCTGGGGCGGTTAAATATAAAATAGTTTGACACTTGTACCGCAATGTGGTCTTCCAAAGGCAAAATCGCTTTCTGAATGCGTTGGGCATAATTTATACTAGAAGTAATGGCTTCGTTTTGAGCATTGATTTGAATATTTTTCTGAAAAATTTCGTCATTCTTATTCTGGAGTAATTGATTGGCCCGCTGTTTTTGCAGATTATTTCGGTACAGCATAAATGCGATGAAGAAAACAGTCAGAAAGCCTGCAATAAAAAAGTATTGAACAATACGCTGGCGCTTTACCTTTGCCTCTGTTTTGGTTTTTGTCAGGGCTCGATCCTTTTTTAATAATTCAATCTCGGTTTCTTTTTTCTCCAAATCATACTCTGCCCGAATGTTGTTCAGTTCCCAGGAGTTTTTTTCTCCAAACAGCTTGTCTTTTAGTGCCGTAAATTTTTTGTAATAGAAATAAGAAGAATCTAATTGTTTGTTGGCTTCAAAAATATCAGACAATGCCTTATATCCATCTTTAATATCTTGAGCAGACCCGATTTCTTCTGCATCTTTTAAACTATTACGAGCAAACTTCAAGGCTTTTTTAAAATCTCTCAATGCTTGATAAGTATAGGCGACTTCACGCTCTACCGTCACAGTCCCTTGTTTATCGCCAATGGCTTCACTTATTACTAACGCCTTGTTGTAGTATAGCAGTGCTTCTTGAGTTTTTCTTTCCGTAATTTTTACTTTACCAATGGCTCGATACGCATACACCACCCCTAGTTTATCATCTACTTTTTGCGCCAGCTGCAGGCTTTGATTGGCATACTCCAACGACTTAACATAGTTTTTATCTTTGAAATAAAAATCGGCCAGATTTCCCAAACAAGTCACCTTACTTATGTCATCGTTTGCTTTGGTATTCAAAAGCGCCAGTGCTTGATTGGCATATTGAATCGCCAGTTTTGTATTGTTTTGCTGGTTATAAATAGTACTGATATTAATCAAGTTATCAGCCTTAAAACTCTGTTGATTATGCTTATCGGCAAACTTTAAGCCTCGGAAATAGGCCTTTAAAGCACGAGCATAGTCTCCTTGTTCATCATAAATTACCCCAATGTTGTTGATGCAACCCGTTACATATGCCACTGCATTCATTTTTTCAGCAATCTCCAAAGCTATTTTAAAGTTTTTGAGTGCATTGCCATAATCATACAATCCGTAATAATTACTTCCTAATCTGTTATGAAGCGAGATATTCTCGAGGGTAAGGCTTTCCTTGTTATTGAGTTTCACTGCCTGCTCTAGCAGCTCAATGGCTTTATCAAATTTATTTTGCCGCCTGTATACATCTCCCTGGCGCATCAAAGAATTCACCTCTCCTTTCAAAAACTTTATTTTCCGGGAAAGTTGCAATGCTTGCTTGATAAATTGGGAGGCTTCGGCTTGGTCTTCTGCCAAATGAGCCATGCCTAGCTCCAGCATAATGGAGACTTTAGTAGTATCGACGGGCTCTTTGGCAAGTGCCTTTTTAAGGCTATCAATTTGCCGTTTAGTAGATGTGGTAGGAGTTTGACCAAACGATTTTATGGTTAGTACAAAACATAGTAATATGGTAAAAGATATATATTTCATTGTGAACCTTTTCTTATATTTTTTCCCTTAGTTCAATACTAAGCAAAAATGTTGCACATTCAAACATCAGCGTAAACTTTCGCCCAAATGACCACCTCTGGAAGCCTTTGTTGTAGGGCACAAATAATGAGTCTATAGTTTCAATATTTTTTTTGAAAAGCATCAGAGAAACGAAACTTTTGCGATTCCACCAATATCGTATAAATTGATCGTACCTATATGCTACTGAAACTTATCTGCAAAGGCAAGAAATAAATATTAGGGATATTACAACGTATTTAATTGATCGTAGTATTTGTTCTTATCCAATACTACTCCCAGGCCAATGTGCTCCTACTACCAAAATATCATCTACTTGTTTTTCATCAGCTTCACGTCTCCATTTTTCTATGGTATAATCTAACAGATGCTGCTGCTCAGGCATTGGTTTTTGGTGGTTGTCTAACAAAAGTTTACGTAGATTTTTACGCATGAATTTTTTTCCGGCTGGCCCCCCAAACTGATCTTGATAACCATCCGAATACATGTAAAAAGTGGTGGGCTTGGAAACATCTATTCTATGCAGCGTGTATTCTCGATTATCATCTTCTCCACCAATCGCAAACTTATCTCCCTTGATCATTTGCATCTCCCCCTCCTGGATATATAACAGTGGATTTTTGGCTCCAGCAAACTCTATCGTATGCATCGTTTTACAAAGTACAACCAATGCCATGTCCATTCCGTCCCGATTTTGACTATCTTGTTGGCGCAACGCATACCGTACTCCCGCATGCAAATAAGACAATATACGATCAGGAGTGATCACTCCTCGTTCATTGACAATCTCATCTAGTAACGAATGACCAATCATACTCATGAAAGCTCCTGGCACTCCATGTCCGGTACAATCAATGGCAGCAATCATTACTTTGCCTTTGTTAATGATTTGTCCCTGTTCATCATGCTGGTGAGGAGTCGCAAACCAAAAAAAATCTCCACTCACAATATCACGAGGCTTAAACAACACAAACGATTGAGGCAACTCTTTCTGAATATCACTTAATGAGGGTAACATCGCAGCTTGAATGCGTTGAGCATACGTAATACTCTCAGTAATACTTTGGTTTTTTTCTTCAATAATACCATTCTTTTCTTTGAGCTCTCTGTTAGCAGATACCAGTTTGTCTTCTGCTTCTTTACGTTTGGTAATATTGATAATAATCGCAATATAATTGACCAAATTGAGTGAATAGTCATGAGTGGGAGTTAGACTCATCAAAATCCACAGCGGGTCGCCTTGCTTGTTCTTTATTTTCAGCTCCTGGCTAATAGATTCGCTGGTAGACAGGTTCTTGGCAAAGTCTTCATACTTTCTAAGATCACAACCACACAGTGCCAACACTTCGTGCAAATATTTGTCTCTTAACTCTCGCGAAGTATATCCGGTCATACGCGTGTAGCCATCATTCATCCATTCCAACTTCAAATCTTTTTCCAGAATAAATACTGCATTAGAAGTTTTAGCGGCCACCAATGAAAGGCGTTCAAGTTTTTTTTGTGCAGCTTTACGGGCAGTAATGTCTTGTACAATGCCCAGTAGTTTGGTAGGTTGCTGGGTTTGTTCGTCAAACACCAGTTTAAGTGTAAGCTCTACAGTACGAAATTGCCCATCAGGTCGGGCCAGGCTATGTTCAAAAGAATAGTTTTCTCTATTGATAAATACCTTTTGGATAGCTGCATTCAATCGCTCTGCATACTCTTCAGACATCATATCTTTATAGAGTTTCATATCGGGTTCGGTATCCACATTATATCCCAAAATCTCCCGAAAACCATCTGACCAATGCAACTCCTGGGTTTGTAAATCAGTCTCCCAATATCCTATACGAGCCAGTTTTTCCGATTCTTTAAAGCGCATTTCCATAGCACGCTTATCCAACAACAACCATTGGGCTACCTGCTCCGATTCTTTCAATGCCTGCTCTAGCTTTTGAATACGTTCTTCTAATAAATGTACTTGCTCCTGAGATGTAGGTGATTGATCTGACATAGGGTAAATCTACAAATTGATTCAATAGTTCGTGTAACTACATTAAGAAAAGTAATGGAAGCCAAAATGACTTCACATAATAAAAACCTGCAACTAACTTACCAACTCTACTTTTTTAATTATTAATTGCCATCAAGTTCGCAATTATTTCAGAAGGTTCTGCTCTTTTGGTATAGTCAGCGTCTACAAAACGATAACTAATAAGCCCATTGGTATTGACCACAAAAGTAGCAGGTACAGGTACATCTGCTGAGGAGGGATTATTGTTAATTTGGGCAATGTCTATCCCAAAGGCTTTGTAAGCATTTTGGAGTTCATTGGGCATTGTAAACATAAGACCATAACTATCCGCAATTTTGCTTCCCGAATCTGACAATACTTGATATTGTACATTACGACGATCGGCCATCATATGCGAGTAAGATACTGTTTGAGGCGAAATACCTACCAAGCTTGCTCCAAACTTTTGAAACTCCGCCAAGGAACGTTGTAAGGCCCGCAATTCCAGGTTGCAAAACGCACACCAATCACCCCGAAAAAAAGAAATGATCAAGGGGCCTTTTTCTAACAAAGCAGCACTACTTACCAAATGGTTTTCTTCATCGGGCAAATTAAAAGGTGGGGCAGCTTGCCCTATTTGTGGTACTTTAGCCAATTTTCCCGAATTACGAATATCATTAATAAATCCTTCATCTACAATATCCTGTAATTTATAAGTGTCCATTTCTTTTTAGTATTATTTTATTTCTTAAAAGTGTCAAAGATTCAATATAATGCGCTATTTCATTTTCTAGGCGCTAATTGTCATCAAGTTCGCAATTATTTCAGAAGGTTCTGCTCTTTTGGTATAATCAGCGTCTACAAAACGATAACTAATGAGGCCATCAGTATTCACTACAAAAGTCGCAGGTACAGGTACCTCTGCCGAAGACGGGTTATTATTAATTTGGGCAATGTCTATCCCAAAGGCTTTGTAAGCATTTTGGAGTTCATTGGGCATTGTAAACATAAGCCCATAACTATCTGCAATTTTGTTTCCCGAATCTGACAATACCTGATATTGTACATTGCGACGATCGGCCATCATATGAGAGTAAGAAACCGCTTGGGGTGAAATACCCACCAAGCTTGCCCCAAATTTTTGAAACTCGGCCAGAGAACGCTGCAAAGCACGCAACTCCAGGTTACAGAATGCACACCAATCACCCCGAAAAAAGGAAATAATCAAGGGACCTTTTTTCAACAAGAAAGTACTACTTACCAAATGGTTTTCTTCATCGGGTAGGTTAAAAGGAGGAGCCACTGATCCTATTACTGGAACATTGGCTAGTTTATCAGTTTTCCGTAAATCCTCTATTACCGTTTCATGTATTTGAAAAAAATCCCCACTTGACGCCTTTTCCCGCATGGCTTGTAACTCTTCTTGTAAAGTCATGATTTTATTTTTTAAAGGACTTGCTTGATACTACAATGTACACAAAAAACAATAACAAGAAATAATTGCTCAGAGAAAAACACTCACCTGAGAAAATCCTCTCTACATAAAAAACTTTAAAGACTCCCTCATAAAACAATAACGGGTAAAAGCATCTTAAAGACCTTTTACCCGTTACAAATGTCCCTGCTTGGTCAGGCAAACTAAGCCACCTTGGACCTAATATCCATCAAACAAGCAATGATCTCTGCAGGTTCAGCTCTCTGGGTGTAGTCCGCATCTAAAAAACGGTAAGCTACCCGTCCGTCCGTATTAATTACAAAAGTAGCAGGCACAGGCACTTCTACTTGATTCTGTCCTCCATTTACCTTGGCAATATCTATCCCAAAGGTATTAAAGGCATTAACCATTTGCTGCGGCATTGAGAACATAAGCCCATACTCATTGGCGATCTTATTACCCGAGTCAGAAAGTATTTGATATTGTACGTTGCGACGATCAGCATTCATATGCGAATAGGCGACCGTTTGAGGAGAAACACCCACCAAGCTTGCTCCATAACGTAAAAACTCCGCTAAAGAACGTTGCAAAGCGCGTAGCTCCAGATTACAAAATACACACCAATCACCACGGTAAAATGAGACAATCAAAGGACCTCTTTGCAGCAGCACTTCACTACTCACAAAGTTTCCTTTGTCGTCTGGCAGTACAAACGAAGGAGCTATCTCTCCTACCACAGGAACACTGGCTAACTTTCCAGATTTATTGATATTGTCAATATAATGATCATGTCCCTGAGCGGCTAATCCTTTAGCTGCTCGGGTTCTGAGTGCATTTAATTCTTCTTTTAAGGTCATGGCTTATCCTATGTTATGAGTGTAAATTGAGATATTTGAGTGCATAGTATTCATAATAAACTTAAAGGTTTAAACTAACAAAAACAGTTCTGATTTAGAAAAAACAATATTCAATTAGACCAGTCTGTCATATCAACACGATCAGCCTGGCTTTAGTGCCAATAAGTCGAGATTTATACATAAAAGTTTGTCTATTTGTCAGGCTTTGGCAAAGTTTCTGAATATTCTGTTTTTGTCGATGACTTGTTCCTGCTGGATCATTGCTTTCAATGAACATTCATCCGAGAATAAGTGTTCTGAAAAGATATGTACAGGTATATTTTGAGTAAATTTAAAGAATACGTTTAAAATTATAATCTGAACCAAAAACGCGATTTTTACGCGCTGACTTTAGCAATTCCCCGACTCGTCGGGATCTAGGGATTTGCAGCAATAGCTTGCATCGCTGCGGGCTGGCTCAACATCCACTGGATGTTGCCATCCTTTAAAAATGTGCTGCGTCAGCCCGCAAAACTCATCACTTTGGATTTCGAGGATAAAGTTTAAACATATTCTAAGGCAATATTTGGGAGGTTACTACTAGCAATAGAAGGAACCCGACAAAATCGTGAATAGAAATGAAGATAAAAAAAATAAGAACTAAATTACTGTTAAACTTCCTGGGGGTTGGTATTGTCCCATTGCTATTCCTCTCCTACTTGGGCTTTTGGTTTGCCGAAGACTTGCTCAAAGATAAAAACTTCGAGCAACTTAACGCTATTCGGGAATCTAAAAGACAAACCATTGAGGAGTATTTCCAGTTGGTACGCAATGAGATTCAATACTTGTCAGAGAATCAGACTATTATCAACGCCATGCAGGAGTTCAAGGCTGCCTTCCATTCTCCTACTTCTTTGACACTTACCGAAGCTGATAAAGCCAAACTAAACGAATTTTATGAAAATCGTATTTTCCGACAATTAGGCAATAGTATCAAAAATATTCCCCGAAACCGTCTGATCCCCCAAGACTCCATCGGAATGTTTTTCCAAAGACACTATCTCAAAAATATTCCCTCCGAAAGAAAAGGTCATCCTTACCATGAGGTACATGACCGATATCACCTGGACATTAAAGAGTTTCTGAATAAATTTAAATATTATGACATCCTACTGATTGACAATGAAACTGGACATATTATTTATTCAGTAGACAAAGAAATTGACTTTGCAACCAGCCTAAAAACCGGGCAATTTGCCCAAACTAATATTGCCAAAGTTTATCAGGAAGTAAAACAAGCCCGCGAACCTGGATTTGTAAAAACTTACGATTTTGAACAATATGCTCCTTCGGGCATGAAGCCTTCTATGTTTATTGGTGCACCTATTTTTGATGGTAAAAAGAATATTGGGTCTTTGATCTTTGAGCTTTCTACTGCCCAGATTGACTATACGATGACTAACAATCGTAAGTGGAAACAAATCGGATTAGGCGAGACTGGCGAAAGCTTTATTTTAGGAAGAGAAGGCAAAATGCGTAGCGATGCTCGGGCATTTCTTGAAGACCCTACTACTTTTTTTGCCCGGCTAGAGCAGTCTAAAACTGATGCCAGGGACCTTGCCAATATGAAGCAATTTAGATCCTCTATTTTGTTTTATACTATCGAAAACGAAGCCACCAAAGATGCTGCATTGCAGCGGGCAGGTACTAAATTAATCAAAAACCAACAAGGAAAAGAGATGTTGGTGTCTTATGCGCCACTGCGTTTGCCAGACCTCGACTGGTACTTGATGACCCAAGTAAATGAAGCTGAGGTAATGGCTCCATTAAATAAACTCAAAGCCAAGGTTTACACAGGCATATTAATCTTGTTGTTGGCCATTGTGGGCACTACGCTATTCTTATCCAGAAATTTATCCAAACCCATTAAAAATTTGCAAAAGGCCACTGAGAAAATCAAGGAAGGCTCTTTTGATGAGGAAATTAAAGTACATAGCTACGATGAGATTGGTAAACTGGCTCAGTCTTTTAACCAAATGGCGCATACCATTCGAGAAAAAAATACCAAACTGAACCTGGAACACCAAAAACTGGAATCGTCTAAACAAGAGCTAGAGGCCAGGCAATGGCTTTCGAATGGGGTTATTGAGTTTTTGCCGCTTTTGCAAAGAACTGATAATGACATCAAAGCCATGACAGATGATATTCTAACGCATCTTACTCGTTATGCCAATGCTGTACAATCAGCCATTTATGAAGCAAAGGAAACCAATGCCTCAGAAGGCGAAAAGAAAGTGTATTTAGAATTGTTGGCGCACCGGGCCCACAACAAAAAATTTAGAACCGAAGAAAAAATTCAATTGGGAGAAGGCCTTGTAGGTACTTGCGCCAAAAACAAGGAAATTTTACAACTTACCCCCAAAGAGGAGGAATATGATATTATTAGTTCGGCTACTTTTCAAGCCAAACCCTCTACCCTATTGCTAGTACCTTTGCTCAATAATCAACGATTGGTTGGGGTATTAGAAATCACCTTTTTGCGCAAAATCTCGGAAAACGATCTGGCTTTTATCGAGCGTATCAGTGAGCGGGTAGGATTGGCCATGTTCAATATGAAGGCCGATTTACTCATGCAAAACTTACTGCAAGAGGTGCAAGCTCAAAATGCTAAACTCTCCGAAAAAGAAGAGATTCTACGCAAAAACTCGGAAGAACTGAAAAACCTGAACGACTCGCTGGAAGAGAGAGTAGAAGCTGCTACGCAGGATATTCAGGAAAAAAATCAACGTTTGTTGACCCAGGAAGAAGAGTTACGACAAAACCTGGAGGAGCTTAATGCCCTCAATGAATCGTTGGATCTTAAGGTGGAAGAACGTACCAAAGAATTGAGAGAGAAGGAGATAGTACTTCAGCAAAACCTGGATTCTCTCAAGGCTAGTCAGCTAGAACAACACAAATTGATGCTGATGCTGGAAAACTCTGATAACTTCGTGATATTGACCAGCATTGAGGGACAGGTGATGTACCTCAATAAGGCCGCACGGGCTATGCAAGCACTTGGGCCGGAAGATGCTATCGAGCACCTTTCGCTGATGGATTTCAAAGCTGTGGACAACAACATTGACCTCGCCAGTGAGATCATGCCCATTGTAGCCCAAAGAGGGTTTTGGAAAGGGGAACTGAAACAAATGCATGAGGGAGAAGGGATGCTGATGGATGTAGAAGCTAGTATCTTCCCAGTGATAGACGTTGATACTCAGGAATGGATTTGTTTTGCGATGATTCAGCGAGATATTACCGAGCAAAAAGCCGCTCAAAATAAGCTCATTCAACAAGAAGAAGAATTAAGACAAAACGCTGAAGAACTCCAAACTTTGAACGAGTCGCTGGAACAACGCATTGATGAAGCTACCCAAGATATTCAGCAAAAAAATCAACGTCTCCTGGCCCATGAAGAAGAACTACGGCAAAATATTGAAGAACTCAATACTTTAAATGAATCATTGGATGAAAAAGTAGCAGAACGTACCCAGGAACTGGTGGATAAGGAGCGATTGTTAGAGAAAAAACTCTCGGAACTTAGAGAAGCCCAAATAGAGCAGCAAAAACTGGCTGCTATGGTTGACAATAGCGATGATATGATTACCATGATGGGTTTTGACGGCAAAGCGGTTTATATGAATCGCCAAGCCAAAAAAATCTGGGGCATTGATGAGGACGTTGATATTACCCAGCTCATCATCGATGACTTTGACATTAAAAACACCAAGGGTGAGGATGTAAACTTGTATTCTGAGATATTTCCTACTGTGGTAGAGCAAGGGTTTTGGATGGGCGAATTTATCCAATCTACTCCTCAGGAAACAAGACCTATTCATGTAGACACTAAAATGTTTACGGTAATTGATGAAACTACTCAAGAACCAGTATGCATTGCTGCTATTCAACGTGATATTACAGGTCGCAAAAAAGCAGAAGATAGGATTAGACGAGCTCTTGCTGAATCTAAGCGTTCCCGAGAGATGATTCAGGCCGTGATAGATGCTACCCCTGACTGGATTTTTGTAAAAGATCGCAACTACAAGTATATCCTTTGTAACCGTAGCTTTGCCCGCGCCTTTAATCGAACCAAGAAGCAAGTCATTGGAGAAGATGATTACACCTTGGGTTTTGCCAAAGAAATTATAGAAGGAAACGAAGAAAAAGGGCTAAGAGGCTTCCGGGAAGACGATCGCCGAGTATTACAATACGAACATTTTATTCATAATACCAATGACCCTGGCATTCAGATCAATGGTGACCTACGTTACTTCGATACTCAAAAGCTTCCCCTATTCGATTCTACTGGAGGTGTATACGCAGTACTAGCCATTGCTCGTGACTTTACTGATCGCAAAATCTTTGAAGATAAGCTCAAAACCTATAACCGAGAGGTCACTCAACAACAGCAAAATATTCAGGCTAGTATCAATTATGCCAAGCGTATCCAAAACGCTCTACTACCCAAAAAATCTCATATTGAGGAATCTTTTCCTAACTCCTTTATCTTGTTTAAGCCTCGTGATATTGTGAGTGGAGATTTTTATTGGTTTGGCAAGGTAGAATCTAAGCCTATATATGAGGAGGTAAGCAGTTTTGAAGGAGTCGAAAAAGTATTTAAGGGTTTTACCAACGAAAAAATCTTGATCTCGGCAGTAGATTGCACTGGCCATGGGGTGCCAGGCGCTTTTATGAGCTTAATTGGCAACGATGTACTCAATGAGGTAGTAACTCAGCATGAAATTACTGACCCAGATAAAGTACTACTAGAATTGCACAAAGGGGTAAGAAAAATGCTCAAGCAACGAGAAAACGATATGCAAGATGGAATGGATATGGCTCTTTGTACTTTTGATCTGGAAGAAAGAATACTTGAATTTGCTGGGGCTAAAAATCCATTGGTGTATATCCAAGATGGTCAACTGCACGAAATCAAGGGAAGTAAACACCCTATTGGTGGACGTGACCAGCGCGCTAACCGAGCCTATCAAAAGCATACGATTGATATCTCTAAGCCTACTACCGTATATATTTATACCGATGGTTACCAGGATCAGTTTGGAGGAAAAGAAGGTCGTAAGTTTATGAAAAAACGTTTGCGGCAGTTATTCTTACAAATTCACCAAAAGCCAATGCAAGAGCAAAAACAAATTTTGGCAGAAACTTTTCAACAATGGATAACTGACGGAGGAGAGAGACAAATTGATGATGTATTGGTGATTGGTATCCAAGTATAATCATCGATTAAGTCACGCCGTTATCCAATGTTTACTTCATTTGTAAGAAATTAAAATAGCATAATGTAACATCAGATCATAATTTGCTATTCGTCGTATAATAGTAAAATACATTGCTTTACTTTATAAATACCTAGAAAGATGGATACAAATAAGGATGATCAACATGATTTAGACAAAGATCCCAATCAAGTATGGGAAACCTACACTCAAGAAAGTGAGGTCTCGTTTTGGAGCCGTTATGAACAATCACTGGAAGAAGCTCGACTCATTCAGCAAACTTTTGTTCCAGCTACTACGCCTGATCTGGTAGATAGTCTTGCCCTGGTACACGGAGATGTTTTTTTGGAATGCCATATTACCCCTAAACAACAAAAACAGCTCAGAAAAAACATCAGACGCCAACGTAACGGTATATCTTTGCCTATGCGCCTGATTGCTCCTGTTGTAGGGGTTACTTTCTATTCACTCAATTATGCCGCAGAAGCTATGCTTACCATTGGTGTAGATAGTTTATTAGCCATTGGCTTAGGTTTAGGAATAACATACAGTGCAGGAACCCTCATTGAAGATCATCTCTATATCAATAAAAAGCAGAAAAAATTATTGGGTACTCAAATCAAAATCAAGGGAGAAGAAATTATTGTAGCAGATACAAATCAAGTAATAGATTTGCGTTATGTAGATCACCTCAAGTACACATCTATTGGTATTAGTCTGATTCCTTACCGGGAAAAACAATGGAAAACTACCAAGCCAGTGTTGGTCATTCCTAAATGTATGGATGGCTACGACGAAATCGTAAAATACATAGAAGCAATTATTGCTAAATATCGGACCTCGTGAGTCCTAAAGCAAAAACAAGTATCCCTCAAAGAGAAATACTTGTAATTGTTTGCTGAGCTGTCACGCCCGGCTAATCCCGCACTTTACGATATCTTTCCTCTTTACATTTCCGAATATTGCCATTGAAGTACAATCCCACTGATTTTGAGTTCATGAGATTATTGTATTCTTGTTGATTTACGTTTGCATACTCGTATATACCCCCACGGCAAAATACAACTTCCAACACTTTAGTAAATGCATCGTATGCTACTGATGTGATCAATGAAGAGTTAATGTGAACGCGATTAAACTTTGTCATATTTTATTATTTAGTGTACATAATAATAAACGTTTTTTAGCGTTAAAAGTTGAGTTTTTAGCAATAAAAATCAGTACATAATAAACTGACAATCAATTACTTATAAATTATTTTTCACACTCTTTAATCCATTCATAACACCTTCAAAACCAAGCTAATACAGTTGTACTTTTCCAACAAAAATCAGTACTAAAGCAAAAAAGCTTTGCTGGTTAAACCCAACAAAGCTTCAGATGAATAATTACCCAAATTAAGGATTAGTTGCAGTAGGCAAATCGCTTGTAACTGCTGGCCATACTCCTGGGTTAGGTACCGAGACACCTTTAGTATCACCTGGGTTAGTATCCCCTCCATAGTAATATAAAGGCCAGCCTTTGTAGGTTACTTGACCATCAGTAGTAGTACCAAAGTCGCTCGCGGCAAAACCATCGGGTACATTACTGATAGTAGCAGTAAATTTAGGCCAAGTAGCTGCGGCTCCAGTATAATTACTTACTCCGTTTTTATCATTAATAAAGATATACAAAGTTCTTCCTTCCTTATCAGTCAAAAAAGTAGTGGTATTGGTACCTTCGCTTACGGTAAGTCCTGCTTGGGTATAATTTTTACCATCAGCACCTACGAGTTGTGCAGTACTTGCTTTTACATCAGGTTCCACCGATGCCGCTGGCAAATCGCTGGTAACTACTGGCCATACTCCTGGGCTTGGTACCGAAATTCCTTTAGTATCGCCTGGGTTGGCGTCTCCTCCATAGTGATATAGTGGCCAGCCTTTGTAAGTCACCTGGCCATCGGCCGTAGTGCTAAAATCGCTTAAGCTAAATCCACTAGGTACACTCGTAATAGAAGAGGTAAACTTAGGCCAAGTAGCAGCAGCTCCAGTATATTTGCTTATTCCTGCAAAATCTTTGATGAAGATATACAAGGTCATTTCTTTATCGTCTACCAAAAAAGTGGTAGCAGTATTTCCTTCGCTTACAGTAAGTCCAGATTGAATATAGTTTTTGCCATCGGCTCCCACCAACTGGGCAGTTTTGGCATTGACGCTCAAATTTGGTGCAGGGTTATCATCGTTGTTTTGACAGCTTAACAATGTGGTAAAAAGTGTTAGAATTAAAGGGTAGTAAAACCAATTTGTAATTTTCATTGAAGTGTTTTTTTTAAGTGAAACTATGCTGCAAATCTCTTGTAATGAAGCCTTTAAAGAAAAAAAGATTGACTCAAGCGGCTGTTTTACCCCCTCAACTGGAAAAAAAATTGACCGAAGTGACAACTATATTGCTGGATTTGTATGTATAGAGGTCAAGTTCAATTACTACCATTTACAATGAAAAAAATATCTTTTTTGTATCAGTTTACTATTGGAGCTTGTTTCCTGATATTTCTTGGATTATACCTACATATGGACTCCTCGGCAATGGGCAGTTCCCCTCTTCAAAATACTGCTCTGCAGCCCCAGGATTCTCCATTAATATCTGCTGAAATTAATGCCTTACAGCATAAGATGTGGGCTTGCTTTGCCTGTATTGGTGCATTGTTTTGTGGGCTCACTTTTGTAGTCATCAAAAAAATGAATACCCAGACTGATATAAACTTTAAGGAGCAACATTTACAGCTTGATCAATTAAACCAACAAAACTTATTGGTGCAAAAAGAATTTATGGATGATAAAGTCCAGGAAGCTCAACTATTGCATCAAAAGCTACAAAACTTGGTTGTCAATTTTGAACAACAAAAAATCAGTACTCCTAACTTCAAAACCCGCTTTTTACTCAATCGAAGTAATCAATTGATCCCAGTAATGGCCCAGGATATTGCCTATTTTTTTACGCAGAATAAGGTGGTATACGTGGTAGACAAAAACGATCAAAAATATTACACTGATCAATCATTGGAAGAACTTACCCAACAACTTAACCCTAAAGATTTTTTCAGAGCCAATCGTCAGTTCATCTTGTCTATCCATTCTATTTGCAAAATACATCATTATGGCAATGCCAAACTTAAAATTGACATTGCTCCAGCTTGCGAAGAGTTCATCGTAATTAGTAAAGCTAAAGTAAAAGAGTTTAAAAACTGGGTAGCAAACCCACAAAGCACATTAGCAGAAATAGCAGAATGATCTGCCACTCGAATAAAAAAAGCGCAAATAAAACTATTTGCGCTTTTGTGATCACTTATCCTCCGTTTTTTGATTGAGAGGAGAACACCTGTCTATTGGGGTAGCAGTGATCATAAGACAGGTTATGGCAAACTGTAAGGGATCAATGCATAACTGATTATTAAACCTTGGCTACAGTTGTTAATGTCGACGTGCTTGCTGCAATGTTTGAAAAATTTTGTGGTCAATTTCCCCTATTTGGGCAGCTTTTTCTTTTTGCCCTTTACCCTGCAAATAAGTCTTGTAATAAATAAGCGCCAGCGAAATTTCCTGAAGCTCATTTACCGATGCCATCACAAATGGCCAATCTGTTGGTTGATCTTGCAATTCCTTTTCTTTTGTTGGGTTATTCGCTTCTTTTACGTTCAGTGCTTGTTGGTCTGGTTTCTTTTGGTCTAACTTATTTTCTTCTGTTTTTTTCGAGGTTACTTCTTCCTGGTTTGCTGGTTCGTTGGTTGGTTCCATTGGTTCTTTATTTATCACAGGTTGAACATTCATTACTGCTTCACTATCTTTCATCTGCTCACTTTGAAAAAAAATCAATTGTGTACCATTGGGTAAAGGAATTCTGATTTCATTCATAATGTTAATAATTAGAACATTGACAATATTTGTTAATATTATTAGCAAAAATAGCGCTATTATTCACTTTTAACAAAAATTCTGCTAATTAATTTAGCAAAAACACATATTTGATATTTATGTTAACCTTCATTGCAAAGAAGTTCATGTTTTTTTGTATATTTTCTCATTGCTTTCCCAAAGTTGCTATAAAGATTGGTTACCAAAACCTGTAATTACTGGTATCCTCCACTGATATTGGTATGAGTTTTGGCCTATAAAATCAATCATTTTAACTTCCCCAATAATTGATTTTCTCTACGAAGATGATGGTAATAGATTACGTAAAAATTGTTGCGCTTACGCTCTGTTTATGGGCTGGAATCTCACTCAATAGTCAAGCCCAAACTCCAGAAATAGACAGCTTAGAAAGACGCGCTCTAAATATAGAAGATGATACCAACGCGGTCATCATTTTGAATCGGCTCACCTGGAAATTACGTGACATCAATCTAAACAAAGCCTTACGATACGGTAAAAGAAGTTTGGCGATTACTCAAAAGCTTCAATACCAAAGAAAATATTCAGAGATTCTCAGCTTTTTAGGAATCATCTATCGCAATATGGGCGATTATGGAAGTGCTTTTGAGTATTATCATCGCGCCCTGAAAATGGCTGAAAAAAACAATCAAATTATTCAGCAAGCATATGCACATAATAATATAGGGGAGATATTTAAATTTCAGAAACGGTACGATGAGGCGGAAAAACACATGAAAAACGCCATTAAGATGTTTCTGAAAATTAATAACAAAAGAGGGGAAGCTTATGGGTATTTGCGTTTAGGGGAGGCATTACAAGATCAACAAAAATACGCTGAGGCACTCGAGGCATTTTTTACTACTAAAAAAATTCGAGAATCTATGCCTAACAAACCTTCTATAGATGTTCCTTTGAATCGGATCGGGGTAGTATATAGCCAGCAAGCCAAGTATAAGGAGGCGTTGGATTACTTAAATCAAGCATTGGAGATCAACGTGAAGGAAAATAACCTGCGGGCGATTAGCGGTATGCAAAATGATATAGCTCAGGTATACCTTATGCAAAATAAATACATGAAGGCCATAGAATATGCTAAAAAAGGACTGACAGGTGCTACTCCTATCAATGCCAAACCCATTATGCAAAAGAGTACCCAGGTGTTAAACGAGGCCTTTGCAGGTCTGCAAAATTATCCTAGAGCTTATCAATATCAGAAACAATACCGAGCCCTTACTCAGCAGCTACTCAACGAAGAAAATGCACGCCGTATACAGGCTCTTCAGTCCAACTATCAAGTAGAGAAAAAACAAGCCGAGTTGGACCTTAAAAGTAAAGAAAACGAGCTCCTCAAGAAAGAAAAGGCGGAAAATCAACTCCGGCAAGAACTGGTATATGCCCTTCTTGGTGGATTAGGACTCACTTTGATTCTTATCTTGGTTTTAATCAGAAATAATCGCCAAAAGCAAAAAACCAATTCACTGTTACAAACTAAGAATCAGGAGATTGCAGTCAAAAACGAGCAATTAACCGAATCGGAACACAAAGAACGTACACAAGCCCAAAAACTTCAGGCAGCCAATAACCACTTGCAAGAAGCTCAAGAACAATTAACCAACGCCTTAGAAAAAGAACAAAAAAGCCGGGAAGAACTACAAAATGCCCACGAAGCACTTAAGAATACCCAGTCTCAAATGATTCAATCGGAGAAAATGGCAGCCTTGGGTCAATTGATTGCTGGTATTGCCCACGAAATCAACACTCCACTTGGAGCCATTCGCTCCTCTATCGAAAGTGTATCTTCAGCACTTAGAGATACCTTATTTAAATTTCCTCAATTGACTCAGGAGCTCTCTTCTGAGGAGTTTGATATTTTTATGGAATTGTTAGAAAGTTCCTTTGCTCAAACGACAGTTTTGTCGCTGAAGGAAAAGAAAGTGCTACGACGTGCATTATCAGACAAGCTCAAAGAAGCAGGAATAGAAGATGTACGCAAGGCCTCAGATGTAATGGTACATCTGAGAGCACACGAAAACTATGAAAAGTTTTTAGTATTGCTAAAACACTCTCAAAGTAGTTTAATTTTAAATACCGCCAATAAACTCTCCAACATTTTACGAGGCACACAAAACATCGAACTCGCTACTCAAAAGGCCCATAAAATCATTTTTGCCTTAAAAAGCTACGCCCATCGCAATCCTGAAGAAGCAAAAGTAGAAGGAAATGTAAAAGATGGTATAGAAACTGTGCTTACTTTATACCATAATCATTTGAAGCAAGGTATTCATCTTGAACGTGAATATGATACCGAAATTCCAAATATTTGGTGCTATCCGGATGAGTTAAACCAGGTTTGGACCAACTTATTGCACAATGCCTTACAGGCAATGGATTTTAAGGGAGATTTGACTATTAGTATTCACACTAAACAACAAAAATTATGGGTAGGTATTGCCGATAGTGGTACAGGAATTCCAGAAGATATTATCGGAAAAATATTCGATCCATTTTTTACTACCAAACCCGCCGGAGAAGGCAGTGGATTGGGACTAGATATTGTACGCAAAATTGTACAAAAACACGGAGGTGATATAGAAGTAGAAAGCACCCTCAATGTAGGCACTACTTTTATGGTTTGGCTTCCACTCGCCTCTACTTTTGAAACCCAAGAGGTTATTTCTTAAAATTGCGTTTAGTATCCTGAATTACTATCTTCAATTTGTTATTTATTGCATTGAAACATATTTACATTTAAAATGGCTCCAATTCCAAATCAAGTAATCCTGTGTGTTGATGATGATGAACTCATACTAAATAGCCTTGAGATGCAGCTAAAAGAGCATCTGGGGGATCATTATTTATATGAATTTGCGGAAAATGCAGACGATGCATTGGAAATACTAGATGAACTCGAAACCGATGGTTATAATACGCTCCTGGTCATTTCGGACTGGTTAATGCCAGGGTTGAAAGGGGACAATCTACTGATAAAAATCCATAAGAAATTCCCTAAAGTAATTAAAGTAATGCTGACTGGGCAAGCCGATCAGGAAGCTATTGAACGCAGTAAGGCTGAAGCCAATTTATTTGCTTGTTTGGCCAAACCCTGGAGTACCAGCGATTTAATCAATACTATCAAGAAAGGTTTAGCAACCATATGAAAGAACCCGTAATTTTGTGTGTAGATGACGAGGACATCGTACTAGAGAGTCTTGAAATAGAGCTTTCCGAAAAATTTGGAGAGAAATATATGGTCGAGATTGCCCAAGGTGCAGATGAAGCTTTGGAAATCGTGCGCGAAATGCTGGAAGAAGGGAGAGATATTACAGTGATTATTTCCGATTACATTATGCCCAATGTTAAGGGGGATGAATTACTTAAAAGAGTACACCAAATATCTCCTAAAACTATTAAAATTATGCTCACTGGTCAGGCAAGTATGGAAGGCGTAACCAATGCCATCAATGAAGCCCGCCTGTATCGCTATATTGCCAAACCCTGGCAAAAAGAAGATTTGGCTCTGACCATTGCCGAAGCTAATCGTACCTTTTATCAGGATAAATTATTAGAAGAACAGAATCAAAAGCTTTCGGAACAAAATGAACAACTCAAGGAGTTGAACAATACTCTGGAACAAAAGGTAGCGGAACGCACTCAGGAAATTGCGAAAAAAAACGCCGAACTTCAGAAAAAGAACAATAACATTACTGCTAGTATCCGTTATGCTGAGCGCATTCAGTCGACTATGATGCCCAATTTTGCAAATATAGAGGCTGATTATCTGGAAACGTTTACTTTTTTTAAGCCCAAAGATATTGTGAGCGGTGATTTTTATTGGTATTCACAAAATGTGGGAGAAGATCGCCTATTGATTACCGCCGTGGATTGTACCGGACACGGAGTACCTGGAGCATTTATGAGCTTTATAGGGATGGAACAGCTCGCCGAAATCACCAATATAATGCAGGTAAGAGAGGCCGATCAGATTCTAAACCATTTGCATCAGGGGGTGATTGATATCCTAAAAAAGGAAGAGAATACAGTAAGGGATGGAATGGATATGGCGCTTTGTATTATCAATAAAGAGCAAAAAACAATTGATTTTGCGGGGGCTAAAAATTCTCTTGTCTATATTCAAAATGGTGAATTACACCGAATACGTGGCGATAAATTACCCATTGGGGGCACATTTTTAGACCAAACGACTTTTACCAAACATACCATCGACGTGTCTTCGCCTACCATGTGCTACTTATTTACAGATGGTTACCAGGATCAGTTTGGAGGACCTAATGGGAAAAAGTTTATGAAATCTAAATTTCGAGAGCTCCTCCTGTCCATTCACCAATATCCACTAGACACTCAGCGACAAATCTTATCTGATACTTTGCGTAACTGGATGAGTTTTCCAGTAAAATATGGTGAGAAATATCGCCAAATTGATGACATCCTGGTGATAGGCTTCCAAGTAGGTTTCGACCAGTAAATATTATTTTTTAGACAATCTCCCCCCTTGCTAAAGTCAAGCACGTAGCATAATCATTTGTATTTTTGACCAATCTTCAAAACCAGCAACAGCCCTTTGGTTATTAGGTTTTTCTTCTTGTCACTTAATTTAATACTTGTTGCTACAATAAGGATTACATACGCTACCCTTGTATGTTGTTAAGTGAGATCGCAAGTGCATCAAACTAATTTATCGCAAATATTAGAACATCAAAAGAAGAAAAGCCTTTTCAATCAGGGGATTACTCGTATTATAACCTCACTCCCACTACTAAAATATCATCCAACTGTTCGTAGTCACCTTTCCAAGTATCCAATTCTTTCTTCAGAGCATTTTTTTGATCTTGCATGGGTAGCTTATGGATGCTATACAAGAATTCGCGGAACCTTGGTGCCATGTATTTTTGGTTTTCTCTACCTCCAAATTGATCTTGGAAACCATCTGAATAGATATAAAGTGTAGTAGGTTGGCTAATGTCAATGGTTTGCTTGCTAAACGTACGCTCTGTTTCTCGTTGTTCGCCACCAATAGGCATTTTATCTCCCTTGAGGCGCTCCAGGTTATCCTGCTGAATGTAAATGAGGCTAGTTTTAGCCCCAGCAAAATCGAGAGTTTGCTGTTGTTTATCAATCACACACAACGAAATGTCCATTCCGTCACGGTTGCTGGTATCATATTGTCGCAACACTTGTCTTACTCGCAAGTGTAATCTATTCAAGATTTCATGGGCCTCAGTGATATCTTCCTGGAACACAACCGTGTCTAAAATATCATGGCCAATCAAGCTCAAAAAAGCACCTGGTACCCCGTGTCCGGTACAATCTACTGCTGCCAATACGGTCTTTTCATTGTGGGTGGTTAGGTAATAAAAATCACCACTCACAATGTCACGTGGTTTGAGAAATACAAACGACTCGGGTAAATGGTGCTTAATTTCTTCAGTGGAAGGCAACATCGCCTTCTGAATCTGCTTGGCATAATCGATACTAGCAGTAATATTATCTTTTTGCTGCTCTAACTGACGAAATACCTGGGCGTTTTGAATGGCAATGGTCGTATAAATGGCCAAGTTGCGTAATATATTAACATGTCGTATGTCATAGGCATCTTTATCGGAATGCTGCACACTTATCATTCCAATGGCCTGGTCACCTACCATCAAAGGTAAACAGATCATAGAACTGAGCAACTCATCTTTATTGTAAGCATCCAACGAATCGAGGTAACGATTATACTCATTGAACACATCTCCCATAATGATCTCTTCCTGGCGATTAAAACACTTAATCCCCAAACGATTATCCTTATAAACAGGAACCCTAAAAATAGGTAAGCGTTCTTTTTTGTAAAAGTAAACCTCGTATACCAAACTCTTAGTGTAGTCATCGTATATTCCTACCCCAAATTCTTCAGTAGGCATCAGTTCTACTACATTTTCGTATACGGTTTTTATAATACTCTCAATGGATAGATTTGCAATCACCTGCTTTCCTATCTCGGAGATTAATTCTAGTCTTTGAAACGACTCTTTGATATGTTCTGATTGGGCAGCAATTTCTTCACTTTTCAGGGCCAGTTCACGTCTGGCTCTCTTTTTGATTTTTTCACGATTGTAAAAAAACCAAGCTGCCGCACCTGCCAACAACAAAAAAACTGTCAGTACAACATAGGCTATTCTTGTTTGACTTTGCTTTTGCTCAGACTTCTCTCGCGCTCGTTGTAACAATAAATTTTTCAACTTAAGCTCTATCACCCTTACTTCTCTCTCCTTATCTGTATTATCTGAGCTATTAGAGGCATCCTTGATTAAATCTGCGGCGAAATTTCCAAAATGACGGTTAACAATTCGATTGACTAATTGCTGAAAATCAGGTTGTTGAAAAAACTCATCTATGGGTTCTTTCCAATCCGAAGCGCGGGGAAATACAAAAGCCATCCCTTCTCGTACTACATTAAAAAAGTGCTGTCTATAGATTTTTTTGCCTTTATTAAGTGCTTCGATATACACTGGCATAGACATATATCCCCAGTACCCTTCTCCCTTGATGCAAGAATCCAATAATGCATCACTAGTGGGTACATAACTATATTTTAAACTTGGGAAAAATTTACTTTTTAAATCTTTAAAGTTTTCTTCATAAGTGGTGTTCTTGACCGTAATGGCCTTGAGGTTGGCTATGTTTTTTCCAAACTCGGTGGTTTTGGTAAATAAGGGTACATTCTGACTAGAAACAATCAATTCAATGTCGGGTAGGTAAGCAGGCGAGAATCCAAATTCTTTTTTGCGTGATTCGGTAATAGAAATACCCGAAGCCCCCATTACCCCTCCTACTCCATTTTTTACATTTAAAAGGCAATCTTTAAAGTACAGCTCTTTTTTCCACACTATATCTAGGGTAACCTGGTACTTTATTTTCAGAAACTTTGCAAACTCTTTGATCAGATCATGCTCCAGCCCTGCAATTGCTCCTGTATTGTTTTTTTGGTAAATAAAAGGCGTATTATTGGCATAAATCACCCATATTTTACCTTTCTTATTGGCTTTAACTTTACTCCAGCTATCTCCAGTAAATTGTTGACTATAACCGTGTTGAAAAAGAAATAAAATCCCTGCAAATACATAAATTATTGAATAATTCCTCATCTGATTATACTCTAACTCCTATTACGAGGATATCGTCTACTTGCACCAATTCACTGTTTTTGGGCAAGTGGCTCATCCATTGATGGAGGGTATCTTCTAGTATTTCTTTTTGGGCCTGAAGTGGCTTACAATAAATTTGTTCTATCAATGCCTTCAGGCGGCTTTTCATAAATTTTTTACCTTCTTCTCCTCCAAATTGATCTTGAAAGCCATCGGAAAATAGATAAAAAACATCATTTTTTTGTAATTGAACCGAGGTTAGTTCAAAAGTTTTCTGAGAATGATATTGAGAGCTTCCACCAATTGGGTATTTAGAACCTTTGTATTCTTGTAATATACCACCATCGCTTACTACCCAAAGTGGACTTTTAGCTCCAGCAAATTGCAACACCCTGGTCTCCCGATCAAATGTTGTAATGGACATATCCATTCCATCATTCATTTGATCTTCAGCATCTTTTTGCAAACGCCCTGTTACTTTTTGCTCCATAGCCTGTAAAATCAAATCAGGCTGGGTAATACGCTCTTTACATACAATATCATCTAAAAAATCGCTCCCCATCAGGGTCATAAAAGCCCCTGGTACTCCGTGGCCGGTACAATCGGCAGCTACCAAAACTACTTTTCGCTTTTCATCTTGGTTACCTGAATCAGTTGTACCATTGGCTTTTGTGACTACGTCGGTATACCAATAAAAATCTCCGCTCACAATATCACGAGGCTTCAACATGATAAATGAATCTTCAAAGAACTCATTCACCTCTTTAGGGCTTCCTAAAATTGCTTGTTGAATTTGCTTGGCATATTGTATACTCGCAGTGATATTTTCGTTTTTAACCTCAATTTCTTGTTTTTGGAGCTGTACCTGATTAAAGATATTACTGTTTTTGGCCGCAATGGCTACATAAGCACTTAGGCTCAAGATCATGCTCAAATGATGGCTATCATAGGCATTTTCTTTGGCTGACTGGATCGTAATAACTCCAATAGCCTCCTCTCCCTCCATCACTGGTACACAGAGCAATGATTTTAGCAAATCACCTGGTTTGTAAGATTGATCCGACTTGATCAATTCCATATATTCCTCATCTTCGCTCAAATTGCCCGTTAACAAATTCTCCTTGTTAAGAAAACAATACACTGATAAACGGCTTTTCTGGCTAATAGGAATTGTGATACTTGGCAAGCGACGATCGTTTTCATAAATCAATCCAAATACTAAAGCCTTATTTTCACGATTATACAAGCCAATCCCAAACTCATCTACCTCCATCACCATTGCTATTTGCTCGTACAAAGTATCTGCAATCTTTTCTATAGATAGATTTGCCGTCACCTTTTGGCCAATTTCGCTGAGTAGTGTTACATTCTGAAATGCTTGTTCAAGCTGATCTCGTTGCACCAAAATTTCCTCGTTCTGCAGGTGGATTTGTTCATTTTGCACCAGTATTTCTTCTTTCTGCTGCTCAAGTTCTGCGTTTTTCTCTAAAATTTCGTCGTTCTGATGTCTTACTTCCGCAGTTTTTTCATCTACCATACGCTCCAGTTCTTTCTTTCGCGCCTTCAGAGCACTCATTCGCCACCTAAAACTCAGCGTAATCAATACCACGCCAACCAGCGCCACCAATATTCTGAACCACCAGGTTTGCCAAAAAGGCTTCATGACTTCAAAGTCATAAGTGAAAGTTTCGGAACTCCACTGCCCCCAACTATTCGAGGCTTTGAGCTGAAGCGTATATTTTCCAGGAGGAATGTTGGTATAAGTAATCTCGTTGGTCCGAGTCTTGGGCGACCAGTCCTTATCTAGTCCCTGCAAACGCCATTGGAAAGCCACTTTTTCGGGTAGATAATAACTGATTCCTTCAAAGTGAAAAGAAATATTGTTGAGGTTATAAGGCAATTTTAGCTGCTGAGGTACTCCTGAAAAGGCTTCGCTTGATGCTCGGTATGTTTTGTACTCATCCTCATCCCAGTTTACCGAGCGTAAAAATAGTTTGACATCAGTCAAGTTTATTTTGGTGTTTTTATGGTGCAATCGCCGAGCATTGGCATTGTACTTCATCACTCCATTAATAGTACCAAACCAAAGGTTTCCTTGTGGGTCTTTGTAAGCCGCTTTGCCATTATTTTCAATCCCCATAAAGCCATCATCCTTGGTATAGTGTTTAATGGTGATGATCTTTCCTTGCTTGTCTAAAATAATCTTATCTACTCCATCTTGTACGCCCAACCAAATGTTTCCATCATCATCAGCTATCACGCTGTATACCTGGTTAGCACTGATACCATTATTGGTAGTATACTGTGTAAATTTACCATCCACAATATGCATCAACCCTTCTCCATAAGTAGCCACCCAAACTCCTCCCAAACGATCACAAGCAATTTGCATCACCAAATCAGTCTTCAAGGGTGAATTTTTTCCCCAAGACGTGGCCTTCTTACCATCATAGCGAGTCAATCCTCCTGAACCGCTATTGAGTGAGCCAAACCACATGTTTCCCGCTTTGTCTTTGGTAATGTGCGTAATGAGGTTATTAATTAGGCCGTCTTGTTGTGCGGTAAGGGTATCTATCCCTTGTGGCGAATATTTAATCACTCCCAGATTATTTACGCCAAACCAAAAGGTGTCCCCGTCTCGAAATGATGACCCTACTCCTCGATTTGCTGGTATTCCATATTCCTGATTGGCAGGTGTAAACTGTTGCCCATCAAACTTAAAAAGCCCTCTAAGGGCAGTGGTCATCAAAAATTGCTTGTCATTTAACCTCAAAAAATCATGAACTCTACCAATCTGGGTCGCCTGTTTTTCCAAATAATTGGTGGTTTTACCTTGCTCAAGCTTTATCACTCCAGTAGACTGAGTACCAAACCAATAACTTCCTTCTCCATCCTGGTAAATAGAACGAACCATGTTCGAGCTTAAATTACTCGTTTTTTTGTCATAGAGGACAAATCGATCCCCACTATACTTGGTTAAACCAACTCCACGAGAAGAAATCCAAATATTACCTTCTTCATCTTCTATTGTACAAGTGATCACATTTGAGTTGAGTCCATTTTTTTGGTCAAAATGTTGAAAATTTTTCCCATCGTATTTGAGCAACCCTTGTCCGTTGAAACTTGGCAACCATAAATTTCCTCGACTATCTTGTTTAACAAATGGTCCAAAAACGAGCTTATTAAAGCGTTGGGGTATTTGAATCTCATCTACCACGCCATTTTTGTACCTAAATAGCTGTCGTGCAAGGGTTCCAGCACCATTGAGCCAAAGCCATAAGTAGCCGTTTTTGTCGTATAAGAAGGGTTGTACTATCTTATTTTTAAATTTCGGTAAGTCTTGTAGAGGTGATTTTTTAAGTTTTTGCCCGTCATACTCATAGAGATTTCGGTTGGAAGTAATCAGGAAATTACCATTAGGAAGCTGAAAAAAGCCTTGCACTGGAGCCTTGCCTAAAATATTGGGGAATTGTGCCTTGAAATCTACTATTTGGCCATTTTCTATATAATGAAGATAGTTATTAATCCCCGCGAAGTACCAAATTCTTCCCTTTTTCTTTTTGTCTTCATACAAAATGTAGCCAAATTCAGAAGCAGCTTTTTTAGACCAGGGAAAGTTTTGCACCGTTTTTCCATCAAACTTACTAATACCCGATACAGTTCCCATCCATAACTGTCCTTTACTATCAAACAACAATCGGGATACTTGGTCGTGGAGGATGCCTATGTTTTTTTTGTTATATACTTCAAAACCTTGTCCATCAAAACGTGCCAATCCTCCGCCATTTGTACCTGCCCAAATTCCTCCCTTGGGACCAATCACCAGATGAAATATCTCAGATTGAGGCAATCCTTCTTCTAATGAATAGTCACGAAAATAATATTGTTGTGCAAATACGTTTGAAAATAGTCCGACAAAAATCAAAAGTAGCCAAAACCTCATAATTGATATCAGTTGATTGGTAAAGTCATGGTATATGAAATATAGCAATTCTTAAGTAAAACTTCTATTTTTAGTATAGTTACAGATATTCAACAGAAAGATGCTTTACAGTCGGGCTTCGTTGCTTCGTAAGATTTCTTTAACAAATTGATAACAGGTCCTATAAAGGTTCGCTTAAACTTATAATCCACAAGTTTAAAAGTTAAACAATTTATACCTGTTTATAAGATATTGATATGTTCTTAGTTCCCCTATATTGGGTATAAATTCTAAAGTAGTCACTTATTCAGGATTGTAGCAAATTTTATACAAAAAAAGGCTTTGGATAATCGCCCAAAGCCTCATTATATATAAAATATCAGGCTATTAGACATTTTAGATAAAATTAGTCGTGTCCTCACGACTAACTCAGTTTGTGTTTTCACAACCGAAAAATATCTAGTAGTATGATAAAATATGTAATGTCTAAACTTAGATAGGAAAGTCTGGAAGGTTAAACATTGAGCGGAGCTACCGCTATACCTTCTATCTCCACCATTGCATCGGGCATAGCCAGTTCTTTTACTCCTATCAATGAGTTCGTAGGTTTTATACCTGCTTCTTGTACCCAGTTGGCATATAACTCATAATTTGCCAAAAAGCTTGGCACATCCACCGTAAAAATTTTTATATGGATTAGGTGTTTTCTTTCCATGTTGGCTTTTGCCAGAAGCTGATCTATTTTTTCCAGAACCACGGCAATTTGTTTCCCTTGATCACCTGCAAACTGTACTGCTATTCCCATGGGGGCCGCGGGATCAGTATTTGCTGAAATCTGACCAGACAGGTAAAGTGTACGATGTGCTCCTTCTACCACTTCTCCTTGATTAAAGAAGAAGTTTGCTGACCAATTATCTTCTGGGTTAACCTCTTGTCTATTCATATGAATTGTTTGTTCTATTTTAAACGTAGAATTTAAACTTATTACCTACTCATAATCAATGAATAGAGTAATTTGTTTTCCCTGCTATTACTGTATCTTAAATAACAGCATATTTTACACACTAAAATACATATAATTGCTTCTGAAAGTTCCTTACGATCTCAATTAATGAAGGGAGTTACCCAAGGCCTATATTTATGATTTGTTGCCCATAAAAAAAGGCCTTGGGTGATTGCCCAAAGCCTTCTTGTATATAAAATATGTAGTGTCTAAACTTAGATAGAGAAACCTAAGAAGCTCAAAAACCCAAAAGACATCAAACCTACCAAAATAAAGGTGATACCTAATCCTTTCAAAGGACCTGGGACATTTGAATACTTAATTTTCTCTCGGATAGCAGCCAAAGCTACTACAGCCAACAACCAACCTATACCTGAGCCAAAACCAAATACCGTAGCTTGTACCAAAGTATAAGGTTTACCAAGCATAAACAAGGCTCCTCCTAAAATTGAGCAGTTTACCGCAATCAATGGCAAAAAGATACCTAGAGCGCCATATAATGAAGGAGAAAACTTCTCTACAATCATCTCGGTAAGCTGTACAAATGAGGCAATTACCGCAATAAATACGATCAATGTAAGGAAGCTAAGGTCTACATTGGCAAACTCGGCACCTAAAAGACCTGCTAACGCGCCTTTTTTCAATATATAGGTGTAGATTACGTAGTTGATAGGAATTGTCATCGTCAATACGAAGATTACCGCCATTCCTAAACCAACTGCTGTTTTTACATTTTTAGAAACAGCTAGGTAAGAGCACATGCCTAAGAAATAGGCAAAAATCATATTATCTACGAATATGGAGCGAACTGCAATACTGATAAGTTCCATAATATATCTTTATTTCTTGAGTGCGTTATTTAATTAGTCTTCTTCACGGAAACCATTGATTGAGCGTTGTAGCCAAATCAATAATCCTACTACAATACAAGCTCCAGAAGAGTACAACATCAATCCATTGGTAGACAAGCTATCAGGGAAAATTTTGGCACCAAACAAGGTTCCTGAACCAAATAACTCTCTAACAAAGGCCACCATCAATAAAATGATCGCGTAGCCCATTGCATTACCCAAGGCATCTAAAAACGAAGGCCAAGGCTTGTTACCCATGGCAAAAGCTTCTAAACGTCCCATTACAATACAGTTGGTAATGATCAACCCTACAAAAGCTCCCAATCCCTTAGCAGTATCATACACAAACGCCAACAACAATTCATTTACCAGGATTACGAAAGTCGCAATAATAGCCAACTGTACTACAATACGAATACGAGAAGGAATGGTATTTCTTAATAGAGAGGTCAATACACTTGAACAAACCATTACGAAAACCACCGCAATACCCATTACCAATGAAGGTTTCATTTGTCCAGTTACCGCAAGGGCCGAACAAATACCCAATACCTGTACTGTGATGGGGTTATCTCCATCTAAGGGGTCAGTAAGAATTCGTCGATTTTTTTTAGAAAATAAAGCTTCTTTTTTCTTAGGCTTTACTTCTTCGACTGTTGTAGTTTCTGCTACGTCTGCCATAATGTTATATTTTAAGAAGGCAAAGTAATTATTAATGATGAATTATTAATGATGAATCAAATCCACAATTAATAATCAAAAATCAATAATCATCTTCAATCCTTGATTTATCTAATTGGTTTACTTTTTCTTCTTTTGAATAAAACCGTCGTACAGTTTCAAATATTCTTTAAACATGTCGTTTACCCCATTACCAGTAATGGTAGCACCTGACATACCGTCCACTTTGTGTGCGTCGCTTTCGTAATATTTTACACTCTCTCCTACATGTTCACCACGTTGCATAACTACTCCCTGAAGTGTTCCAGATTCGTCATACAATTTTTTCCCCTTGTATCTTTCCTGAATGTTTGCATCTGAGATACGCGCACCCAAACCAGGAGTCTCACCTTTTTGAGCCAAGATTACCCCTTTTACAGTGTTCATATCCTTAGCATCTACGGCTACATAAGCCCAGATTACATCCCATAATCCAAAACCATACAAAGGCAACACATAGTATATTACTTCTCCGGTTCCGTCTTCTCCACGCACTTCATATATAGGTAAATCTCTTCCACGAGGATTGGTACGCAAAGCAGAATATTGCTCTCCAACATTAATTGAAGCAGCTTCTTTTCCTTTTACAATCTCTCCTTGTGCATTTACTACATAAGTTTTTACTCGCTTATTGTAAGTATCTACAATCTCTTTAGTAGACTTGGGCAATTCCATAAAAGAACCCAAAATACTTTTCTGGAGTTCCAGCTTTTCGTTGGCATCTTTGAAGTCTTTCAATCCCAGCGAAGCCATTCCTAGTAATGACCCAGCAATTACTGTAATCAAAACTGTATATATAATAATGTAAGCTTTAGAATCTTTTTTCATTGTTGTGCGATACTTATGCTTGTTTTAATTCTAATCTTTTCAAACGACGCTTTTTATTGGCAGCTACTACGTAGTAATCAATCAATGGCGCAAACACGTTCATTAATAATACTACTAACATAATACCTTCTGGGTAGGCAGGGTTGAATACCCTAATCAAAATGGTGAGGGCTCCAATCAGGAAACCATATAACCATTTTCCCATCTCGGTTTGAGCCGCAGTTACTGGGTCGGTGGCCATAAACACAATACCAAAGGCCAAGCCACCCATTACCAAGTGATAATGTGCAGGCATTGCCATATATGCATTCCCCCCGATGGCATTAAACAGTAATCCCATCAGGTAAGCTCCCCCGAAGGCGCTCACAATGATTTTCCAGCTCCCTACTCCTGTCAATATCAGGATGAGGGCTCCAATAATACACATCAAAAAGGAGGTTTCACCAATAGAACCAGGGATGGTTCCAATCACAAAGCTTTTGAAAGAGTATAAACCATTCTTGGTGCTTTCAAAAGCCGCTTGTACCTGATTTGGTATTTTGGCTCTTAGATCTTTTACTTCTTTTAGCTCATCGGCTTCTTTGAAGGCTTGGGCGTTGAAAGCCACAGGGTCAGCAATTTTACCCTTTGCTTCTTCTGCTTTTACTTTATTGTCTACGTATTTTTCACGAGCGGTTTGAATTTGAGCGGCCAGGGCACTCGATTTCTCCGCCGCAAGCCCCAGGGCGGTGGCTCGGGTATAGCCATCTAACTTTTGAACTTTCTCTACTTTTTCGGCTACGATTTTATCACTTTGATCGTACTGTGTCCAAACTTTGAAGTCACCAGCCATATTGGTAGGGTAGGCAAAATATAAAAAGGCTCTAGCAGTCATCGCAATGTTTAGGATGTTCATTCCAGTTCCTCCAAATACTTCTTTGGCAATGATTACCGCAAAAGCTGATGCTAAAGCTACCTGCCATAAAGGAATAGTCACTGGCATAATCAAAGGAATCAACATTCCTGAAACCAAGTAACCTTCATTGATGGCGTGTCCACGCATTTGAGCAAAGGCAAATTCAATCCCTAAACCTACGCCATATGCCACAATCACTACTGGAAGTACTACTTTAGATCCATAAATGATTTTGGCCATAAAATCGGCTTGCTCTCCCAATGCTAAAAAATGCTGATGGCCAGCGTTCCAAATACCAAATAACAAACAAGGCACCATCGCAACTACTACTGTAATCATTAGGCGCTTCATGTCTACCGCATCACGTACCTGAGCACCTTTTTTGGGTGTGGTATGATTAGGAACAAACAAAAAAGTTTCGAAACCATCAAATACTGAGTGTAGGAAGTGTAGTTTCCCCCCTTTCTCAAAATTAGGCTTCTGTTTATCTAAAATTTTACGTAAAAATTTCATATCAACAATAAAAGTTCAATAGATAGCGATCTACTATTTAATATATTGAGGGCTTTATCTTTCGATTGATTGACCCATTGTTTTCAAATTAAATGATGAAAGGTAATGTTTTGAATATTTACCAAACACCTGCAAAAATTAGGCTTCCAGTAAAGCTTCTAAACCTTCTCTTAAAATCGCCTGTACGTCGGTTTTCGATACATCTACAAACTCACACAAGGCCAAGTCTTCCTCAATCACCTCATAGATACCTAAGGCTTCCATTTCTTCGTAGTCGCGGGCCATAATGGCTTTTAGCAAATACACTGGGAAAATATCCATAGGTACTACGCGCTCAAATACTCCGGTTTGTACAAATGCCCGATCTTCTCCACGCATGTTGGTATTTAAGCTGTATTCTTTCTTAGGAGAAAGAAATGAAAGTAAACCCAAGGCTCGGTGAATGCTCAATTTGTTTTTGCCAGGAGTAATCCAGCCCAAAAACTCATAATCATCTCCCTCAGGAATTACACTGATGACGTTGTTGTAATAGCCAACTGCCCCATCCATATCGGTCTTTTCTCCAGTCAACACGTTTCCTGAAATAACCCGTACATTTTTTTGCTTAAGGTTTCCTTCCAAAAAGCCTCTGATCGTTGCTCCTACTCTGGTATTGTAGTACTTAGGGCTTTGCAACTCAGAACCTGCTACTGCAATCACCTTAGAAGCATCATAACGACCTTCTAAAAACAGGCGGCCAATTTGCTGCAATCCATAAGGAGTAGTAGTCCATACAACCTCTCCTTTGTTGATAGGATCAATGTGATGGATTTGCACACCTACATTTCCTGCGGGGTGCTTTCCTTTGATTTCGTGCTTAATGAGTCCATTGAGATTGTTGAATACAGAAGCAACTCCTGCTTCAGTACTCAAATGAACTGCACCACTGGTCAGATTGCCCAGAATATCGATTCCGGCTTGGAGGTATTTTTCCTGGCCTTGAAATACAAAATCGTAATCAGGCGCTAATGGGCTTGTATCAAACCCGGAAATAAATATCGCTTTGGGAGTGTTTTTGGGATTGGCTACAATACCGAAAGGACGCTCGATAATGTTGGGCCATACGCCGCTTTGGGTGAGTTGTTCAATGATTTGGTCTCGGCTGAGTCCTGATAGTTGACTACCATCATACTTGGCAAACTCTGCATACTGAATATCACGATCAGCCGCGATTTTGATCCCCAACGGCTTACGTTTCTCGCCACGAATCACTTCAGTTACTGTACCGCTTACCGGAGCCGTGTATTTCACCTGCTCATTGAGCTTGTCAAAAAAGATAGGAGTTCCTGCTTTTACCACGTCTCCTTCTTTGGCAACCACCTTGGGGCGTTTGTTACCTACAAAGTCGGAGGGTTGGAAAATGTATGTTTCAGGATGAATCGCTTCTCCCATTTCGGCTTTGGCTTTGCCAGCCAAATTTATATCAAAAC
>DMXI01000207.1 GCA_003483885.1 Microscillaceae bacterium
GTATAGTTGTAAGGCAACAACTGATAACGTAGCTGAAGAAATGGCTTAATATTGTTTTGGACCTCTTCTTCCCAGAAGGTAGGTTCGGGATAAATTTCGTCGCTGGCGTGGGGTCTTACTACTGGGGTAAACACCGAATACTGCATCCAACGAGTGTATAATTCGGAATCTTTTTCGCCATAAATAAATCCTCCAGTATCAGAGTGCATGTAGCCAATACCCGAGAAACCTACGCTGAGCATGATCAAAGGCTGAGCTTTGAGTCCTGGCCAACTACGGCGAACATCGCCTGACCAAGGCACTACCCCAAAGCGATGTGATCCGGCAAAACCTGCTCGAGATAACTGAAATACACGCTCGTCGGGGTATTCGGCTTGATAACCTTCGTACAGCATTTTGGCCCATTCGTGGCCAAACACGCCGTGTACTTCGTTGGCAGTACCATTCACGTGTACCATGTCTTCAGGATGCACTTCTGGTTCGCACAAATCTACCCACCAGCCGTCAAAACCATACTGTTTCATAAATTTGTAGCGCTCCCACATCCAAGTCTTTGCTTCAGGCTTGAAAATGTCTAATAATCCGGCTTCTCCCCAGAAAAACTCTGGGATGGTTCTTACTTCTCCATCTTTGTTTTTTACCAGTAAATCTTTAGCAATCAAGTCCTCATAATGGTCAGAGTTGGTCGTAAAGAAAGGCTCTGTAATTGGGATCGTTTTAACCCCTTTGCTGGCAAAATACTGGATCATTTCCTGAGGCTTTGGCCAGTGTTTTTGGTTAAAATCCAAATTGCCCATGCATTTAGGACGCTCATGGTCCGAAAACCAGTACAAATCCAACACTAGTGCATCTACCGGATAACCCGCCTCGAGTAATTTGTCAAGCTCTTGAGTAGCTTCTTCTTGAGTTTTGTAGCCAAATCGTGATTGGATATATCCCAAAGCCCATAGAGGTGGTAACGGTTGTTTGCCTACCAAGGCAGTAAAGTTCTGAATAAGCTCTTGAAACGAACGGCCATTGATGAAGTAGTACACCATATTGCCGCCTTCGCTCTTGTATTCCAAAGCTTCCTTATCAGTTTTACCAATATCTACCAAAGCTTTGGCCGGATTGTCAAATAAGAGCATGTATTGCTCTGAAGACATCAGGTGAGGGATAGAATAGTTCATCACCATGTGCCCCATACCATTCCCTGGTTCGTGCGAGTTGTAATACAATAATTCGTGTCCACGACGGTTTAGCTCCATCCCTCGCGAACCCATGCCATACATGGCTTCTGATTCTTGCAATTTGAATTTAAACGTTGCGGTAGCTTGTTCGGCATCTTGGCTAAACGCTCCTCCTTGCAACTTGAACCCACCCTCAAGATCATAAAACTTGATAGAGAAAGGGGTTCGCTGTATTTCAAGTTTGAGGCTTTCGGTTTGGGCCACAATTACTTGGTCATCTTCTTCAATTTGCCAGTTGATAGGTTCGTTGAGTATTGCGGCATATTGTTTATCAGCCTGGGCAATGCCATTCTGATAACTAATTTTTACAATATCGTTAGTAAGCGCAACAATCGTATAGGAACCTGTCCCGTCAGTAATATTCAACGCCTCAGCCGCCAATTTTTGGCTGCTATAGGGCATATCTTGGTTAATATTTGCCACAATAAATTCTTTTAAATGGTCAAGGCAATCGCCTTTTACAATGGTTAATGATGAATGATGTGTGGTCAAGGTTTAATGCTTTGCATTACTTATCCACCCAACTATCATCGCTGTCTCTTTTTTGGTTGTTAATCTATTTCAATAATCATCGGTGATTTAGCTGGTACAGTAAGTTTGCCGTTTAATGAGACACGCTTTCCTGAAATCACTTCTTTTCCTTGGGTAGCTTTTCCCAAAATTTCTTTGAATCGCTGAAGGTCTAATTGTATTTCTTGAGCATTTTTGCTCAATACAACCATCACTTTTTTGCCTTTGTGGTAGCGGAAGTATACATAGGCACCTTGCTTAGGTGCAAAGTGTTTTAGTTTCCCTTGATGGATAATGGCGTTGTTTTTACGCCAGTTGAGTAATTTTTTGCAATATGCCTGGGCTTCCTTTTGTTTTGTGGTTAAACCCGCTCCAGTAAAGGCATTTATTTTATCGCCTTGCCATCCTCCGGGGAAGTCAGACCTGATAATGCCGTGGTCTTCGGTTCCAGGGTTTTTCATCAAAATTTCGGTACCATAGTAGATTTGTGGAATGCCTCGCATCGTGAGGTAATAAGCCATTCCCAACTTGAACAAGTCGTAATTTTCGTTGACCTGAGTATAAAAACGGCTCATATCATGGTTATCGGGAAAGATCACCAAGTTGTAAGGGTCGGCATAGATGAAATCATTGGCCAGGGCTTCATAGGTCTTGATCAAGCCTCCAAAAAATGCTTCTTTTTCGTTCAAGCCTTTAGTCACTGCTTCTCGTAATGGAAAATCCATCAAGCTTGGCAGGCAAGCCACGTATCCATCCAGGTTTTTCTTATCTTTTTGCCAATAGGCCACTATTGCCGGGTTATAGAACCACTCCTCCCCTACGATGTTGAGTTTTGGATATTCGGCCATGAGCTGGCAGGTCCAGTCGCTCATAAACTGACGATCGCTATAAGAGTACGTATCCATTCTAATTCCTGATAAGTCGGCATACTCTACCCACCAAATGCTATTTTGGATGAGGTATTTGGCCATAATAGGGTTACGCTGGTTCATATCGGGCATGGTAGGCACAAACCAACCTTCGGTAAATTCTTTTACATCGACCTGTGCTACATAAGGATCCTGGATCACCGTTTTGCGGTGAGAAGTCCCTTTGTATTGTTTGTTTAAAAAGCCTTTTTGGTTGTTGACCCAATCGGCCATGGGTAAATCTTTCATCCACCAGTGCTCAGAACCACAGTGATTGACAATCATATCCATAATCACTTTGATGCCCATACTTCTGGCTTTTTTACATAGTTGGCGGTATTCTTCGTTGCTGCCAAAACGTGGATCTACCTTATAAAAATCAGTGGTAGAATATCCGTGATAGGAATATTCTTGCATGTCGTTTTCCAACACGGGATTTAGCCAAATGGCCGTAAATCCCATATCTTTGACGTATTGCAAATGATCGGCAATTCCTTTGATATCTCCTCCGTGACGTCCTCCTTTGTTTTTACGGTCTTGCTTCTCTTTTAAACTTTTTATATTGTCGTTGCCAGGGTTACCATTGGCAAACCTATCAGGAGTAATCAAGTATAATACATCTGATGGATCGAACCCTTGACGAGCTGCAGAGCCTTTTTCCCGTGGCTTTAGCTCATAATTGTAGGTATAAATCGTTTTTTTATTTTGCTTAAAGCGAATAGCAAATTTTTGGGGCTTTATATCTTTGGCCAAACGAAGGTTGATCACCAAATAGTTAGGATTCTGCAAACGCATCACACTTACCAAGTCTACACCTGCTTTTTGCTCAATGGCTACCTGCAAGCCTGCGATGTCTTTGCCATTTACTAACAATTGTAACTCAGGATTGACCATACCTGCCCACCAAAAAGCAGGCTCAATGCGTTGTATCTTTTGGGCTTTGACTGATACCTGGAGGCTCAATACAAAACTGAAAACGCACAAGTAGAAAAATTTCTTCATATAATATCTCTTCAATAAAACATAGGCACAAGTTCTTGTACCTACCAATGACATTTATTAATATCTTAGTTTAAGATGGTTTTACACCAAAAGTGGTTCTTCGAAGAATGGTACTCCCCAAAGGCCACAGATTTACTTCTTGTATTTGTTGTTGCTGATCGTTCCACAACATGCCCTTCAACCTATTGACTGGATGTTTCCAAGGTTTTGCACTATCTATTCCATTTTGTTGTAGTTGAAAATTAAGTTCCTCGGTTTTATCTATATAAAAATCGAAGCTTTGCGCACTGGTATAGTATAGGTCTTGAAATCCTTCTACCGGATGTGATTTGTGTACTTCGCATTTAGATTCAATCGGTAGAGCATACAACAAAGGCCCATAGGTAAAATAATAGTCCTCTCGGGCATCTTGATGAAGCTTTACTTCTGCCTCAAAGCTTAAAGAAATCTCATCGCCATCTTGCCATAATTTATTGACTACCCACAAATTTCCTTGACGAGAAACCTCTGCCCCATTGACTTTTAAGGGCATTCCCTGGTCTTTGGCCCAGACGGGCTGACGAAAACGTAACTCAAATGCTTCGGGTTGATCTAAAGAAATCTTAAAGTGAATGTTGAGTTCAAAAGGGTAATTGGTTTGTTGTTCAATAGAAACTCGAGTACCGTTGATCTCGGTAGTCAATACCGAAGCTCCATACATCGCAGCAATAAAGCCGTTGTCATGACGCAACCACATGCTTTTTACATAATAAGGATATATTCTTCCGGCATTGGGATTGCAACAGACTGCTGCGTCCTGATGAGTTGGTGAATACTTGTACCTTACTTGTGGTACTTTTCCTTCTTCGTACACATCGTCAGGGTGAAACTTCCCTACCATTGAATAAGAGTTATCGGTTTTGAGATAAGCAATACTACTTTCCTCAGGATGTCGCGCTCCTTGGGCTGCATTGAACAAAATCCACTCAGTTTTGTCGGCCCATTGTAAATCACCCGTTTTTTGCAGCAAGTGCGTGTACGAATCTAGTAGTTCGTGTAATGAACAATATTCGTAACCAGTATCTGTGGCATCTCCAAATCTTTCGGCCACCCACTCGTCGCCTACTGGTCCGCCACTTGGCGTCAAATAATTGACCACTTTGGCCAGGTAATCTTCCAAAGCCTTTTTGAGCAATGGATTACCCGAAGCATAATAAGCCGTAGCGAGCGAACGAATATGCTCGTAAGTATGTACTCCGTGACCTTTGAGCTTGTAGGCTGAATCAATCACATTTTGATAGCGAATGTCCTGTTCACTTAGATCGTTTGCAGAGTAATTTTCATATAGCCAAAGTCCATACTCCAGGTAGGTCTTGTCACCTGTAATCTGGTAAAGGCGATCTACTACATCAGTAAACATGAGTCCATGCCCTACCCCAGCAAATGATTTATCCACGCCAAAAGGGGCAGATTGATGGGGTGGATAAGTATCCATGGTTATTTTCACTGCTTTTATGATCGCATTAAGGATGCGTTGCTGTTGGGTGGCCTCATAATAAGCCAACAAACCTCGTAATAAAGAGGCTTGCGCCCATAACTCCCCATTTTCACTATCGAAATCATAGCGCATATCGGCCCCATAAATTCCCAAATATCCGTCTTCATCCTGATAGCTTAGTATGCGCTCTACATATTGTGTCACTTCTTGCAAAAAGCCCTCATCTTCTATTAAAATAGCAGTTCTAACGTACCCATCTCGCCAGTTTGACTGGGTCTCGCTATTCCACCATAAATATTGAATTTCCCATTCTTTGTCGTCAGAGTCGTTTCCCAGGTTTTTACTTTTGACACTTTTACTCAATCTGTTTTTTCCATAGATATCGTCCTCTACTACCAATTCAGGAACCAATTTGTCTAGTTTCCCTAAAAAACCCTGTTGCATATCATGCTTCATCTGGTCCAACATCCACCCGCGAGGTTTAATGTTGCCAAACTCCATCCATTTGTAGACTTGCGTCACTGCTTCTATGATTTTAAAGGGGTTTACTGACATATCATTCGATTGAATTTTTCTTAGTTAAATCATTTTTTGTTTTCCCTGAATCACTCCTTCAAACTATCCAAATTCTCTGGTCGGCCAGACAGGGTCGCAGGATTTACCCTCGGGGGTATTTTGGTAGTTAAACAGAAAGTTCTCTGGTAATTTTTTCCAGAGGTTTTTAATCAATACTTTTATTATTCGTTTTTAAACAAATTGCATCTGTAAACCAGCAAGTATTAGCTTGCCTTACGGATTAGATGTTATATTTGTATTTATATCAAAAATAATTGGCTTTTTAGCGGAAAGCCACCTCCATTTTGAAAAAAATCACACTATATTGATTTTTTTTAGGGTCAGTACAATTTAAAATATCAATTAAGTAATGAATCCACTACATGAAAAAATAGTCCCTCCAATCGGTTATTCCTTTAGGGTGTTGTACCTGGACCAGCCCTTGTTCACTTACCCTTTTCACTTTCATGAGGAACTAGAACTGACTTGGATTATTCAGGGATCAGGCACAAGATATGTGGGTAACCATATTGCAACTTTTACGGACAATGATTTGGTTTTTTTGGGTGAAAAAGTTCCACACGCCTGGATTAGCTACGACGAAGATGTAAAGCACAATACCAAAGCGGTAGTGCTTCAGTTTAGAAAAGATTTTTTGGGTAATGATTTTTGGAATACACCCGAGGTAGAAGAGATTAACAAACTTATTCAACTGTCTCAACAAGGTGTTCAATTTAAGGGAGAAATCACCCAAATATTAAAGCCTGATTTGCTCAACCTTGGTAAGAAACAAGGGATTGATCGCCTGAATGGGGTACTCAAAATTTTAGATACTTTGGCTAACTGGAAACACTATCAGCCCTTGATCAATGATGAGGTAAATATTAATTACATGACTACCGATTTTGAGCGTATCGAAAAGGTGATGAATTATATTTATCAAAACTTTAGAAGTGATATTAAGTTGAACAAAATCGCTGAAATTGCTAATATGAGTTCTTCAGCGTTTTGCCACTTCTTAAAAAAACGTACCCACAAAACATTATCTCGTATTTTAAACGAAATTCGTCTGGGGTATGCTTCTCAACTACTCATTAAAACTGATAAAAATATTAGTGAAATTGCTTACGAGAGTGGCTATAATAGCATTTCTTATTTCAATAAGGCATTCAAGGATATTTATGAGTGTTCGCCTAAAACTTATCGCATAGAAATAAAGAAGAAAAGTCGAGTACAGGCTTAATGCTTCGCAAGTGAAAAGTTCGTTAGGAGTTCGTAGTTTTTAGTCCACAGCTGGTCAAGTGAAAAATGGCGCAAAGCGTAGAGAGGAGCAGGGATCAGGGAACAAGGGCTCTTACTAAGTGAAAAGTGGCGCGAAGCGCAGCTAAAGGCCAAGAGCTAATAACCAAACGCCTATTCTCATATTTGCAAAACGTTGTCCTGAGCGTAGACGAAGGAACTAAGCAATCAATAATCAGTTTAGTCATTGTATTTACATTAAGATATATAAAAAAAGGATGGCCAATACGACCATCCTTTTCTATTAGTTATGAATTTAATTCATTTATTAATATCCGGTATTTTGCGTCAAGTTCGGATTAGAGATCAATTCTGTAGAAGGAATTGGATACAAATCTCTGAATTTCTCAGTAGGTCTTCCAGCAGCTACATTTCCCTTCCAAGGCCATACCCCGTTTTCAGTAAATTGATTGTAACGGATCAAGTCAGTACGACGGTGACCTTCCCACAATAACTCACGACCTCTTTCGTCTAAGATAAAATTCAAAGTCAATTGAGCATTGGTAATGTTACCATTGGTGTTGTTGTAAGCACGCTCTCTCAACTGGTTTACATAGTTAAGCGCAGTACCCATATCTCCACCAGTACCTCCTCTTAGTACACTTTCAGCATACATCAAGTATACATCGGCCAAACGGAATACTGGGAAATCAGTATCTGGATGAGTACCATCTTGTCCATCGGCCCCACCAGAAGTTTTGTTGATAAACTTAGGCGCAGAATATCCTGAGTTGTAATCACCAATGTTGGTAATTTCTTTGGTCTTGTCAGTTGTAAAGAAAATGGCTCTTTCGTCAATCGTACCAGTTTCGTCTGGGAACAAGTCTACAATAGCACTAGTAGTACGAGTACCCCACCAGCCACCATTCATACCAAAGTCTCTGGTATTCATAGAGCCACCCAAAGAAGCATTGATCAAGAAAGTCATTCCTCCCCAGGTTCTGGTTCGGATTCCATCAAATGGGATGGCAAAAATAATCTCAGAAGAAGTGTTGTTATCCGCCATAAAGTTCTCTTGGAAGTTAGGCTTCAAAGAGTAAGCTCCACTACTAATGATTTTATTCAAATAAGTAATGGCTTCGGTATATCTAGCCTGACCAGTATATACCTCTGCGTTCATATACAACTTAGCCATTAACATCCAAGCTGCAGCCTGGCTAGCTCTACCGTATTCCTGCGCTGCAGGAGTTACCATGTCATTTTCAATGGCTTTGATTTCATTCTCAATAAAAGTAAAGATTTCCTGACGAGTAGCTTGAGCTGGTGCTTGGCTACCAGGCAAGAAAGTCTCATCATACAAAGGAATGTTACCAAACAGGTCAAGTCCATGCCAGTAGCTCAAGGCACGCAAAAATCTAGCTTCTGCTCTATAATTCACGATTTGAGCTCTTACTCCAGTACTTACGTTTCTTTCGTTTAGTTTACCTTCGGTAGTTTGACGCAAAAATTCATTGGCTTGCGATACCTGGAAAAATACCCGGTTGTACATCGCAGTCAAAAAGTTGTTAGCTGACGTCCAAGAATGCTCGTGGAAATCAGGCAAACCTGCATCTCCCCAGCCAATTACTGCTTCATCAGTAGACAATTCCTGTGCCCCCCAATACTGACGAAGATAATTAGAAAAACCTTCATCAATACTTTGAATATCAGGGCTTCCTGCTGGGCCTTGTTGCCCAGTTACGGCTAAACCTGCATACAATTTTGCAACGAAAGCCTGATAAGAGCTTTCATCATCAAAAACCTTGTCCCCCGCAATTACACTGGCAGGTTCAATCTCCAGGTTGGTACAAGATACCCCGAAGATGGTTAGGAGTAAGATTGTAGTGATTTTGAATAATTTTTTCATTTCAATTTTTTGAGTTTTGGGTAAAGGCTTTTGAGAACAAACAGCTAAACTCAAAAGCCCTTCTTGAAATAGTTAAAATCTATATATAAATAGTTTTGTTTAACATCGAAGTTCAGGGATTCTTCAATTAATTATTGAAGAAAATACTTAGAAATCAATGTTTACACCGAAGATGAATGTTCTCGCACGTGGGAAAATATCATTATCGATACCATCAGAAGTCCGATTAGCAATTTCTGGGTCCAATCCAGTGTAATCAGTGATTACGAATACGTTTTGAGCGGTTACAAATGCTCTCAACTTCAGTTTATTTTTCAACAATTTGTCAAATCGGTAACCAAGGCTAATGTTATCTAATCTCAAGAAACTAGCATTTTCTAAGTACACATCTGAGAAATACTGCGGTGCAGTAAAGTTAGTTTCAGTCACTGCTCTTGGCATATTAGAAGGAGCCGCATCTAAAATCACACGGTTATAATAAGCGCCATTTGACCGTACATTGTTATATACATAGTTACCCAAATTGGCACGTAGGGTAAAACTAAAATCAAAATCCTTGTAAGTCATATTAGAGGTCAAGCCCATAATCACTGCAGGTGCAGGGTTTTCTACGATTCTTTTGTCCAAGTCGTTTACCATACCATCTGGATTACCGTCTGGGCCACTGATATCCTCATACATATCTGCCATATCTATGGTTCCATCTCCATTGTGATCTACGCCATCTACCAATGGTCTTCCGTTTGCATCTAGTTTATGCTTAAACAAGAAGAAAGAATTCAATTGCTGACCAATTTGCAGGATTTGAACATTGTTACCTACACCACCAGCAATACCCCCTTGTAGAATACCAATAAATGATGGATCGTTAAAAGCGGTGAACTTCAATAGTTTATTGCGGTTAAAGGCAATGTTATAGCTCAAATTCCAACGGAAATCTTTAGTATTGATCGCCGTTGCATCCAATGCAAACTCTATCCCGTTGCTTTCCAGTTCACCAATGTTAGTCAATACTCGGTCAGACAAGTTAGCACCCGCTGCTACTGGTACAGTAAAAAGTAGGTCGGTGGTTGTCTTGGTATAATATTCAATAGAACCGTTGATTCTACCTCCGAATAAACCGAAGTCCAAACCAATGTTAAATGAGCGTAGTTCTTCCCATTTCAAATTAGGGTCAAATGCATCTGCTCTCAATGTATTGATAAAAGCATTTCCGAATTGTGCCGAAGCAGAAGGCAAACCTTGAGTAAATCTTGGCAAGAACTGGAAGTTTCCAATTTCCTGGTTACCAGTTACCCCATATCCTGCACGTATTTTAAGATCAGAAATGATAGAAGAGTTTTTCAAGAATGCCTCTTCGCTAATACGATAGGCCAAAGCAACCGATGGGAAGTTACCCCACTGATTCTCAGGGTTGAACCTTGAAGAACCATCACGACGATAAGTAGCCGTCAATAATACTTTATCAGCATAAGAGAAGTTTACTCTTCCATAAAATGAAATCAAACGGTTGGGCTCTACGGTGATAAAAGCTTCTGTCATAGTTGCAGAGGCAGCACTGTTAGGTCCAAGCAAGTTGTTAGACAAGTTGAAAGCTCTAAATTCAGGGAACTCTGCTCTAAAGTTTTGGTAAGAATACCCACCAGTTACATCAATTTTACTTTTAATGCTGGTAAGCTCCTTCGTATACTTCAAATAAAACTCAAGCAAACCAGAGGTTCTTGTAAAGTTAGCTCTTCTTACTTCACCGTTGTCATTGAATTGAGAACGTAGGTTGCTTGGCAAGAAACGAGATCTGCTTCCAGTAAAGATATCATAACCTAAGTTCAAATTGGCAGATAATCCTTTTACAAAAGGAAGGCTGTAATCAAACTGAATGTTTCCTACACTTCTGATATTTTTACCTTGGTCATCTGTAAGGGTTAATTCAGCTACTGGGTTTTTGTTGGCCAAGTCATTGGCGTACTCAAAAAATCCTCCATACTGTGTATCACTTGGGTCAAGAATGGGCTGGGTAGGATCAAATACTAAAGAGGAACCGATTACTCCATTGGGCACAAAAACATCATTGGTTTGAGAGGCTTTGATACTTGTTGTAATTTTTAAGTCATCATTCAAAGCTCTTTGATTCAAGTTTAATGATAAGCTTATTCTCTCAGAACTAGAACCTTTGATGACTCCTTCTTGCTCAACATAACCTACCGATGCTCTATAACTTAGTGTTTTGGTACCACCCGAAAAACCAAGGTTGTGAGATTGACCTGTACCTACTCGATACAATTCATCTTGCCAGTTGGTATTTGCGGTACCTAGTTCATTTACCCTGGAAGGTGCTTGGGTTTGAACAATTGATCTAAATTCATCTGCATTGAATACATCTACTTTTCGGGCAATGGTAGAAAAAGAAAACCAGTTGTTGTAGCTTAATCTTCCTTGTCCTGCTTTTCCACGCTTGGTAGTAATCAAGATTACCCCGTTGTTACCACGTGAACCGTAAATAGCCGTAGCTGAGGCATCTTTCAATACCGTAAAGCTCTCAATGTCATTAGGGTTTAAAAAGTTCAGAGGGTTACGACCGTCCTGAAAACCACCAGGGTTTATTGCAGCATTGTCTACGGGCACCCCGTCAATTACATATAAAGGTTCGTTGCTCGCATTTACCGATGTACCTCCACGAATTCTAACCTTCACTTGTCCACCAGGCTCTCCAGAGTTAGACTGGATTTGTACTCCTGCTATCTTTCCATTGATCAATTGATCAGGCGATACAATGGGTCCTTTATTGAATTTGTCCGTATCAATCTTGGTTACTACCCCAGTTACATCCGATTTCTTTTGGGTACCATACCCTACTACTACTACTTCTTTCAAAGCCACATCATCTAACAAGGTAACATTGATCGTAGTTTGAGCACCTACCTCAATTTCTTGTGATGCATATCCCACAAAGCTAATAATCAAGGTAGCACCTGATTGCACCGTAATTGTATAAGTACCATCGGCTGCCGTGGCAGCACCATTGTTAGTTCCTTTTTCCAGAATTGTAGCACCTGGTAATGGTTCTCCCTTGTTGTCAGTTATCTTTCCAGATATCTGAGTTTGGGCAAAGGCTTGAGCTTGTAACAGACAAAATACCAAAGCCAAACCTAAAAGCTTGTGGCATTTTTTTGTCAAATGCTTAGCCACACTATATAGCCCGGTAGGCTTTTTAGTATTGGCTAATAAATCATTGTAAACTTCACTCATAAGGTTAATAGTTAAAATTTCAGTAAAACAGTTGGTGCAAATATGAAGTGGCTGTTATTCTAAGTGTGTTTGCTTTTAATAGTATAATATTATTACTTAATTGAATATAACCAAGTAACATTGTAGGAAAGCCTTCATACTATCTTATTAGAATTATCTAATAAAAGTGCTACATATTACACAAATAAAAAAACGCGTTAAGTCAATAAATGCAAAACTTAATATTTTAATTTCAATACTTCACACAATATTTCATACCTCAAATAAGCCTTTACTTAAATAGTCTAATATTTACAAAAGCACATAAATAAGCTATAAGTACTATTTAAAAGCATAAAATATTGTTGTTTAGATTCTCACCATTTAGTCATAAAACATCCAACGGTTATTATATCATAATTTAGTTCTTCGCTATTACAATGATTGAAGTAATACCAAGTAAACTTATGATGTTGCAGAGAACTTTTATCTGCTTGCTTGTGTGCTTTTCCTAATGATGACAGAGAACAATCTTGTGCAAAAAACCTAAAAATGGGTTAATTTTAGTCTTAATATAACCTTAACAGGTCTTGAAATAAATGGTACTTATCTAATAGAGTACCTTAGTATTAATCTTCATTTATTTAAATATTTCAAGAAATGCATCAACTTAGGTAGTGCCTTAAAATATAACTCATATCAAAAATAATTGGCTTTTTCCCATAATTCTACCTCTTTTTTGTCAAAAACTTATACCATATTGAATCTATCTAAGACAACCAAAGCTTGTTTATTCAATAAGGTTCTATTCTAGTAATTACTCACTTGTTAACATTAACTTAACAGAAGATTGTGCCTTATAAATTATTGAAAGTAATACAACCATTAAGTCAAGGTTAAAAACAGCTTACATTATTTCCTGAATAGTATCATTGCCGAACTTCCCGCAAGGTGGATTTCAGCATCATTTGGCCTGATTTTACCCTGTAAATCAATAGTTTGACCACTCAGTGCTACCTTCCATTCTCCTTTAGACAACAAAGGAAAATTTAGCAACTGAGTAGTACGATTTCCATTAAAAATCACCACAATATCTTTCCAAGCATCTCCATTTGCATTTTTACTTAATTGATAAGCCACTACATTTGGAGTATCAGTGTCCAAAAACTTCAAATGCTTACGAATTTGCTCACTACTGGTCATGCGAAAAGCCGGATGCCGCTTTCTGAGTTGTATGAGTTGTTGGTAAAACCTGAAAACATTGAGGTATTGATGCTTTCTGTTCCAATCTATTTGATTGATCTCATCAGGGGACTCAAAAGAATTCTCAACACCATTTTTGGTTCGAAGAAAGTCTACTCCTGCATGCAAAAAAGCCACTCCTTGGGAGGTCAATACAATCGTATTGGCTAATAAGTGCATGTTAATCAATTCCTTCTCTGAAATGCCTGGCTCAGTTTTCTTTACCGATATCATCAACTTATCCCAAAGGGTATGATTATCGTGGCAAGACACATAATTGATCGTTTGAAAAGGCTCTTTGGCATAAGGTGCTTTGGAATAATTCACCGTCTCATACTTTACTTGCGGGTGTTGAGTAGCGGCTACTATACCAAACTTTACGCTCTCTTCTAACCCACTCTTACCACTTGCAAAGCCTCTATCTTCGTGCTTATTCCAACTTCCCTTGATTCCATCTCTTATATCGTCGCTAAATACCGCCACCTTATCCAACTTATAAGCATTTCTTTTAAGTGCCTGTTGGTCAGAAGGCAAAGGGCTCCCTCCAGCAGTCCATCCTTCACCATACACAAAAATGGTTGGGTCAATCTTACGAAGTTCCTTACTCACTAAGTTCATAGTCTCAATGTCATGAATGCCCATTAAGTCAAACCGAAATCCATCTAAATGATACTCTTGCACCCAATACTTTACCGATTCAAGAATGTATTTGCGCATCATGTATTTTTCAGAAGCTGTTTCGTTGCCACAAGCCGATGCATTGGAAAATGCCCCATCTTTGTTAAGGCGGTAGTAATACTTAGGATATTCTAAATTGAAATAAGATTTTTGGGTATGTCCAGTATGGTTATATACTACGTCCAACACAACTCTCAGACCTTGATGATGGAACGCTTGTACCATCTTTTTGAATTCTTTGATGCGTACCGCGCCATTATGAGGGTTGGTAGCATAAGATCCTTCTGGTACATTGTAGTTGAGCGGATCGTATCCCCAATTGTAGGGGTAGGGTTTGGCGTCTAACTTAGTCTCATCAATCGAGCGATAATCAAACGCAGGTAGTAAATGTACGTGAGTTACTCCCAATTCTTTAATGTGACTTAAACCCGTCTTGATCCCTTGTGGGCCTTTGGTACTAGTTTCGGCCAATCCTAGAAACTTTCCTCTATTAGCAACTCCTGAACTTTTATGAATGGTAAAATCTCGAACATGTAATTCATAGATTATGATATCGTTAAAGTTTCTAAGGGTAGGTCTTTGATCATTCTCCCATCCTTTAGGGTTAGTACTTTTCAAATCTAAGATCATAGCCCGCCTACCATTAGCTCCTACTGCCTTTGCATATACTCCTGGGGTTTCATCTAAAGGTTGTCCATCAAAATAGACCTGAAATGTGTAATACTTCCCCGCAAGATTTTTTTGCTGATGCCAAACCCACACCCCATTCTGCCCTTTTTGCATTTGCTCAACCAAAACGGCTTTACCTCCTAATCCCTGATCATAGAGCCGTATAAGCACTTTGTCTGCATTGGGAGACCAAAGCTTCAAGATTGTCTTTTGAGGCGAATACGTTAAACCCAGGTCATTACCTTTGTAAACAGGAATGGATTGGTTATTTTGAGCAGTACTGGTAGGCGAATACAGGTAAATCAACAAAACTGCAAAAAAGTGGTAGGTGTACTTCATGGCTTATATACTATGAGAATAATATCACTTATCTAAGATAAAATTTTACTACTGTATTTATTATATTTATCAATGATTAGATAGTATATTTTCAATATTGTAGTAGACTTTGCAATATATTCTCAAAACCAATGGCTTATTTTAAAACATACCCAATACACACCTTCATCATAGTGCTCGGGCTTTTTCTATGCTACAATTGTTCCTCCTCAAAACAACACTCTCCCATAGATGACTTTAACACGGCAAAAGACATTGAAGCCTTTGTACACCATTTAACTCCCCAAAACAAATACTTTACAGTAAACCAGTCACTATATTTTGAACACCCTAATTGTCGTCAGGTAGTGCAGGCACTAGGAATAAAACCTTGGTATAAAAGTGATATAGACGGGAATGGTTATAATGATCTTCTGGTGCATAGCCGTTGGCAACAAACCAACTACCTAGCCGTGTTAATGGTATTTCCTGAAAATCAATATGCGCTGAAAATGATCAGCGACGAAGGATGCAATTGTGCGAGACCCACTCAAACAACCCAGCATACACTTATTGAATTTTTTCATTTCGATGATACATTGTATCAAAAAAGCTGGTTCGATATCATGTCATTTGCTCGTCAATTCAACCAACTACCTATCCATACCATTGATCCTTATCGTGATACACTGATTTATAAGTTTGGGGAGGTAATTGAGTATCATTCCACTGCTACAATTCAAGAAGTTACATCATTACATTTCAAAACCCTAAGTTGCCTTGGGCATTGCCCTATTTTTGAAATGAGAATAAACCAAGACCAAACTGCTACCTATCATGCCATCAAGGATCATTTAAGAAAAGGAAAGTTTAAGGCCAATATTGATCAAATAGAATTTCGGAAGTTGATGGGGTTATTACAATACATCCAAGTAAAAAGCTTGAAAGACCAATACAAAAGAAATGACCTTACAGAACCAGTCACTGAGTTAATCATTCACTTTAGGGATGGGACTACAAAGAAGATCACAGATGCCAGCTACCAAGGTACCCGAGGATTGGGTCAATTATATCATCTACTAATAGATTTGAGAAAAAATCAATCGTGGGAAAGTATTCAATAAATCCAGGCTATTTCCTTTGGAAAGGATACTATATAACAAGCAAAAAGGCCCCAACAATACATAATTGTTGAGGCCTCTTTTATTACGTAAAATAATATCTTATAAGTGGCGAATGGCTACCACGATCGGAACAACTTTTCCATATTTGCTAATTCCCTGGAAGCTAATACTCCCATCACGGGTGTATCTAATTTCATCTTGAGAAATCACCTTATTACCAATTACTTTTTGTACCCTGGTATAAAAATCTCCTTCCTCCTGCTCCACTTTTCTCATAATACGCTGGATGTCTAGTTTCTCGGCAGAATACAACACACAAAAATAATCTACTCCTTGTGTATTATCCATTTTAATGTATAAATCCTCGTTAGGGATCGCTACATTATTACTGCTATATCCCAAATAAGCACTCACACCTTTTTTATAAGGAAAAATCATAGAGTTTCGACGAGACATATCAGATGCAAAAGCATAGACATAAGCAGGCTCATTATTCGAAATATAGATTCTAAATAATGTACCAGAGAAATAAGGCTTAGTTACGCTATAATAGCCATTTTTATATTCTGCCTCCATATCAAAACCTGCAGATAAAGTAAATTTTACTTTACCAGACAACGCAATTTGTCGAGGCTGTGGTACAATCATTTCGTAAGCCTCAAAGCAATACCGTTGGAAATCGCTGTACTTCACCCAAATAAAACCGTTGTCTCCCCAAAGCGTACCCCAGCTATTCATTAGCTCAAATGCACCACCATATTTTTTATCATCATACCCTACTACTGTCAATGCATGCCCTCCTTCAGGGTTCAAGTCTTCTTTTGGATTCTTAATCCATACTTCTTTACCTCTTGCATTCAAGAAAGACTCCGTGCAACATTGCATTCCTATAATTACCGGCTTTTTTTGTGAAATACTCTTCTTTACCAGCTTTATCTTATAAGGTTCGGTTTCAGATTCAAACAAACGGCGAAAATCCTTTACACGAAACTCACGTGCATTGGTCACGTGTTCAGAGGTTACCCGCTTACCACATCTATCACTAAAATCATTAAATTTAATCGCCCCCACATCTCTCATTACTTCCAGGCCAGTTGACAGGCTAGTACCCTCCTGACAATTGATATCAAGAGTTGTTTTGGCTCTTTCGTACAAAAAGAAAGGAGAAAAAGCATTTTGGGTAATTAGCAGAGGATTGGTCATATTTTTTTGTTTAGCATACAATACCGTGCGCGCGGCATAAGCTGCTGACCAACCTACACAAGTTCCATAAGCTCCTTGATTTTTGGGAATAGGAGCATATTTTCTTAAGGAAACCTTAGAAGGCATTTTTCTATAGTCTCCTCTCATTAAAGGAGCTGCCAAAGGGACTTTAGCATATTTTTCTTTGTCTAGTTTACATCCAGTTCGGTACTGTGCATAGGATGGCTTAAATGTACCCAAAACCAGCACAAACGCTATACAATAATGAAGAAAGGTAATTTTTTTAGCCATTTTTGATGCTTTATTATTTTTTAAAATTAGTTGGTATGAACTAAAAAAGGAATCACCAACTCAACAGTTAGTTGATTCCTTTTCTAAAATATCAAAAAGAATTGAATTATTTCAATTTTTAACGCACAACAAATAAGAATTCGCTGCCAGGTTCATTGCTTCCAAACTCACCAGAGCGAGGGTTTGGAGTCACAGTCTGTACAAATTTCAGAATCTCTGAAATACTCAAAATTCCATTTTCACCACCTTCGCTTCGCAATGCTGCTAAAAATCTTCTCGCAAAGGGAGAATGACTTCCAGCGCGTCCGTCAGGCACATATTCTTTGCCACCAGATGTTAAATAACGGCGCGTCTTGTAGCGCAATTTACGGTTTACATACTCTGCTCTACTCTTGGTAAGCTCATGCTCTTTCAACCCACGAGACGCAATCAACGGGTCAAAAGTTCCCCCAAAGCAAACATCCATCATTAGGAAGATATGCTTACAATTGATATTGTTAATATAAGTTCTCAGGTTTGAGTGTGAAATGTAGCTACTCTTAGATTCATCATTCAACTTAGAATCTTTAGTTACTAAATATCCTTCTTTGAACACCTCATCAAACTGACCATGTCCAGCAAAGAATATAAATAATTCATCGTTGTTGGCATATTGTTTCTTAGCGTAACTTCTCAGTTTCAATACAATTTCATCTTTGGTGGGGTTTTCTAAAAGATCTATCTCAAACCCATAAATGTCTTTCAAGTCCTTAGCAATCGCCTTGGCATCAAAAATAGGATTCATTAAATCTCCCCAATGATTGTATTGATTGGTAGCAATCAATAATGCTCGATGCGTACCTAAAATCAAGTTTTCTTTGCCTTTCTTTTTGGCTATAGGAGTGGTTTTCTTCACTTTTCTTTTGATGACCAACTTCTGAACGGAAATGTTACCACGCTTGTCAGTAGCCTTTACTTGTACTAAGTTTTCAGCTTTTTCCAATACAGTTACACCATCAAAGTTTCCAAGATTGTCTACCCTTGCTGGATTTCCGTTGATCAAAACACTCTCTACCCCACTCTCATCTACTACCTGCCCAGCAATCGTGATCTTTTTATCTTCTGCTACCACAATCACTCCTCGGGTGTTATTGTTCGCTAAAACAGGGCTACTAATACGAATTACAGGAGGTTTGACATCTTTTAGGTTACGATTAATTTTCATTGCCAAAGTATTTGCTGAAGAAGCATTTACTTTCAGGTTTTTGGCAAATGATAGTGCCTTTTCGGTATAAGAAAGTGCCTTGGTAGGTTTATCATTGCTGTAAAGGATATTGGCATACAATAAGTTGTTTTTGTAGTTATTATCCATTTGTACAGCTTTGGCCGCCCAACTCTCTGCATTGACCAACATGGTTTTGTTTTTATCCATGTGAGAATACACCAATGAAGCGAGGAAATGAAAATCTTCTGCTTTGCGAGCAAATCTCAAATATTTCTCGAGATCTTTTTTCATATTTACTTCCTGATTTCCACCAGAGTAATATTTGGCTATTCCTCGCAATACATAAGCCTTGATAAATCTTCTGTTATTTAAGATTGTACGATGTGCGTCTTCTAGAGCCTTTTCATAATATCCCAAAGTCAATCTTAGATTGGCGCGATTATAAAGCCCATGTACGTTACGTGGGTTTAAATGAATAGCAGCGCTATACTCTTCAATAGCTCTTTCAGTCTGGCGACTGTCTTTATAGAAATCAGCTAAATGATTACGGTATATATATTCTTTGGGATCATTTTTGGCGTTTTGGATAGCAGCTTTCAAATCACCAGATGCATCTTGGTGCTTTCCTTGTGCGGCTTTTACAAGCCCTCTTATACTCAATGCATAGGCATAAGTATTAGAAATCTTTAAAGCTCTGTTACAATCTCGTAAAGCTTTTTTGAATCGCTTCAATTGCAAATACGCCTTTGCTCTATCCACAAAATAAGTTTCATCACTGTAAGCAATTTTTATTGCTTCATCAAAATCAGAAACAGCTTGTTTGTAAAGTTTAAGATTGTATTTGACCAGACCTCGTAAATGATAACTTGCAGACGACTGTCTTGGGTCTAAAGCGATGGCTTTATCAAAATCATCTAGTGCGTTTTTATACCTTCGAATACGAAAATAAGCCTCTCCACGATAGTGATAAGCATCATCTGAACGGCTATTTAAATTAATAGCCTTTGTAAAATCTTGAATCGCCTGTGCATAAGCACCTGCTTCACTTTTTGCTTTACCCTTAGATAGGTATTGATTAGCTGTTTGGGCTAATGATACCTGAGAGCCGAGAAAGCTCAGGGCAAAAAGACATGCAAAAAATGCGGTTAGTTTTTTATCCTTGGGCATAATCCAAAAGAGATTTGAAACTATTGGATAGATAATTTAACTGTTATTAATAAATAAGCACTGGTTAGCTGTGATGTACTTGTTTTTAAGTGTATTGTTTGAGTACGAATAGAAAGGTATGGGTACGTTAATCTAGAGTCATTTGTTTAGTTTCATACCTTTTTTGGAGTATTCAAAAAATAGTTAATAGTTAACAATACTATCTTTCAAACGTGTTCACAAATTAGATTATTTTGTTTACAAGTGCAAATTCTCACTTTTTATTCAAATTACGTTGTGTAAGAATTGTCCGAATTTAACCACAAAAAGAATCGTTTTTAACTTCAGTTTATTCTTAAGTAATATTTATGCCAAAATCAAAAACAATTGCACAACATTATACGTTTATTGGTAATTTTCTTGAAATAACCTTCTAAAGTCTATGTTTAAAACCAGAGACCATTTTGTAGTTTTACCCAAAAAAGTATTACATATATGTAGAAAAAACACCGCTTCCCCAATAAAATATTTCTAAAAATGCCGTTCACCTGTTTTTTTGATGGTTCTATCTCAACACCCAAATGCTCTATTGAGTAAGCCATAATTGTGTTTTTTCAAGTTATGCTTTTTACTAAGAACAATTCGTAAATTATAGAAAACTCATTAACAATTGTTCATAAAATCATGTAAGATTCCATCCTATTATCGAAAGGGCTTACATAGGTTTTAGCTATTTAAGCTTTATCCATGCCAAATAATTTTTGAGCATTTTCAGTTGTTTTTTGTTCTATTTCTTCAATTTCTATGCCTTTTATGTTGGCCAAACGACTGGCTATTAGCGGAATGTAAGAACATTCGTTTCTTTTACCACGATGAGGCACAGGTGCCAAATAGGGACAGTCTGTTTCTAATACCAAATGATCTAATGATACATCGGGTAATACCTTATCTAACCCACCATTTTTAAAAGTAGAAACTCCGCCTATTCCCAGCAAAAACCCTAACTCGATGGCTTTTTGAGCATCTTCTAAGGTTCCAGTAAAACAGTGAAATATACCTGTTAGACTTTCATCCATCAACGGAGTTAGTAGATCGATAGTTTCCTGAAATGAATCCCGGCAATGAATTACAATCGGGCGTTTGTACTTTTTAGCCCATTCGACCTGAATTTTGAATGCTTCAGCTTGTTGTTCAAAAAAAGTTTTATCCCAGTAAAGATCTGTTCCTATCTCTCCTATAGCTACAAAGTCTCGTTTACCAAGCCAGGTTTCTACCTGATAGAGTTCTTTTTCAAAATCTTTGTTTACAGAACAAGGGTGTAACCCCATCATAGCAAAACAATTATCTGGATATTTGGCCTCTACCTCCATCATATCATCTATAGAGGTGTGATCTATATTAGGTAAATAGATTTTTTCTACATTTTGCTCAAAAGCTCTTCTCAAAACATCTGCTTGATCTTTCTTAAACTGGCTGGCATAAATATGCGCATGTGTATCGATAAACATAAAAGAATATAATTTGGTTTTACCAATTTCAAAACGAGTACTTGCAAAATAATCAATGGCAAGAATGCCATAAAGGTCGTAATATCACCACCGTTTATTTGAATTATCTAATAAATCTGGCATCTTACAGAATTTTCTCTTATTTTTGCTTTAGTATGAGATACAAATCTACAACATATAATTACTCAAATAAATACTATTATCCTTATTTTTCGTTTAGGGGAATAAGGCAGTTTTTACATGATTTTGAAACATATCAAATTATACTATAACTAATAAGCCTGGTTCCCTGATGGACTAGGTTTTTTTATTGCAAAAATTTTAACAACATGGAGCAGATATATTCAAATTACACAGACGAAGATTTTAAAGTTTGGGAGCTACTATACCACCGTCAAATGAAAATTTTGCCAGGAATGGCTTCAAAAGATTATTTGGAAGGTATAAAAATCATTCAGTTTGATGAGAAGATTCCAAAATTTGAAGACATGAACAAAATCTTAAAGGTCGAGACCGATTGGAGGGTTTATGTTGTTCCAGGTTTGATTCCTGACAAGGAGTTTTTTGAATTGATGCAAAACCGCAACTTCTGTGCTTCTACCTGGTTACGTAAGATGAAGGAACTGGATTACCTTCAGGAACCAGACATGTTCCACGATGTATTTGGACACGTGCCATTGCTTACCAACAAAGCATTTTGTAAATTTTTGGAAGAGCTGTGTCGCATTGCTTCTGACTATATCGATAATAAGAACGTAATTGAGGCTATTGCACGCATTTATTGGTTTACGGTAGAGTTTGGCCTTATCAAAGAGGAAGAAGGATTGCGTATTTATGGTGCGGGAATTTTGTCATCTAGCGGTGAGTGCGAATATTCTTTGTTTAGTAATGAACCAAAACGTTTTCCATACGATGTACAACATGTGATGGATACGGATTACATCAAACACAAATATCAAGAGGAGTACTTCATTATTGATTCTTATGAGCAATTGTACAACTCTATTCCTGAAATTGAAGCTAAAGCCAAAGAAATCCACGAAAAAGGCATCATTGTAAAGCCTGCAGTTCAGCCTCAATTCAAGTAAGAAGTATTCAAAAATACTTTTGTAAGCATATGTAGCCATTAGATATTTTTTCTGATGGCTTTTTTTATGCCCCAGAAAAATTTTAACTAATCAGTTTTTATGCTAATTTTATTAGAATTATACTCAAAGTATTCTAAAACTAACGCCATAATAAAACAGTTGTACAAAACTGTGAACCAATAGGATCAGAACAATTTATTATTTATGCAGCAATCGAACTCCCCGATAGATGACGCCGAATTATTAACCTGGCTTAAGCAAGGAAATCAAAAAGTAGTACAAGTTTTATTTGATACTTATTACACCTCTCTTTGTAAAACTGTGAATCGTATTGTACACAATACAATTATTACTGAGGATATTGTACAGGATGTTTTTCTTAAAATCTGGCAAAAAAGAAATGATTTGAATATCCAAATATCCTTAAAGGCTTATTTGCACAAAATGGCCATCAATGCGGCACTCAGCCACCTTAGAAAGAAATACAACACTTCCAGCATTGATGATGCTACTCCTCAACAAATGAAAAAACACGCTCACAAAGAAACTGCGGTGCAAAATTTAGAATTTGAGGAACTGGAAACCCAGGTCAATGGTGCTATCAATGAGTTGCCTCCCAAATGTCGGGAAGTGTTCATATTGAGTCGCTACGAGGAATTGAGCTACAAAGAAATTGCGAAGGAGATGGGCATATCACCCAAAACGGTAGAAAATCAGATGAGTAAGGCCCTCAAACATTTACGAAAACGATTGGCTCCTTATATCAAAAGTGTGCTTTCTTTTGGGCCACTAGGTGCCGCTTGGCTGGAGTTTATCTAACCGCATTACACTAAGATTATTTACAAACACTCGAGAATTAAATAGGGGTGAGTCGTATTTTTTACATCTCACCAATTATAAATCTTCTTAATAATAATGGAACTTGAAAAGTATCTGGAACTACTGATAAAACAACGCCAGGGTGGGCTTTCTTCAGAAGAAGAAAACTTGTTGGCCCAATGGCTCAAACAAGGTTCCGAAAACCTGGCAATTAAAGACAATCTGGAAGAAGTGTGGAATGTTACCCAACATTACCAGCATAGCTATACCCCTGACGTAAAAGCAGGATTGGCGAGGTTTCAACAAGCCCTTGGTGAACAGCAAGGAAAAAAGACAGGAAATGACGAAGAAAATATAACTAATCAACCTATAGAAACAATTGTTCGTCATTTACAAGGCAAGCAGGTTGCAGCCTCTGAAGCAGAACCAACAACTGAAGGCGCTGATCTATCACAGGATATTCAGAAAATTTGGAAAATCACTGAGCAATACCAACGTAGTTACACTCCTGATGTAGCAGCTGGTTTGGCTCGATTTCAACAAACATTGGCACAACTAGAAGCCAACAATAACAATCATTCTTTTTCTGAATTAATTATTAAGCGTTTAAGCAATAATATTTCTGATCAGGAAAATGCCTTACTTGACCAATGGTTATCTGAAAGCACTGAAAATTACAGCGTTTTTGAAGAATTGTCTCAAGTATGGGAAAGTACCGAGGAATATCAAAAAAGTTATGAACCAGACGCTCAGGCTGGATTTGCCAGATTCCAACAATTGATGGGGAACGAAGGCTCAGAAACGTCTGAAAAAAACACGCCTGTAAAACCTATTAGACAGCAGCCTAAGCGTTATTTTAACAATTATAGCATTGCGGCAGTAATTGCACTATTGTTGGTAGCTGGATACTGGGTATTATCTAATAATCGTTCTTTAGTTGAGGTCAAAACGGCTAATGCTTCCAAGGTAATTGATTTACCTGATGGTAGTAAAGTTACGCTTAATAAAAACAGCGTGTTGACATACAACAAAAAGTTTACAAATAGAGTAGTAAATCTAAAAGGAGAAGCTTTTTTTGAGGTTACAAAACAAAACGGACAATCATTTTCAATTTTGAGCAATGATGTCAAAACCGAAGTATTGGGAACTTCCTTTAACGTAAAAGCTCCTAATAATGCCCAAGCAGTAGAAGTGACAGTGGTAACTGGAAAAGTAGCAGTCTCTTTACAGAAGGAGTCTACTAAAAAAGTTTTTTTGGTTCCTGGTGATAAAGCAATTTATCAGCAGAAAAAAGCCACACTTACTAAACAAAAGAGTCCCAATAAAAACTTCCTTGCTTGGAAAACACGTGTTTTAGACTACGAAAATACGAGTCTAAAAGATATTTTACCTAAACTGGAGCAACTTTACCAAGTAAAAATAATCCCTCAAAACGCTGATCTTTTAAATTGTCGCTTTACGGGTACTTTTGATAATTTCACCTTAAAAGAAGTATTACAAACTATTCAGTTTAGCCTGAATGCTTCTTACGAAAAATCAGAAGATGGATATATTATAAAGGGAAAAGGTTGTAAATAATCCTTTTTAACAACATATTCAATTTTAATATACCCCGCACTGCGGGGTTTGTGCTTTTATATGAATAATTGATTTTAAGTTTGGCTTATGGTTAGATTGCTGTCTTTGCTTACATTATACTTGTGGGGTTTTTCGGATGGCTTTGCCCAAACTATTGACCTCAACCAAAAAGTAACCATCAGCTATCAACAAGAACCATTGGGGAGTGTTTTAAAAAAAATTGAGCAAAAGTACCAACTCAAATTTTCTTACAGCAATAGCCTTTTACCGATTCAAAAAAAAGTCACTTTACAGGTGAATAATCAAACCTTACAGCAAGCTTTCGAACAATTATTCACACCTATTGATATTCGATTTGCCCTTATTGGTGGCCAAATCGTACTCAAAAAAGATAGAAGTACCACACGTACCACTCAAAAAAAGCCTGCTGTCGAACCAAGCACTGCTCAGTCTGATGACGGCTCTAGTATTACGATCCAAATTCTTGATGCGTCTACCAGTCTTCCGATTACCGCAGTAAACGTAGTGCGGGTAGATTCTCTACTCATCAGCAATAGCAATAAAACTGGGCTTGTCAGGTTTAACCTAAAGTCTGACAAGCTATTTAAGTTAGACTTTACCCATGTAGGGTATCAAAAGGCCAGCTTAACCATTAACCCACAGGCAAAACGACAATATACCCTATGGATGATCCCTAAGGTAGAACGCTTGGCTCCTATTACGATCTCTATTAATCGTGATAAAAGATGGAAAAAGTTATTTAATAAGTTCAAAAATGATTTTCTGGGCACCTCTTCTAATGCTGCTCAATGTAAAATATTGAACCCTTGGGTGGTAGAGTTTGTCGAAACTACGGAAGGTATTACCCTTAAAAAAACCTCCAAAGACACGCTGGAAATAGAAAATAACGCACTTGGCTACAAGGTGTTCTTTTTACTTAATAGATTTGATCTATCCCAAAATGTCGTACATTATAGAGGAAGGTGTCACTTTTTAGAACTCCCTCCTAAAAACCGTAAACAAAGCCGCCGTTGGAGCAGAAATCGCAAGCGGGCTTATCGTGGTTCTTTTCAGCATTTTTTAGCCTCAATGGCTCGTAAAACATCTCTTAAAGATGGGTTTGAGGTTTTGTTTTCAAAGTCTCCTCCTGGCAAAAATAATGGGATTTTTTTCACCATTGATTTAACAAGGATTATCAAACGAAACAAGCAAACGAAGCAATATACCCTTACTATGCCTTATTACATGAAGGTGGTTTATAATCGTGAACTCGAAGAATTTAATTACCTAAAGTGGTATAAAAAAAGTAATCCCTGGATACGTAGGCCTCTTAGACCTGGCAATCAATCCTCTTGGATTTATTTAAAATCAGGTACATTAACATTCGATAAACAGGGTAATATATTAGACAATAATTTAGGGGTCATACGCTATGGCTACTGGGCCTGGGAGCGGGTAGGTGAAATGATTCCTTATAACAACATTAATGAAGAACCTCAAACTGCTAACCGACCTCGTAAACGCTAAATTCCAGGCGGTTTTTGTAAAGTTTTAGCCTACAATTGGTCTTGACTTATAGCAGTAACCAAAAATCTTACTAAATTTGTGGTCCATTCATTTTTTGATATGGCTTGTAGGCGATGATTTACCCACAAGATTAATTATTTACCAAAACATTAAATATCAATCATTTATGGCTGGACATAGTAAATGGGCAAACATAAAACACCGCAAAGGTGCACAAGATAAGAAACGTGGAAAAATCTTTACAAAACTGATCAAAGAAATCACCGTAGCCGCAAAAATAGGTAGCCCTGATCCAGATTCTAATCCTCGTTTACGCCTGGCAATCCAAAATGCTAAAGGGGTAAATATGCCCAAAGATAATATTGAACGCGCTATTAAAAAGGCTACGGGCGCTGATGGGACCGAATATACCGAGGTAACCTATGAAGGGTATGCCCCCAATGGTGTAGCCGTATTTGTAGAATGTACTACTGATAACTTGAATCGCACTGTTTCTAGCGTACGCAGTACTTTTAGTAAGTATGGTGGTAACCTGGCTACCAATGGCTCAGTGGAGTTTTTGTTTAACCGCAAAGGCATTTTTCAAATCACCCGTCCCGAAGGTATTGATGAAGATGAGTTTGAGCTTGAGCTGGCTGATGGTGGTGCCGAGGAGGTAGAGTTTAGCGAAGAATACATTATTGTAACCTGCGAAATGGAGGATTTTGGTAATGTACAGAAAAAACTAGACGAAATGGAAATAGAAGCTGAAAGCGCTGGTTTGGAACGCATTCCGACTACTTCGGTAGCACTCAGCAATGATGACTTGCAGCAATCTATGAAAGTAATAGATAAGTTGGAAGATGATGATGATGTGCAAAAAGTTTATCATAACATCGAAATTAGCGAAGACCAAATGCAACTGCTCGGTTAGCGCTTACGTTACATTTCGTAACATCGTGTAAATTTATAAATGCATAAAATTATTCTTAAATCATATTCATACTAGAAGCCTCTGCTTTTTTGCGAGGCTTTTGTTTTTTGAAGCAAAATATTTATAGTTTTATGTTTTTACCACTCTGCCCAGTTTTTTTAAAAAAAGGTACTATCATTGCCTCAGTCCGTGTCCTCACTAACTGATGGCATCTCTAAAACTACGTATTTTTGAGATCGTCACTGAGATAGCTTGTAAGGATACAGACCTGAGCGAAAAATAGTTGGGTAGAGTAGCTTTTTTACATAAGAGTCATCGTGGCTTTATATACTAGTTTTATCGGTTTCAAACAAACTATTTTACCCTGTGAAATTTCTTATTTTTAGCAAAAAAGGCTATGCATTATGGGGCATTGGCTTTTTATTCACATTAGCGTCTTGTACTTTCAACAATGATGTAAAAGTAGATTGGCAACCACGCATTGTAAGTCCATTGGTCAATGGCGAATTGGGGGTGTTTCAACAACCTGATATCCAAGATATTTCGGACGTTTTTGTAATCTCTGCCAGTGATGTGTTTGGCGCCCAACGTGGCACTGTGCCATCTTTGCCAGCACTTGGTCCGTTTAACTTTGTGCTTAACCCTACCAAAATATCTAATAATGATGTAATAGATGAGATTGGGGTATCTAACGTCAGAATTACTATTAACCTACGTAACAATATGCCAGTAACGATGGCTTCCGGAGTAGTGGTTGCGTTGACTAATTCGGGAGAAACTACCCCTTTTATAGAGCAAACCATTGATCGTACAGTAGCTCCTGGCGAAAATATTTCAGTAGTTATTGATAGGTCTACGGCGGTAATCAAAAACACTTTTGCTGCTTCTCTATCTAATCTTAACACAGTGGCTTCCAGTACTCCTGTAACGATTACCAATAACTCTCAGATCGAACTAAGGCTTCAATTTGACCCACCCACTGTAGATTATATCCAGTTTGTTCCCAATACTACCAATACCTTTGAAACTACAGTAGATTTTGATACTGGCCTGGATGAAAACACTGATGAAGTAACGGGTAATTTGATTGTAAACCTTGAAAACCAAGTACCGATTGACTTTTTAATGGCTATCAACTTGCTGGATGCTTCTGATAACATTATCAGTACCATTTTTAATCCAACACTCAACCTTACTGCCAATCAAAATACAACTGAAACGCTCAATTCCCAAACCATCATAAATAATCTAAAAAATGCCAAAAAACTGCAGATAGTCGCAACATTTAGCCCTACCGTGCAGAATAGAAGAATTGATAATACGGCTAAGCTGAAATATAACTTAGTAGCTGATTTACAACTCAAGATCAAAGGAAACTAACTCATATTTAACGAAATTAGAATCTTGCATTTAACGAATTTTATGATGCGGCAATTATTACAACTTTCAATTTATACTGGAATCTTATGCTTGGGGTTAGCCATACCAGGACTGGCTCAAAATAACCCGGCGGTACTCTATGGAAGTCACTTTCATCGGGAAGCAGCTCGCCTTAACCCAGCTAAACTAGGAGATACTTATACTAACTTTGACATTACTGGAATACCTATGCCTTTGCCTACTTTTAATTTATATGCCTGGGCAGGTAATAATCGCCTGAATGCCAAAGATTTTCAAAAATATTTTGTAGATGGTGGTAATACCATTGATAGCTTGACGATTGAAGAGTTTATTGGGCGATTTAAAAATAAAAACATCATTGGGGCTGGTTTACAAGCCCAGGTTTTTGGTTTTTCGTTCAAGATCAATCGGAAAACAGAAGTGATGGATATGAATAATCCTGACCTGGCCGATATTCCAGTCATTAAAAGGGACGAGATTGTGACCATTTCTTTTGATATATTGGAAAGAATGGCCATTAGTACCCGTATTCCGAAAGAATTGGCAGCTTTTGCCTGGCGAGGGAATGGTAGTCCTGAGTTTTTGGGTCGCGAAGTAGATTTGGGCAACTTGACTACTAATGGTTATTGGCTTAGAGAATTTGCGCTAGGTGCAGCGATGCCTATATACCAAGGTTTGGATTTAAAAGTAAGGGCCGGTGTACGCCTCAAATACTTGCAAGGTATGGCCGCAATCCGCTCCAAGCGAGCCAAGTTTACCGTACTTACTCAAGATCCTACACAAGGAGGAAACATTAGCGTAAACGCGGACTATTTGGTCAATATCAGTTCTCCTTTTGAGGTAGATACTGCCGGAAATTTTATAGAAATGGAAAACCCTAATGCCGCTCCCCTTTTCCGAGCACAAGGAAGTGGTTTTGGAATTGATTTGGGAACCACGGTTACAATTCAAGACCGTTTTGTTGGAACGTTTTCATTGCTAGACCTAGGGGCAGTGGGCTTTCGCAGAAATGTCGTCAACTATTCTTTAAACGCCAGTGAGCAATTTAGTGGAGTAACTATTCCTGGAGACTTTTCGGATGCCAATTTTGAAGGAGCCAATGGTATTTTGGATAGCCTCACGGCTAACTTTGAACCGCAAAATAGTTTTAACCGTTTCTCGATTCCTTTACCCACTCGCCTGATGTTGCAAGCGGAATACAAAGTGCCTAGAGTAGACAAAAAAGGGCGCAAGTTTGACAAACACCATTTTTATTTGACTTATATCCAGGGTTTTGGCGAATATGGTATTTCTACGGCTCGTCCAAGCTTTACTGCGGCTTATAGTCATAACCTGGGTCAACAAATGAACTTTGGCTTTTCGGCTACCAGTGGAGGATATTCTGGCTTTGGATTGGGTTCGTTTGTATCATTCAAGATTGGGTACTACCGTTTTGGGCTGGGTACTAACAATCTCACTGCCTTGCTCTTCCGCTCAGGGGGCACTGGTGTCGATTTTTCGTTTAACCTCTCTACGGCTTTTAGGTAATAGTTGGTAGTTAGGAGTAGGTAGTTCGTAGTGTCTGACAGCCATTAGCTTTTGGCCTTTGGCCAATGCTGTTTCCTTAAAGATGTTTGTTACTCGCGTAGCAGACCACCCTAGCCCTCCTGATCATCAGGAGGGAACTTCTTCGACTCGCCATATAGACTCGGAGGTGTTAAGGAAACAGCATTGGGCCTTTGGCTATCGCCTGTCCCATCATCCACTACCAATTTTAAACTCTATTTTGAGCGATTTTCAACTTACTTATAATCAGTATTTTACCGATTTGGCAGTTAGAAACTACATCGCTTATTTACCTTTAAAAATCCCGATCGATGATAGGCATCAATCGGGATTTTTGCCTTTAGGTTTTATATCCCGGCATTCTTTAAGTACCCCAACAAACGAAGTTCATTCAACAAAAAGTCCAGTTCCATTCTGGTAAGTGCTATATGATTGGAGAGCATTTCGGGGTCAGTATTTTTTGCGATTAAGGTGTGAGCATTGAACGCAAAGGCTTCGAGACGTACTCGAATGCTTTGCTCAAATAGGGCAATAGAGGGCTGATCTTGGCCAAACCCGCCAAAAGTCGTATCTTGTAGGGCTACTTTTTCACCCGAAAAGGGTGCTTAATGTAGTTAAATCTGAATAGTAACTATATAGACAGATTAGCTTTGCTGAGCACCGATATATTGGTATGTACAACTTGAACTTCGTTCTGCGGTTTTTCACTGCGTTCAATATGACAAATAAGGCAGGCTAATATCCAGCATAGTTAACAGGTATAAAAACAAAAACACAAAACATTGCAAAAACAAGTTTACGCGGCCTACGACGATGAAGGGCTGTATATTTATCAAGCCTTTAAACCCAAAACGGTAGCCAATGCTGTGGCTAAGGGCACTTTTGGCGCGGGATTCAACACCAATCGCCTTACCTGGATCAAACCTTCGTTTGCCTGGGTGTTGCAACGCACCCAATATGCTACCAAACACCGCATGAATGCCATTGCCCGGATTAAGCTTTCTCACGAAGGCTGGTTACATATCTTATCGCAATCGGTGCCTACCCAATTTGATGCAAATCGTTACGAAAACGAGGAGGTTTGGCAGCAAGCCTTGGAAGCAGCGGTAGTTATTCATCAATGGGACCCAGAGCGAAGTCTCACAGGTAAAAAATTGGATAGGGCCGCTATACAAGTAGGTATGCGTAGCGAGGAGCTATCTTTGCAATATGTCAATGAATGGATTTTGGGCATCGAAGATGTCACTGATTTGGCCCATGAGATTGGCGCAGTAGCCCGCGATCGTGACCCAGTTTTGCCTGAAGTACCTGAGGAAAAAGTGTATCCAGTTTCAGAAGAATTGCAACAATTGCTAGGGTGCGATTAATTACTCTACTCTTTTGTGTATTTTGTACTGGAAATAAACACTTACAACTATGAGGTTAACCATACAAATGATGACAATACTATGGGTAGTTGGCTGGTATACACACAATGCCAAAGCCCAAAGCAACACTGTAAAAGGCAACAACCAATTTGCGGTTAAGCTATTTAAAAAACTCACCAAAGAAAAATCCACCAACTTTTTCATGTCTCCTTATAGCATTTCATCAGCATTGGCTATGGTATATGCGGGAGCTGATGGCAATACGGCTCAAGAAATGGAAAAGGTGTTACGTTTTGCTCCTAAGACAGTTCATAAAGATTTTAAGAAGTTAGGTACCAGTTTTGAGGCCTTGAGTAAATCGGGCTTAGCACTCAAGGTGGCCAATGCCTTGTGGGCGGCAAAGAATACCGAACTTTTGCCTGCTTATACCCAAAAGGTGGACAAATACTACAAAGCTAAAGCTACCAACCTGGATTTTGCAAAGCAAACCGAGCAATCCAGGTTGACGATTAACCAATGGGTAGAAGATAAAACCAATCATAAGATCAAAAACTTACTCCCGAAAGGATTTATTGATGGCAATACTAGCTTGGTGCTCACCAATGCGCTTTATTTTAAAGCAGAATGGATGCATAAATTCAACAAAAAGGAAACAAAGAAAATGACTTTTTATGCCCGTGAACAGCAGTTTCCAAATGTTCCATTTATGCATATACAGCAAACGTTTCACTATTTTGAAACCCAAGACATGCAGATCATAGACATTCCTTATCAGGGCTATAAAATGAGCATGCTGATTTTGTTACCCAAAAACAAAAATAACCTGCCAGAGGTCATTCGTTGGTTCGATGCCAAGACCATCCCTGGTTTGGAATATGAAATGACACCCACCAAAGTGAAATTGACATTACCTCGCTTTAAAATGACGGTTAAGACTTCCCTTAAGCAGCCATTGATGCAGTTGGGTTTGCAATCGGTATTTCAACAAGCCGATTTCAGCAAGATGAGCGAAGCTCCTATAGGTAACTTATCTGAAGTAATCCATCAAGCCTTTGTAGAAGTAAACGAAACAGGGACCGAGGCCGCAGCGGCTACTGCTGGTTCTGTGACTCGAAGCAGTGAAACTCCCAAAATCTTTAAAGCAGATCGCCCTTTTTTGTTTGTTATAAGAGATATAGACAGCGGAAGCATATTGTTTATAGGTAAACTAGAGAATCCAACTACTAAGGAGTAACTGATGTTACGCATGAGTGAATTTCGAACATTGATTAACGAACTTCGATTTTTGAAGTGAAATAAGTGATTTCGCTCGTATTTTTGTAAAAGAATAAACCGTCTACTCTCAATAATATAGTGATAATCAGACGATGATCTCTTTTATTTTTAAGAGACAGACCATTTTCACAGTATTCGCTTTCATTCTTCGGTTCAATATTCGTTAATCACAATTCAAAATTTGCGTAACTTCAGGAAGTAATATAACTGTCCCCTCTCCTACTCTCTTTTTTCGTTTGGTGTGTCTTACCTACAAAAAGACTTACACACGAAAACCTGATAAGATGAAATCATTCGCTAAAATATTTGTTACACTTTCGCTTATTATTGGGGCAACTACTACTTCGCAAGCCCAAATAACAGCCAATAATACCACCGTAAAAGGGAATAATCAATTTGCCATTGAGCTATACAAACAACTTACCCAAGACAAGAATACAAACTTTTTCGTGTCTCCCTACAGTATTTCTTCGGCACTGGCTATGACTTATGCTGGGGCTAAAGGAAAAACCGCTGAGGAAATGGCCAAGGTGCTTCATTTTGCTCCCAGTCAACTGAATCAAGACTATAAAATGTTGGCAGATCATCTCAAAACACTGAACCGAAAGGGATTAGAACTCAAAGTAGCCAATGCCTTATGGGGAGAAAAAACACAGCGTTTTTTGCCTGATTACCTAAGCCTTAACCAACAATATTATCAGTCGAAGCTGGAGAATCTTGACTTTAAAAAACAACCAGAACAATCCAGGCTAATTATTAACAAATGGGTAGAAGGTAAAACCAATAAAAAAATTAAGAACCTGATTCCTAAAGGTTTAATAGATGCCAGGACACGCTTGGTGCTTACCAACGCGATTTATTTTAAAGGAGACTGGCAATATACATTTAAGAAAAATCAAACGAAAAGAATGCCTTTTATTGCGGGTAAGCAACGCTTTCCTGGAA
>DMXI01000575.1 GCA_003483885.1 Microscillaceae bacterium
CAGCCATTTTTATTACAAAACTTAAAAGGTTATATTATGTAATAACCTAAGCTTCTGTCAATTTTTAAAGTACTGAATAACTCTAAAACGTGGAGATTTTTTTTAAATTCTGAACACCCTACCTGTCAGGTCTAAAGTGCTAAAAATTGATGTTGAAAGGATCAAAGAAGCCAATAGCCAAAGGCCAACAACTATCACCTACTTTTCAATACCCAATGCTTTCCCTCCTTCACGATTTTCCATCCCTGTTTTAGTTCCAACTTCCATCCCTTAGCCTCTACTTTGTTGGTGGCTTGGTTCAATTTTGCCTCGCCAGGTACTACAATATACGATTTGTCAGACGACATCAGTGCTCCTCCATTGTTTACTTTCAATATTCCCCAATTATCTCGAACAGTAATCGTAGGATAAACTACCCCGTGCTTTTTAAGCGGAAATAATGTATTAGGGTCAAAGTTGTAGCGAAAGTTTTTGCTAAGATTTATTCTAAAGGTTTGCCCATCCACCAAGTTAGCCCGATACATCTTTTCTTGTTGTCGCCTTTTTTGGTCGCGTGCTTCTTCAGATTGCCTAATATTTTTGTTTTCATATCGATATTCCCATTTTTCAAAAATATTCTGTAAGGCTTTTTTGTCTTTGGGAAGCTCAATATCCAGGTTCTGCGCCAGCATTTCGGCCAATCCTTGGCTTTCTTTTAATTTTTTGCGCCATCCAGGAGCGTATCGATCCAACAATAAGCCATACAAAGGCCCTGATATATAGGCAAATGATCGAACAAAACTGCGGCGTTTTGTACTATTGGTGATGCTTCGAGAGAGGGCTTTGTGGGTCTCTTCTTCATTCAAGCCCGATAGCTTTATACCAGTATACTCTGCCAGTCCTTCATTCATCTGAAGTGCTACTTCATTACGCCAACTCTCTGGGTAGAGCAAATGGCGATAAGCTCGATACACTAAAGCTGATTTTAAGTCGCGCATGGCGTCTTTGCTTGCCTTTGGGAGATTAGATTTGGAGTAAGCAGTAAACAAGGCATTCCATTCCAGGCGAATCAATACACGCGCTTCTTTCTCGTCTAAATGCACATTGGTCTTTCCCCGAAAAAATGGCTCAGGTTGAATACGATGGTACAACTCGTGCATAAACAGAGTAGTACGGGTTTTGGGCGAAAAACGAAACCAAATAACGGTAGTCCATTTTTTTCCATTCCATTGCTGAGCGGTATTGGCAATGCCTACTTGATTGGTCAATGCTCCTACATATAGTTTTCCCTGAGGTTGCAGATAACCTTCAGCATCAGGTTCATTGGCTACCAGAATCCTCTCAGGAAATTTAATAAACATCATGGGGCCGTACAAAGGCTTTCCCCAAAGTTGGCCGCTATCCTGGTCAGAGAGTTTTTTGGCTTCCGCAAAATATTTTACTGCTTTTTCATACAGTGCTTCCGAAAGGCGTACTTTCTTTTGAGCTTGTGTAATGGAAGAAATAAGCAATAGCATCCAAATCAAATACATAAACTTTTTCATAGAAATATGGTGTTTAGCGTAATAAATTCAATAGTACGAATTTTTTCGTACTTAGAGGTAAGATTATCCAAACCCTAAAAAAGTTTTAATAGGAGAAAGATTTTTTAGAAAAAATAAAAAGACACTGCATTTGTAGGTGTACAGTGTCTTGAATAAAAAAACTAGAAATTAGGCAAGCTTTAAAACTTTGTAGTCAAGATACCCAGGCAAGTACGGACCCCATCTACATAATTACCCACACGCAAATTCTCATTGGGGCTATGTTGGTTGTTATCAGGGTTTACCAAGGGAACCACCACTGCCGGGATTTTCAAAATATTGATAAAGCGAGCAATGGGCACAGTGCCTCCCATAATCCTAATTTGCACGGGAGCTTGAGTAAAGGTGTTGTTCATGGCTTTGCGTAGTCATTGACCCATGGCCCCATCTACTGGAGTGCGAAAAGGCGCCGAACTAATGCGCGAGCGTACCATCGCAATTTTGGGGTATTTAAGCCGCTCGGCATCGGTAGGAGGGGCCGATACAATGTGATAACCTTGTTTTTGAATATGTTGCCTCACCAGTTTGATTAACCTTTTGGGATCGCTCTCGGGCACTAGACGAATGTCAATAGAAGCCTCGGCCTCACTAGGTACAATGGTGCGAGAGTTTTTGCCCACCCAGGCTGATTTCAACCCGTGAATGTTCAGCGAAGGATACTGCAGCGCTTCCTGCAAATTTTTCCCTACCTTTTCGGCTTGGGCAATCCCTAGCTTTTGATGAATCAAACTTTTATTATCAGGTACTGCGGCCAATAATTTTTGGATGGATTGATCCAACATGATTCCATCATAAAAACCCTTAATAGTTACCCGACCTTCGCGGTCTTTCATACTAGCCAGCAATTGTGACAAACGCATGGCCGGATTAGGAGCGTAATTGCCATAGTGACCGCTATGTTGAGGAACTTTTGCGCCAAATACTTTGATATTTACCCTTGAGTTACCCCTACAGCCATACATTAAGGTAGGTTTACCACTCATATGCCTTGGTCCATCCATGATGATCATCCGATCGGCCTTGAGCAGTTTTTGGTATTTTTTTACTACGGGAGCCAGGTTAGGCGAGCCAATTTCTTCTTCACTATCCAGTACTACCTTGATGTTGATTGCTGGGTCGATTTTTTGCTGATCCAAAACATCTACCGCGGTAAGGAGCATCATAATAGGACCCTTGTCGTCAGAAGCAGCCCGAGCAAAAAATCTTAACTCCTGATTCAAAGGCTTTTGGGTTAAACTATTCCAAGGTACTTTGCTCCATTTGCCTTGCGCGTCTTTTTTCTTGAGTACTGGCTTGAAAGGATCTTCTTGAAACCACTTGCGCTTGTCTACAGGTTGCCCATCAAAATGCATATAAAACAATACGGTATGCTTGGCTTTAGGTGAGATGCGCGAAGCCAACACAATAGGACTTCCGGCAGAGGGCAAAATACCTACCTTGAAGTTTCGCTTCGAAAAAGCATTTTTCAACCAAGCTACGTTTTTGAGCATATCCTTCGGAAAGTGGGCGTCGCAAGGCAAACTGATAAACTCACGGTATTCGCTAAAAGATTTAACTGATTGGGTAGTAGCCCACTGCTGCATTTGTTGCGAAGACAACTTTTGGGCTTGGCTTACATACGCGAATAACAAGCAAAGCAGGATACAGATATTTCGTAAGATTATTTTCATAAATGAGTAATTTAGTTGGAGTAACTGCTACAAAAGGCAAAGATTTTTTTCAGTAAAATACGCATTTGCAGGCAATAGAGAAAGTTTTGAAAAAAAAATACGGATTTTTGTCATTTTCTCAAGACCTGGGCATTGTTACTTATGAAAATACAACTGGTGAAATCCTTAATTACTTAACCATCCAACTGGACACTACTTTATGTAATCATCCTTACTATGCATTGTCCATAAAAAGTAATTGCTGGCATTTGCACAGATCCCTGAGATCAATCAACCTATTATCATCCAAAAGCTAAAGCGTGAAAATCAAACGATTTTCACGCTTTTTTTATGAGCAAATAGTATAAATCCTGATGCAACCTCCATCTCAAACCTTTGTCCTTTCCATTATAAAACGCCCCAAAAACATACGTTTGAATGAAACTGGCGTTACTTTTGCCTAAAAATCAATAAGATAGCTACAAAAATGTGTTATCTTTGGGGCCGCAATGAACGCAATACAGGTAGAAAAACATACAACACTCATCAAACAAAAGGCAAAAGACCTGGGATTTGAATTTTGTGGCGTATCACGTGCTGAGTTTCTTGAAGAAGAAGCTCCTCGGTTAGAAACCTGGTTGAAGGAAAAAATGCAAGGAGAAATGGCCTATATGGCCAATCACTTTGACAAACGCCTTGATCCTCGTTTGTTGGTAGAAGATGCTAAGTCGGTAGTGTCTTTGGTATATAATTATTTTCCAGAGGAAGACCTTGCTCAACAAAATGAACTTGAACAAAGTCCCGAAGAAGAGAGTTATAAAATTTCAAAATATGCCTATGGGCGAGACTATCACTTTGTGATCAAGGATAAATTGCGAACTTTGTTTGAGTTTATCCAGGAAAATATTGGCGAAGTAGGAGGGAGGGTGTTTGTAGACTCTGCACCAGTAATGGACAAGGCTTGGGCCAAAAAGAGCGGATTGGGATGGATAGGCAAGCATTCCAACCTGATTAATCGGCAAATGGGGAGTTTTTTCTTTATTGCGGAGTTAATTCTGGATTTGGAACTTATACCTGATGGGCCTATTAAAGATTATTGTGGGACTTGTACTCGCTGTATAGATGCCTGCCCCACCGATGCCATCATAGAGCCTTATGTGGTAGATGGCAGTCGTTGTATTTCTTATTTTACTATAGAGCTAAAAGAGGAAATACCAACAAAGGTCAAAGGGCAGTTTGAAAACTGGATTTTTGGTTGTGATATTTGTCAGGATGTGTGTCCCTGGAATCGTTTTTCTAAACCACATCAGGAGCCGCTTTTTGAGCCGCATCCTACCCTAAAAAATATGCGCAAGCAAGATTGGGAAGAAATTACCGAAGAAGTTTTTCGGGAGTTGTTCCGAAAGTCAGCCGTGAAAAGGACAAAATTAAAGGGCTTAAAAAGAAACATTCGTTTCGTTTCAAGCCCTGAATAAATGATAATAAGCTAAATTATTAAATTGTCTAAGTGTTTGTGTTTAATTAAAACAACGTTCCAGTACTCGGGGATAAACCGGACTGAACATTTGGTAGCACCAATCACGGAATTGTTCAATCTCATTGGGTTCTAAATACTTCGAGATTGATTTTCTTAGTTCTTTTTCAAATAGAATTTTGTCAAAACTGACTTTTTGGAGAATGG
>DMXI01000211.1 GCA_003483885.1 Microscillaceae bacterium
ATTATCAGAGAAGATTGGTATACTTCGCCTGTTTTGGGGTTCATACGAAGAAGGTAGCCGCCCACTAAGATTACAAAATCTCCCTCATATATTGCTGGACTGATGTAGGAAATTTTAAGTTTGGAATCACTGAAAAAATCTTTTATCTCCAGGTCTTCTTGTGTTTTTTGCCAAACTACTTTGCCTTGCAAGTTTACTACAGTGAGTTTTAGCTTCTTTTTGTAGGTGGTTTGATAACTTTTAATAAGTGCTACTTGGGCCTTGGGAAAATACTGTAGAAGGCTGCCATAGATAAAAGATTGATTGACAAGTTGCCCATCTTCTAAGGTGAGTTGTTGGCGAATGTGCCCCTTGAGAGATAAAGGGCAATAATGAAGAGCATCACTGGCTTTGTTGGTGGTAAAATAAGCTTTTTTGGACGGTTGCAGGGCCAAGAAGTTATGAGCAGAAGGGGTACTTGCGATTCGTTCTATTTCACGTTTTAGCGTAGTACTATTGTAAAAAAACTTCTTACCCTCAGTATTGATGGCCCATACCTGGTGGGTGTGGGCGTTGTAGCCAAATTGATGAATTCCCTCCTTAAACTCAGGTAAGGCTTTTAAACGATTTTTGTTAAATGGTTTATTAGCTTGACCTTTCAAAGAAAGATATAAGCTCTTTTTGCTCGACTTTATCAGTAGTTGATTATTCTTGAGCATCGATACACTTTTTACGCGTTCATTTTCATAGACAGGTTTTTTAAACAGAATTTTTCCATTGTGAGCATCTACTAAATACAAGCGATGAATAGACCTGCTTTGTCCACCTTTTTTGCGGTCACTGATGGCAATATAGCGATTAGATACCCCAAAATAAGACACCTTATTTTCGTGCAAATAGCCATATCCCCAGTAGGAATTATTCAAGACCATCAATAAGATAGGGGTAGCGATCAGGCCTCCAAGTGTGAGTCCAATGGTCAGCAGAGAAGTAGTTTTAGAGGAAGGTTTCGTGCGTTTGATCAGCAAATACAAGACACCCCAGGCACCGCCTAAAAACAGGAGTATGTATATGAATAAAGGAAGCGAGTAAAACGCATCTAAAATACTGAGTAGCATGACACTTGGTGATTTTATTTTACAACCTAGTTTGCCAACGAATTATTCCAGTTTTAGGGTCCATACGATGTAAATAACCCCCAATTAAAATCACAAAATCTCCCTTGTACATTTCTGGAGTTATGTAAGAAACGCGCGGTTTGGATTTACTATAGAAGTCTTTTACCCCGAGCTGGGACTGAGTTTTTTCCCATAATACCTTGCCTTGTTTGTTGACGGCAGTGAGTTTAAACTTCTTTTTATCGGTGCTGGCGTAGCTTTTAATAAGGGCTACTTCGGCGGTAGGGAAATACATAATGACCTTGCCATATACAAAAAACTGCTGGGTTAACTGCCCATCTTCCAGTTTTAGTTGTTGGCGAATGCGTCCTTTGAGGCTTACTGGACAATAGACAAGATGACGGCTGCGACGTCGGTTTGTAGTAGAGCTACTAAAGCGAAACTTAGATTTAGCTGGAATCTTCACAAAATAACCTGTAGCAGACACCCCCTTAGTGCGTTCAAGTTCACGTTTCATGGTGGTGCCATTGTAAAAGAACTTTTGCCCTTGTTTATTAATAGCCCAAGCCTGATTGGTATTGGCGTTGTACCCATATTTGAAAATGCCACTTTCTAGCCCTGGTAGTCCTTTAAGGCGATTTTTACTAAATGCTTTGCGTGACTTACCTTCAAGTGAAAAGTATTGACTTTTCTTACCAGCATTGACTAATAAACGGTCATTGCTTAATGATAATTGACTAACCCCTCCATCCAGTGGCTTTTTGAACAAGATATCACCGTTTTGTACATCTACCAAATACAAGCGATGATGATAGTTGGCCTTACCACCTTTACTATAGTTAACCTGTAAATCATTGATGGCCAAATGCTTACTAGAGGTGCCAAAGTAAGGAATACGGCTTTCGCGTAAATAGCCATAACCCCAATAGTTGTTGTTAAAGATTAACAGTACCAGCGGAATTCCTATTACCCCTATCAAAAACGCGATTACAATTATTGCGGCATGAGCCTTGATACGCACTACTAAATACCGCAGCAATATGACCCACCCAACAAGCATAATCAGGTGTATCCATACGGGCAGAGAGAAGAAGGCATCTAAAAAGCTTAATAAGAGGTTAGTCAACATGATTGTATTGTTTATAGAGGTTAGTTAGAGTGAATTTCGAATATAGAACGCTGAACCAGAGATTATCATAAGGTTTTGTTCAATATTTGCCCGTAATAAGATAAATATTCTTCTGCTAAAATAATACCCTGCGAAATTCCTGATTCAGCGCTTGAAACTCAACCTTCATTTATACCAACCCATCTACCTGTTTATCTCGAGGATATTCTACTGCAAATTTGAATGGGATCTTAAGCTCTTCGCCTGGGTTGGGTTTAAAAAACCACTCAAGGTATTCAAACTCATTTTTCTTGATCTTGTCGCTATCTTCTTTATAGGTAGGGTCTAACAAATGTACTTTGATATCATCATTACCTGAGATCGGTAGCTGATCCCACACCACGATTTCTTCTTGGGTTTTCTTATTGTTTTTAATCTCAATCAAGTATTCATACACAATGTTTTGGGTCTTCTTGCTAAAAATCCCACCTTCTTTCTTCTCGTACTTTTTCAGGAATTTATGTTCAATCTTAAAGCCTTGGTCAATGCCCAAAAAGGTCCAAAACTCTTCGGTAGGGGCTACTGCTTCCATGGCCGAGTTAGCTACAAAGTTATTGTCGAGAAATACATTGGTGCTACCTGCCAAAAAGGGGTAGGCAGTTTCATTCCGAACTTTGGCCTTCAGGTAAGCATAGGGTGATAACTTGGGTACGGTAGAATAGCGAAAATGCGCTGAAAAATCTTCTTGCATGATCGTTACTTTATGCTCGGTGCCATCACTTTTGACTATGTGTTGCCCAGCAATGCTAAAAAATACCGAAGTAGCCCCAGTTTCTACAGTAGAGGCTGGCTTGGCCATAATAAGCTCTTCAGCCTCGTCCATATCCATAGCAATGTCTTCAGTGGCACTGCCAAACATTTGCGGCATAGGAGCTTCCATCATGTTCGACATGGCCCTTACGCCTGATCGGTCTGGTATAGACGGCTTGGGCATCCTTATATTGATACGCCAAGGCGATAAGTTAGGCTGTTCGCCACTAATCTGGGGTTGTGCCGTAGAAATCTTGAGTTGCACATCGTCCCAGTTTTCACCTGTATTTTGCGTGACAAAGGCATTATAAGTAATATGCATACGCTTGTCTTCAGTAGACACGCGCAAGTCGTATACTGGGTGCCAACTGGCATTGTATACAATATAGGAAAGCTCAAGCGATAGGTTGGTTTCTTGAGTGACTTCTACCCATACGGTTACTTGGTTTTTACTCAGGCGTTTGCCTTTACCCAATAGTTGGATTTGGCTCGATACCTTAGAAAGTTTGTTGTCCCAGGTACGCTTGTTTTTTTCTACTTCAAAAATGGTTTGATCTACCTTTTCTAGTTCTTGCTTAAAATACCCCAGCATATTGGCCCATTTTTGCGGGTCTAGCTCCAGAGTAGCTTCGTGAGAGGCAGGGGTGATGAGTTTTTTGCCCACCCCATCTACAAAATCTTTTTCTTTGCGTAGACGAGCCAATTGATCATCCAATTGGCGAATTTCATCCTGAATGCTTTGCTGTTCTTCGTACAAAACCCGGCGTTCTTCGTCGGGAGATTCTTCATAATAAACTGTTTCAAATTTTACATTAGACAGAATGGCGCTACCTTTTCCATTGACCTGAATGCTGTTTTGGTCAATGTTTTTGGGGAGTTTGTCAAATATGAGGTGATATTCGCCAGGCGCTAAATTTTGTTTTTGCGCCTCACGGGTAATCTCTGCCCGGTCTTTAAATACGGTAACTTTAGTAATTTTTGAGTTCAGTGTTTCCATTGTTAGTAGGTAGTTTTTGATTTAGTTAGTAATTACTGAATACTTGTAGCATTATTGTCCAAAATACTTATTAAAAGATCTTTAACCTAATCCATCCCACTTAGCCATACATCGTTAGGAAAAGTAATTGAAAATATAAACGGGATTTTAAGGCTTTGACTGGCCCCCAGTTGATAAGACCACTCCAGGTATTTGAGTTTATTGATTTTCAACTGTGCAGTATCTTCTTCATAAACGGGCGCTTGCAAGACCACTTTAACCTTGTCGTTTTGGGTAATGGGTAGCTGATCTTTGATGACAAGTTCTATGGTTTTAGATTTGAAACTTTGAGCTTCAATATTGTATTCATACACCAGGTTACGATGCTTTTTGTTCAACAAATTTCCTTCCTTTTTTTCATGTTTTTTTACAAACTTACGTTCCACTCGTACTCCTTCATCTATGCCCAAAAAAGTCCAAAAACTTTCGGTAGGCGCGATGGTATCTATGCTGGAGTTGGCTACAAAGTTATTATCCACAAACACATTGGTACTTCCGGCCAACATAGGGTAATCAGTATGATTAGTAGCTCTGGCCCGAAGGTAAGTGTAAGGCGATAGTTTGGGTACCGAGGAGTACTGCAATTGTACGGCAAAATCCTGTTTAAGTACGGTGATTTGATGGTCAGTATCATCGTTTTGAATAGTATGTTGACCTGCTATTTCAAAGAAAACCGCCGTGCCTCCACTGGCTATCTTGGATGAAGAGCGCTTGACTTTGGTATGCTGATTTTTTGTCTGATCCTTTTTTTGTGTTTGTTGTAACCTGGCCAATTCCAGGTCAAAAGGAGCGAGTGTTTCTTGAGTTGGAGGATAGGAGCGAGGCTTGGCTGTTTGGGGAGGTGGTTTGGGCGTTGGTGTAGAAGACGAAGAAGCATTGAGTTTTTGGCGTAACCTGGCTAAGTCATCATCAACGCTACTTTGCTCTTCGAGCATTCCAAATTCGTCTCCTAGCTCTCTAAAAGCCTGTTCTTCAGCTTCAGCTTTTAAAATTCTCTCTTCAAATTTATCAAACTTAGCAAAGGTACTTTCGTGGTCAAAGCTACTCGTTTGATGTGCCCTGTTAACACTTGATTTAGATGCCTGGCTTCGGGCGAATAGGGTACTTTCTTTCATTTTAATCTCCTGAAGTCGTTCTTTAAGCGTGGTTACTTGTCTGCGGAGTTTAGCCGTATCTTCTACTGCCTGATCGTATTGAGCTTCGTATTGTTGAGCTTGTTCTTGCGTGTCTCTCATTTTTGCAAGTGCTTGGCGTGCTAAAGTTTCATTTCCAGCATCTAAGGCTAGTTGTGCTTTACTTTCCCAATTTTTAGCAGTGCTAGCACTTCGCTTATAAGTTTGCTTCATTTGTTGTTCCTGACTTGTATAACGCGCCAACTCAGAAGTAGCTATGGAAATATTTTCCTGTAACTCCAAGCGCATGTTTTTAATCATTTTCTCAGGATCTTCGCTTTTCTCGAAAGCATCATAAGCATTTGCCTTTATGATATCAGAAACTCGACTTAAAATGCCTCCACCTCCCAAGCCTTTAGAATACATCTTAGGAGAGGCCGCAGGGCTATCATATTGTGGTGGCGGAAGCGGTTCTGGAGGAGGCGTATTGGCCATAATACGCAAGGGTTGCAATTCTGGCTGGCGACCACTAATATGAGGGCGAGCCGTAGAAAGCTTTAGGGCCACGTTTTCCCAAGATTCCTCAGTATTCTGATAGACAATGGCTTGATAAATCATCTCCATTTTATCAGTCTCGGTAAACACCCTGAAATCATAATAAGGTTCCCAACTAGCCCCTCGCACCATATAAGTCAAATTTAAGGTAAGGGTTCCTGCCTGCTGGACTTGTAATCTTATCACAACCTTACGTTTCGTCTTGTGGTATTGTCCTTGAAACTTTTGCAACGCTATATCGGCCTTGTGAAAACGCCTCGCCAATTGTTTGGCCTGGAGGATAGCAGCATGTAGTTTGTCATCCAACTCAATTTGCTGTTGTTGATAAAACCCGAGCATTTTGAACCAATCCTGAGTTTTGGCTTTCTTTTGCCCTTTTACCGGGCGAGTGACTCGGTTTACCATCTTTTGCAAAAACTGTTGCTGCCCTCGTAAGCGTTTTTGCAAAGCCTCATTTTGTCTTTTGGCATCTAACAATTGCTGTTTTTCTTCCTCCAAAGTCAAAACCACTTCATCAGGGCTTTCCTCATAATACTCTTTGAGAAATTTTACCTGCTGTAAAATTACAGGTAAGTTTTCGCCACTTACCTGAATACTTTTTTCTTCAATGCTAGCCGGGAGCATATCAAAGCACAGCGCGTATTCACCCACTGTTAAATCAATGGTTGCTTGTCGGGTTACTTGGGCTCGGTCCTGAAATACGGTTACCTGAGTAATGTGTGATGTTAGGTCAATCATAGTTTTTTGAATAAGGTACAGGTTGGTATTTCACAGGCATATTATTCCATTCCACTAAGCCAATATTCGTGAGGATGGGTAATCGAAAATGTCAAAGGAATGCTTAGATCTTTGCCTGAATCCAACTTGTAAGACCACTCTATATATTTAAATTTATTAATTTTAAGCTCCTCAGTATCTTGAGTATAAGTTGGTGCTATCAACTGCACTTTTATCTCATCGTTTTGGGCAATGGGTAGTTGATCTTTCAGTACCAAATCTATAGCTTTAGGCTTAAAGTTTTTGACCTCAATACTGTATTCATACACCTGGTTTTTGTGTTTTTTACTGAATACATTGCCCTCCTTTTTTTCATACTTTTTCAAAAACTTGCGTTCTACCCGTACCCCTTCGTCAATGCCCAAAAACGTCCAAAAACTTTCGGTAGCAGCAATGGTATCTATACTGGCATTGGCTACAAAGTTGTTGTCCAAAAACACATTAGTACTACCTGCTAGTAAAGGGTACTCAGTGTCGTTGGTGGTTTTGGCGCGTAAGTAGGTGTAAGCCGAAAGTTTAGGCGTAGCCGAATATTGCAACTGGGCTTTAAATCTGTTTTTCAAAATAGTGACCTGCTGATCAGTACCGTCATTTTTGACGGTGTGTTGGCCTTCTATTTCAAAAAACACTGCGGTTCCTCCAGTTTGCACCTTAGAGGTGGACCGATCCATTGCTTGCGGCTTATTATCGATTTCCGTCCTGAGTTCTTCCTGTTTACGCAACTCATCTTGCACTAGAAACTGATCAATGGTATTGGCATCATAACTTGACGAAGGTATGGTGATTCCTCTTTCTTTTTCTTCTTCAATAATACCAAGCTCCCCCTCGAGCTGTTCGCCAGTAGTAGGTTTGCCTGGAAGTGCACCTCCTACCATCAACGCCGCCGAATATTCAGGATCATCATATTTGGCAGATTTACTCTTTCTGTTAAACCCTCCCTTAGATTTTTTCATCACCTTACCAGGTTTTGCCTTAGGTGATGGGGGAATATATTGCTGAATGCGCCAGGGTTTTAAATCAGGCTGGCGTCCCCCTACCTGAGGCTTGGCAGTAGAGAGTTTTAAGGCTACTTCGTCCCAGCTTTCTTCAGTATTTTGACGAATTAAGGCTTGGTATGTCATTTCCAATTCCTCGGTATCTGTAAAAACCCGGAAGTCGTAATAAGGCTCCCAACTGGCCCCATATACAATGTAAGAAAGCGATAATTCTACCGTACCACTTTGCTCTGCTGTTACATTCACGGCTACTTGACGACGAGTTTTGTGTCGTTGCCCCAAAAACTTCTTGTATTCAGCATTGGCTTTTTGCAAAGCTTGGTGGTTGCGATTTATTTCCAGGGTAGCCTCGTGGAGCTGTTCATCAATGGCTACCTGTTTTTGCTGATAAAACTCCAGCATCTTGAACCAAGCTTGGGTTTTGGTGACTTTTTGCCCTTTGGTAGGGCGGGTTACCCGTTGCACCATTCCCTGCAAAAACTTTTGTTGGCCTTTGAGCCTTTTGATATTATCTTTCAATACACGACGTTGTTCGTTCAACTGAGTGCGCTGGGCTTGTACCGACTGAATGATTTCATCGGGACTTTCTTCGTAGTGCTCAGTCGAGAATTTGATCTGATTGAGTATCGTCGGAATGCCCGCTCCACTTACCTGGATGCTTTTGTCCTCGATGCTGGCTGGTAGTTGATCAAAGATCAACACATGCTCGCCTTTTTCCAAATCCATTTGGGCCACACGAATTACCTCAGCTCTATCCTGAAACACCGTAACTGAGGCAATGCTAGAGTCTACTATGTGAGATGAGTTTTGCTGAGTCATTCTTCTTCTATTCCGGTTAGTTTTACATCATGAGGGTATTCTAATGAAAAGTGAAAAGGAATTTTTTCTTCCTTGCCAGGAGGCATTTCATACATCCACTCTAGATAATTGTATTTATCTTTTTTGAGCTGGTCGGTATCTTCTTTGTACTCGGGGAGCAGTAAATGCACCTTGATTTCGTCGTGTTGCGAAATTGGAATCTGATCTTTGAGAGTGATTTTCTCCGTAGTTTTCTTATAGTTTTGAATCACCAATTCATATTCATACACAATGTTTTTGGTCTTTTTACTAAAGAGTTTCCCCTCTTTTTTCTCGTACTTTTTCAGGAACTTTCGTTCTACCTTCATTCCTTCATCAATACCCAAAAAGGTCCAAAAACTTTCGGTAGGAGCTACAGTATCCAGGCTGGCATTGGCCACAAAGTTATTGTCCAAAAATACATTGGTGCTGCCTTCCAAAAATGGATACTCGGTATTGTTGGTGACCTTGGCTCGTAGGTAAGCATAAGGTGATAGTTTAGGTACCGCCGAATACTCAAACGAAGCACCAAAATCTTCCATCATAATGGTCACTTGCTGGTCGGTATTGTCACTTTTGATGGTGTGCTTGCCCGCAATATTGAAAAACACCGCTGTAGCACTGGTTTCTACATTAGAAGTAGCCTTTTGGAAATCATCATCTCCGCCGCCACCGTCAAAATCACTTCTGCTACCAGTATCTTTGAGCTTTTCCCGTACTTTTTTATCCTCTGCTACATAAGAGGCTTCAAAATTGACATTGCGTAGGAGCTCTTTAGAAACTTTACCGCCAATATCTATGCGCCAAGGCTCCAGCTCGGGCTGGCGTCCGCTAATCTGAGGCTGCGCAGTAGACAGTTTTACTGCTACCTCGCTCCAGTCTTCATCGGTGTTTTGTTTCACTAAAGCATTGTAGGTCAGGTTCATTTTTTTATCCTGAGTAGATACCCGTAAATCATAAAAAGGTTGCCATTGAGCATCGTATACAATGTAAGATAGGTTTAATTTTAAGCTTCCTTCGCTATTCATCTGGATGATGACCTCCACCTGATTTTTGGTACGGGTATCATCGTATTGCAAATCCCGAAGCTGATTGTTGAGCTTTTCTATTTTTTTCTGGAGTACTTGCTTTTCTTTTTCAGTAGTAAAAATGGCTTCATCCAACGTTTCTGATTTTTCGCTATAAAAGCTAAACATATCCTCCCATTGCTTGGGATCCAGCGCTGGAATATCTTCTTCGATAGGGGTGGTGAGCTTTACAGTAATGTTTTCCACAAACTTTTGCTCATTCTGCAAGCGACTGATCTTATTGTTAAGGAGTTGTTGTTGATCTTCGAGGGCTTGCTTTTCGTCTAGCAGGGCTTTTTTATCCTCGTCGGGTGTTTCTTCGTAGTGTTCTACTTTAAACTTGACGCTCGAGAGTACGGCATCGCCTTCACCGCCTACCTGAATACTTTTTTGTTCTATTTTGTCGGGCAACATATCAAACATCACTACGTGCTCACCTGGAGCAAGCTCTAGCGTAGTGGTACGCGTCACCTCTGCCCGGTCACTAAATACGGTAACCGATGAAATGGTTGATTCCAAGGTTTTCATCTTGAATAGGTTAAATTAAGTTAGGTCTGATTAAGTTCAGTTTATTTGGTAAAATACAAAAGCCTGTCATTTTTCGCTAATGACAGGCTTTTTATCTCGATTTTGAGTAATTCTATTGGCTGATCTTAAGGCAGAACGTTCTCAGGCAACCTTTACTTCAAACATTTCTGCACAAAGGTCCAACATATGATGAGCTTCCAAATTGGTAGGAGCAAAGGCAGCCATGACTCCTGCAATGCCCTGAAGGTAAAAAATGGGAAATATTCCTGTTTGGGTTTCTGAGCAAAATGCCAAATTAGACGCTTTTAATTGTGCCCAGACCTCTTCGATGTTTTGCTGGTTATAATCAATTTTAAAGTAGATGAATGGCAAGTTTGCTGATACGTGGCTTTTTTGAAAGTAAGTGGCCAGGTGGGTGCCAGACATTCTCCCCAAATTATTGTCTACCAAATAAGCTTCATTTTCAGAAAATATAAAATCAAGCCCTCCATCACCCTTCATCCCAGTACTTACCAACCACTTCAACAAAGGGTTAACTTGCTTGAATAGGTTTTTGTGTTGTTGTGGATTGCTCAAAAATGGCATAATACTACCATCCATAGAGTAGCCATCCATGAGCATAGTATGAGGTGGGTTAAAAATTTTTTGTTTATGAAATAAAATAACAGCGTTGGCTTCGGCACCCAGTACATTCGTATCTACTGGCAGCTTTTCGGTAATGATATAATCATCCTGTTCCCAAGACAACTCTTCTATGTCTGACCAATCCTCCAATCCAGTGATACCCTGCCCAGAAGTACCTTCTACTGCTTTGGCGAGAATATTTTGTACTCCTAGATCTTTAAGCCTGCGAAAAGCCTCTATTCCTTGGTTAATATTGCTCGCTACAAAGCCTTGGGTTACCTTTACTTCTGGCACATAACGCTCAATGACAGAGGGTTCGTTGGGAGTTTGGATATGTCGGTGCAAGAGCGCCTTTGAATGGTATTGATTATACCAGGTTTGATCATCCAGATTAGAGATAAATGGCACTCCCATTTGCTGCATCCATTGCTCAAAATAGGGGTTGTATTGATGGGCCATGGTGTGTATCTCGAAGCCATTTGCAACGGCCTTATGCAGTCGCTGCCTAATCGCTTTCATATATTGAGGAGAAGCCAAAATATCCTGATCCAGGCAATAAGTGGGATTGTCAATCCACAGGCACTCAATATTGGTTTTGTTTTGCCACAAAACCGCTTCATATAGCTTTTTTAAGGCTACAACGGTGCGATGTTTAGGTAATAAGACCAAACTATTGCTATCGGCCAATGCCAGCGCGCGTGCACCTCGTGCATATTTATTAAGGTTTAAATATTGATATACTGGTGCTTCACTGAGATCAATTAGGGTAAAGGTTTTCTTTTCCATAGTTTGTACGAAGTTTATGATTGAGAGAATGGTTAAACACGTAGGTTATTTAGGCCATAAGAGGCAGTGATGGAGGAGGGGCAAACTCAATATTATTGGCTTGAAACCGCTCAATGATCTTAGTATGGATATAGGTTACATTTTTGTTTCGGGTACCGATGGCTAACACTGTATACCTATACTTAATGACAAAGGAATAGTCTTTGAATCCATCGTTTCTTACCCATACAAGCTTTACTTCATCGCTTATTTCGTCAAATACTTGCTGGATTAACTCAATGGCAAGCTCAAATTTTTCGTGGCTGTTTTGTGGGTTTATTTTTACTTCTCCTCTGCCTATATAACCCGAATAAGTAGACAAATTGACAAGCTCGGCAGAAGTAAGCATCGAGTTAGGTACAGTGACAGTTTTGTTGTCGGCATCTCTCAGGAGTTTGGTGTAGCGTATGCCTACTTTCAGTACTTTGGTCCAGCTGCCTTTAAACAAAATCCATTGCCCCACGGTGAAAGGCTTGGCTATGATCAGGGTAAGTCCCCCAAACAAGTCGACCAAAATATCTTTGAGTGCAAACGCCAGCGCAAAACCTCCAATACCCAAACCAGCGAGAATAGCCCCCGCATTGAACCCGAGCGTTTCGACAGCAAGTGTAATGGCAAATATCCAAATAACGACCACAACAAGTGCCTTTACAAAATAAAGCATGGGTAAAAACTCGGCTTTTTGCAGCCATTCCAGCTGAGTTTTTCCTTCTTCCTTATTGGACTTTTGTCGCCTGAAAAGTCGGATAAAGATATTGACAGTTCTTGATTTTTGTTTCGTTATTGAAGCTTCTGCTAAGTCTTGTTCTTTGGCTTGTTCGGTGGCCAACACGATGCGATTCACCGCATTTCTCACTACTCTAATGAGCAAGTAAGCCAGTAAAACAATTAATAAAAGTTTAATGACCAGATACAGGAGAGATTTATACCTGAGATGATTTCGGGTGGCTCTCAGCGCTCCAATTTTACCTTTCAAAAAAGTAAGTAAAGCCAGGCGTGTGTGAGGGCGCTCCTCTGAATCCATCTTTTTTAGGTCAGTTTCTGGGTGCCCAATCAATTCCTCAATGCTTTTGTGAATGGCCACATTTTTAGCTTCCAATTCACCAATCATACTGGCATAAGTATCTATTTCTTTGTCAATACCAGCCGTGGTGAGCCTTTCTTTGAGAAGTTGCATCCATTTTTTTACGGCGGCGATTTCTACGTGGTAATCAAACAAGGTTTCGGTGCTTACCCGAATCATTGAGTCTTGACTACTGGGTGGGACAGGTGGAAGTAAGGCGATATTTCGTCCAGTTTTTACCTGAAAAGCCTGCATAATTTCCTGCGCTTTTTCAGGGATCAGCCTCATTTTAATCTTTATCCAGGCTTCTTCATTGGCTAGTTCCAGTTGATCCAGTCGTTGTTTCAAAGACGTGAGCAATACTGGAATAGAATCTTTTTCGGCATATTCAAGTTTGGTGAGCTTTTCCAGTTTATGTATTTGAGCCTGCAAAATGCTTTGTTGCTGTTCCATTTGAATCAGCTCTACATAAGTGGCTGTCAATATTTTAGAGTAGTTTTGGGTGTCGGAAGATTTGATAAACCCGAGAAAGAAATCTTCCAAACTATTATCCGCGTTTAAACGATTTACGGCTAATTGTTCGCTTACTTTTAAGGCATTGCCCGACAACTTTTTCTTTTTCTCCTCAAAACTCTCCTGCAATTCTTGTAAATGGCGGTGAAAACTTCCTCGATTACCCGTGTTCTTTTGGAGTGAAATAAAATGCGTTTGTAAAGCATTATTTTCCTTGGTTTCCGTCAAGGTTTTCAATTCTTGTTGAATGCTTTGTTCCAATGCATACAATTCACGAGTAAGCGATTCAAAACTGCTGATCCTCTCATATTTGAGGGCTTCATTTATCTTAGCAGGTACATCAGCTCGTTTGATCTTATTTTGGCTAAATAACTTTTTTATCTGCTTGGCATACAGGTTTTGATGCAGTAGAATATCGTTGATTTCGTTGCGTTTTACGATGAATTGTTGAAGGTGGGCTAACAACGTACGCAATGATTTTTTTAAGGAATCTTTTAAATGTTCATGCTTTTGAATGGTGGCAATCTTTTGAGCCAGCAAGTTTTGATATTTTTCTCCAGCAATGTTTCTAAAGAGGGACTTTTTTCCTTCAGTTGAGGTATTTGTTTGTGTTAGCAGACTATCTGTCGGTGGGGTTACAGCTACTACTTGTGGTTCATTTCTAAACGCTTTTTTATTAATCAACGCGTATAGTTTTACGCGAATGCCGTATTTGTCTTCCGAAGCAGTTCTTCTAATTTGTCTAAACAATGGCCCTTTCAAAGTATACAATGCTCGCTTGAGATTTTTGGTAGAGTCCTCCGACTTTTTGTATTTTTTGTAATAGCTTTCCAACAAGCGTTGTTTGTCACTCAATTGGTTGGTTAAGGTATCAAAAGCCGCTATCAATTTACCCGGAGCCATATTTTCTAGCCCTGCTTTCCATTTTCTTACTTTTGCCAATGACTTAGCCTGTCGTTGAAGGTCGTTTTTTTGGGCGATTAGTTGCTCTTGAACAATTTTTAGCTCTGTAAGCTCCTGAGTAACCCGTTCAATCTCTTTTTGACTTTGTTGACCCAATGCCAATACTTCTGCATTTTGCTTTGCCAGATTTTCTTCTTCTGCCATCATAGAAGCATACCATTGAGGCGCCAATACCGATTGCGGATTTATTTTTCCTTCTTGCTCCAGATTCTTGATGAGTTGGGCCACAAAAACCATTTTGGCTACCTGTTCATTCATCACTGCTGCTTCTCCTTTAAAAGTTTCTTGATGACCCGCCAGTGTCTTGAGCATCTTTTGAAGTTTAGTCCGGCTTTTTACTTGATTTGTGTGTTGTTTCAATAATTTGTCTAAAGCTTTTACTGCTTGTTCTGGATCATTGCTTACAGGGGCATCTTTGAAAGTCAAAGGCTTTTCTTGAGTGGTATTTTTAAATGAGGAGGTAGTAGTTTTGGCCAAAGAAATGACCTTTTGATAGGCCATATTATAAGTACTTTTAATCCAGTTTGATGCTTCAGACAATTCGGCAAAGGTCCTCAACAGTTTTTTAGGCGTGAGGGTAGCATAGGTATTGTTAAGCGCCGAATTTTTTTGTGCATTGGCCTGCTTTTCTTGAGCAGTCAATAATTGCAATTCAGTTTTGGTAATAACTTCCTTATTTTTTACCACTTGTTTGGTCAACTGAGCAATGGCTTGTTTAATGGTTTTTATTTCGGTTTTAAACTTGATTCTGGTATTGGTCAATGCCTGTTGCTTGGCCTTGATGTAGCCTTGTGATAAGGTTTCTGGCACCTGACCCGACTTTAGCGTACCGTCATCCAGGCGTAGTTTTATTTCGAACAAATAAGGGGTCAAAGAGATGAGGTCATTTTTAGACTTATTACTCGAAAACAAGAGTGCGTCAATCTGAATGACCATATCCTGTAAAGCCTGATGTTTACTTTCAAGCAATAGTGATTTTTGACGATAGTTATTCAGGAGTTTGGTAATATGGTTGGTATAAAGTGTGGCCAACTCAAGCGTAGTCAATTCCTTCGTAGGTTTTCTAAAGGCAGAATCTAGCATTTGCCACTGGTCGAGTTGTTGGTTGCTTGATTGATATATCCTTTCTTGGTTGTAATACTTTCGTAGTTCTTTTTGATATTCAAACTGCGCCGTATTGAATATTTCACCAGCTTGCTTCAGAAGCGCTTCATTGGTGAGATCAGATAAGTTGAGAGTGGTTGTTTGAGCCTGGAGCTGGTATTGGCCAATCAGCAGCGAAGCCAAGGCAAAAAGTACGCACATAGTCCATCGTCTGATGATGGTTGTTGGAGGATAATGTTTCATCGTTCGTGATTATAGATAGCCTCCATTATTGGTTTTGAAGGCTTTCGGTTAAGGTGAATGCTGGTTTTACTGGAACTTTATGAGTTCTGCAAAGCCAATTGTTTAATAGTCATAACTACTATTAGACAGTGATTCTAAAGTATCAAAACCAAATGATAAAAATGGCTTTCCAAAGTCAAATCACGTAGTTTCACTTATGAAAACAGGTATAAACTATCAGGTTTATTTGCAACTCTTAGCGAGGAAATAGGAGTGCTGTGTGGCGGGGAAATTTATGCTTTTTGGTAAATTCCGGATATTATGATTTATGAAACAAAGCCTGTCACTGCTCATTCAGGACAGGCTTATTACTTTTATTTCCATTGATTGTATGCTGTCACAAACCCAACTTATCCATCTTTGCCTTTTCGTATTGACTATCCTCTGCTGGGTAGCGGATCAAGTGCTTAAATTTGGCCGAGTCTCTAGCCAAGGCATAAATCAAGCTTTCTCCAGCATATTGAGGGATTTGGTCGTAGATGGGGTCTTTAAAAGCTTCCATAGGTGATACAATTTTCCATCCTTTCTTTTTAAACATCGCCATCAGGTCATCTATAAATAGGGCCGAACACAAATTGTGATGAAGCAAAAGCGTATGTTTAATATGTCGCCCCGTCATTTTAAAAGCCAGATTTTCATAAAACTGAGCCCGTTCCCAAATATGGTTTAGGTAAAACTCTCGATACTTTTGTACATCCCCAAACTTCTTTTGACGAAGCCTTTTGAGCAAACGATGGTCTACATACCAATCCGAGGCATCAATGGTCACATAGCCATTTTTGTGCCCTTGGTCTTTCAAAAATTGGCGAAAGGCTTGTACCTTTTCAGGAGTGTTGCCCTCTTTGAGGTAGGGAAAACGAAAATACTTTTTGAAATTACTATAGCCTTTGATTAAACGATTATTTTTGAAGAATTCCTGCTTAAATTGCTCTATTGTAACCTTTGAGCTGCTATAATTAGGATGGCTAAAGGTATGGTTGGCAAGGCCGTGTCCTGCATCGTTCCAGCTTTTGAGCAGTTTCATTCCTTTGTCGTTATCTAACCCCTTGCCTCTTACAAAAAACATTGCTTTTACATTGGCTTTTTTCAGCTTCGCGAGCAACATTCCATTCCAAGTTTCAAAAGTATAGCCAGGCCTGTCATAGGTAATGCCATCATCAAAAGTAAAGCTGATGGTTTGAGCCGCTAATGAGGTAGACAGCAAGCAAATGGCCATCCATAGGCCCAGTGTTTTATTAATATTTCTCATATTGTTTTCCTTTTTTTCCTTGGTATTTTTTCTGGTTTAATAAATAGATAAATGAAATATTGGCTTGAGGGGTGCGTATTTGCGCCCGATAATCCTGACGAAAAGTTTCTTCTTGTGAGTTTATTTGAAACCACCAAGTATTGAACACATCCTTAAAATTGAGACTCAAGGTAGCTTTTTTGCCAAACAATTGTTTGCTCAATCCCATATCCATTCTATATACCGATCTTCGGGTAAATTGTCCTCGCTGATTACCCCCCACAAAACGATGTTGTAGCTGTAGTTTCAGGGTTTTCGATAAGTTAAAATTCAACCTAAAACGACCTGCTGAGATGACTCCTGTGCTGTTATAATCTACATCTTGAAAACCACCCGTTTGGATAAATCCACTCACAAAGCCTTCAGTATACAATCGCAACCAACTAGAGACTTCGTATGAGATGCCCATTTCAAGTCCTAACTGTTGTCGTTCGCCAATATTGATGGTTTTTCGTACAAAGATATCCTGCGTAGTACCATTTACAGTAATGCTACGCTTTTCTATAAAGTAGTCCAATACACCTTGGGTGCGATAATAGAATAGCGTAGGGGTAATAGAGAGATGCTTATTGAATTTGCCCTGATACCCCAATTGCGAGAAGATGACAAAAGCCGGGTTGACCGAGGGGTTGCCAATACGTACACGACGGGCATCACTGAAAGAAGAAAACGGAATCAGGGCACTTAAACGAGGCCGCCTGATCCGACGAGATACCGATAGGCGGATTTTGTGCTGATTGTTAAAATCGTAATGCACAAAAGCCGATGGAAACAAGTTGGTATAGGCAATGGCTTGTTGTTGGGTACGATTGGCCGTAGAAATCAAGATGTTGGTGGTTTCGGAGCGCAGTCCAACCTGATATTTTAGCTTGCCCAAGGTTTTGGTGTATTGGGCATAAAAGGACTGGATGGTTTCGTCATAAGCGGTTTTGTCAGTAAATACTGGAATCTGACTAGTAGCCCCATTGGAGGTTCGCTCTACGGCAAAATCATTGAGAATTTGCGTTGTTTTATGGCGAGCTCCCAGTTCTATTTGCGCTTTGCCTGGCAAAGGTTGCAGGTAATCTGCTGAAAGGCTGTAGCGCCTGTCTTGCATTTGGTTAAATGAGCGATCTATATTGGCAACCTCTGCAATGGGTACAAACGTTTGCTCTCTAATAGTAGAATTACCATCCTCAATAGATGACTGACCAAAAAGCGTGAACCGTAGCTCTCCACCTTGCGGATTGAGTTTCCATTGGTAAGTGGCACTAGAGCGGATTAGGTTATTATGAGAAACCTCGGTATCTAACCTTTGTGATTGATTAAGAATTATATCCTGGCTAGAGTCCTCATAATTAATGGCATTTTCATTCCTGATGTTGGCTTTACGATATGTCAGGTCTAAATTTAACCGATGAGATTTGTTCAATATCCATTGGCCACCTAAGTTATTGAACAAATAAAACTGCTTTAGTATTTTTTCGCCCGTTTGTCGAGTTTCAAAGGGAGTATTGCCAAAGTTGACCACATCGAATTCATCTAATTTCTTAGGTTCCGAATAGCCCACCCCAGTATTGAAGTACCAGGATAGTTTTTTACCTCCCTGGCTAATATTGGCATTGCCTCCAGCATTGAGGCGCGCCCCCGAAAATACCTCAAAACTACTGGTGAGTTGTTGTTTTTTCCCTTTTTTGAGTACCACATTGATGATCCCTCCCGTGCCCTCTGCCACATATTTAGACGAAGGGTTGGTAATGACTTCAATGCGCTCGATACTACCCGCAGGAATGGTACGCAAAAATGCCTGTGGATTCGTAATGCCACTATTACGACCATCAATCAAGATGCGTACATTGCCATTGCCTCGGATACTGATGTTGCCGTCTACTTCTACCTGTACCGACGGGATATTTTGCATAATATCTACCAGACTTCCTCCACCTGCCAGCATTTCTTGCGATACGTTGTAGACTTTTTTATCCAGCTCTATATGTTGCGAGTTATCGGCAGTCACTACTACCTCTTCCAGTGTGACCGTGGTTTGGATGCGAATGTCTCCTAAATTTACCCGATTTTGTCCCGGCAAAAGGTTGAGTGTGCGTTTATAAGGCTTGCTTCCTACAATAGAAACCTCCCAGGTATATTTGGCTCTGGGAAGCGTGATTGAAAATCGTCCTCGGTCGTTGGTAAGAGTGCCAAACACTTGGCTACTATCCTGTTGGTTTTTAAAAGCTACTGTGGCATAGGCCACCGTTTTGTTTTTTTCATCGGTTACTTTGCCTGTAACTGTACAGTTTTGGCCATAGCTATTCCAGGCCATTAACAGGCAGATAATTTTACAAAAAAATTTCATGGATATAGGTCAATTTTGAACATAGGAGTCCCAGTCCACTTCTGGGAGTGGAATAAAACGCTTATGTTACTAGTAATTAAATTATGGTATTTTCAGACCTGACAGTTTACAATCCCGCAAGGTGGGGGGGGCAAAAAACTGTCAGGTCTAAAGAGAGAATTAATTAAAAAGTGTGATAAATTTCAAAGGGTTGAGAGGCTGGTCGTTTTGGCGAAGTTCATAATGCAAGTGGGGACCACGCGATAATCCAGTATTGCCTACATAGCCAATTACTTCTCCTTTTTTAACCGATTGTTTGGCCTTTACTGCAAATCCTTGGAGGTGGGCGTAGCGAGTTTGATAATCACCCGCGTGGTTGATAATGATAAGGTTACCCCAGTCTTTGCCATCACTGGCCTTTACTACTACTCCGTCAGCGGTAGCAATTACGGGCGTGCCTTCTTTGGCGCGAATGTCAATACCGTGGTGCGTGTGCTTTTTATGAGTAATGGGGTGGCGATGTACCTTTCCAAAATAACTGGTAATGTTGTGTTTGCCACTGTTTTTGATCGGAAACAACGCTGGAGGATTGTTGTGCACAGTCAACGTTTTGCCTTGTGCCATGGATGATGCTGGAGCCGAGGCGAGTAAGTCAGACATGAAGCGGGGGGTGGTAAAGGCAGCTGAAATAAGCACCACGCCTGCCAAAAACAATAAATAAGTAAACTTGTAAAGTGTACGAGTAGGTTTTTTCGTGATCATATCAATTCTTTTTTTGATTAATGATTGGTTAAAATAATGGTACAAACTACTGGAAGATTGTGCTTGGATATTGTGTAGCAAAGCTTGCAAATAACTAGAGGTTTTTACATTGCCTTGCAGTACCCAGGCATCGGCCTGATATTCATGAATAGACTTAAGAGATTTGCGGTAAGCATACACCAATGGGTTGAACCAAAACAGCAAAATATAGAGTTCGGACAAGAATACATCTGCAGAATGCCTTAACTGGATATGAGCTTTTTCGTGGGCAATGATCAGATCATCAGGATTTTGGGATGCACCTTGAGGCACAAATATCCAGTTGAAAAATGAAAAAGCCTGTGGTAGCGGAGAAAACACCAGTTGGTAGCCATCTTGTATTTTACTTGGTGATTGTGTTTTGAGCTTCATAACCCACCAAACCGAATGCATCATTTTGATCAATAGCACAAGGCTCCCCAACACATAAGCGTAGAATATCAGGGTAGAGATATCAAGTGTGTTTCCAGAGGTGGTATGTAAAGTTTGGGAAATAGTTTTACCACTTTCTACTACCAACTCATTGAATGCCAGACTTACTTGTTCTATGGGGGCAGGCGAGGTAGGCACAATCAAATAAGTAAATGGCGCCAAAAGGGCAATGAATGGCAAAGTGACCAGTATGGCTCGGTTTAGTTGATGGAAGGTAGACTTGCTAAACAACACTTGATACAGGCAAAAAAGCCCAATGAATACCAGGCTACTTTGGGCGATGTAGAGAATAAAACTAGTCATTTTGGTCTTTCAAATTTTTGATTTTTTCCTCAATAAGGTTTTTCATTTCTTCTAATTCGGTCAGGTTCATGTCCTCACTTTCGGTAAAAAACCGGGCAAATTTGCTGGTAGATCCACTGAAGAAATCGCCAATTACATTTTTGAATTGTTTTTTGACATACGCTTCTTTAGTGATCGCGGGATAATACTCCCTTACTTTGCCGTAGGTATTAAATTTTAAAAAACCTTTTCTTACCAATACTCGCACTACAGTCGATACAGTAGTATAGGCAGGCTTGGGTTCTGGAAACTGGTCCACAATATCTTTCAGGAAAGCTTTTTCAAGCTCCCAAACGTATTGCATGACTTGTTCGTGGGCTTTTGTGAGTTCTTTCATAGCACAAATATATAATTAATTTTCTTTATGACTATAATTGTAGTCATATAATTACAAAAATAGTCATATGATTATGTTTGTAGTCATAAAACCTTGGAGTTATAAAAATGAAAAAGCCCACCTTTTGATTTGACACTTGACATGTTCGTTTTCGCACAATATTGTTCGTCAATGTACCACATCACACCTTTTGAATGCTTTTATTGGATACCAGATGGGTATTTTGCCTATGGCATATTTTTAGAATTGATTGCCCCAGTACATTAAAACTACGCTTAGAATCCCGCGCCGTTGGCCATAGAGACACAGCAGTAGTATGAGTTTAAATAAAGGCATTAAAAATAGAGATGAGATGAAAAAGTTTATCATAGGGTTATTATTTATGAACGTTTGGTTAGTAGAATCATACAGCCAAGGTGTTCATAACCAGGTCTTTAACAAGGCGGATAGTTATTTACAAAGTATGATGGATCGCTTGAAAATAGTTGGGCTGAATTATGCAGTACTTATTGATAATAAAGTGGTTCATAAAAAGTCTTTTGGAGTAGCCAATGCTCAACTCCAAGTACCTATGAAGTTAAGCAATTCATTTCCAGTAGCATCCATTTCTAAAATGTTTAGTTCTGTTGCACTCCACAAGTTATTGAGTATTCATAATAGAAGTGTCAATGAAACCGTGGCAGCGTTTCTCCCAAAGAGGACTGATCTACCAGAATCGTGGAGGAAACTAAGCTTGAAACAACTATTATCCCATACCTCTGGAATTCCCGATCAAATAGATTATCAGATTTACTTAGCGCCAAAAAGCGAAAAATTTGTAATTGATGGAGTAAAAAATAAGCCATTCAGTTCAGCACCTGGAACTGAAGCGAAATATAACGCGACTGGTTTTTTGCTTGTTCGCATTATTATAGAAAAACTGGCAAATCAAGATTTCGAATCCTACATGCAAAAAGAATATTTTGATAAACTAGGATTGAGTTCTGCCAATTATGGTGGTTTTAAAAAAGTTGTCCCCAATAGAGTAACTTGCTATCGAAAAATTAATAGTAAACTAGAAATGTTTCCATTAAACTATTCCTCTCCAATGTATGCAGGTGCTGGGTTGAACATTACCATCAATGATTTGATAAAGTGGTTTCAAGCACTTCAAAACGAACAAATCTTGTCCAAGGAACAACTGATGAAAGTTTGGACCCCGGTAAAGTTAAACAATGGAAAAGAAGGTAATTTTGGTTTGGGTTGGGAAGCATACAGGCTACAAGATGCTTATAGAATGGTTGGACACGGAGGAGCTGGGATATCTTCATTTAGGCATTATTGGAACGAACGAACTAATCAAAACCTAACGGTGATTTTGCTAACAAATGGGGCTTTAAATTGGAAAGCAAGACCCAATCAACTCAATGCTCAAATTGCAAATATGATATTTGGAAACGACTAGAATTTCTTTGAACAATAATTTTGATTGGGCAAGGCATAGTATTGATGATGTATTTACATAAAGTGTTGATGGTAAGCTATTTAAAGAAGTGCCTAGTACGTGGTTTTGTCATCCCGAACTTGTTGAGGGATCTGCTTGAAAGACAACTACCAGATACCTCAGCAAGTTGAAAATGCCCCGAAAAATCGCATACATGTCAACTGAAGCCATTTGCTTAACTTAGTTTTTTGAAAGCACCTCTTAATCTGGGAAGTATCTATTTAGAAATCAAGTACTTACAGCCTCA
>DMXI01000354.1 GCA_003483885.1 Microscillaceae bacterium
GGGTAGGGGCGGACTTCAATGAGGTGTTGATGACCAATTTGTCGGAGTATGGAGGAGCCAACTATTACTTTATAGATATGCCCGATAAAATTCCTCAAATATTTGCCCAGGAACTAGACGGATTACTTTCGGTAGTAGCCCAAAACACTAGTCTACAATTTAGCTTTCCCTCGGCTTACCTCAAATGCACTAAGGTGTATGGGTACCCGGCCAATATTGAGAATGATCAGGTAAAGATTAGTTTCAATGATGTGTTTGCCGAAGAAGAAAAAGCGGTATTGATCAAGTTTGAGCTCACCAGACCATTGGATGAACCCCTGGCCATGAATGCTACCCTGCAATACGACGATGTGGTAGAAAAATTTGAACGCATCACCGATCAGGTGGCCTTACAAATAACGCCTACTACCGACGAAAGGCGCTACAAGTCGGGGATGAATGTGACCGTACAAGAACAAACCGTGCTGTATACGGCCAACGATTTGTTTGAACAAGCGATGCGAGCCGCTGATCAACGTGATTTTGACAAAGCCAAACAAATCATCGAGCAAGCCAAGGCCGCGATGGATGCCTATTTTAAACTGATGCCTCCCAATGATGAGCTAAAAAAGCAATACGAGGACATTGTAAATTATGGCAAACAACTCGAAAACATGAAAGAAATGTCGAGTGTAGACTACATGATGGCTCAAAAAGTGAGTCGTAGTGCAAGTTATAAGGCGAGGAAGAAGAAATAAAGAGAAATAAGAATAAGAAGTAGAATTCATTTTAGATCTGACAGGTTTTAAAAACCTGTCAGATCTGAGTTTGACATTCCTTTATTGTTTGCAGTGTTCTGAAGGATCGCTGAAAACTTTCCAATGTTCAGGGTATTTCTTTGGAAGACTTTGATCAACAGAGGAAACTGTGAGATTTGAGTTTGACATTCCTTTGTTGTTGAAGAAGTGAGACGTAATGGAGGTGCTGCCAAACAGGGTTTGCCTTATTTTTCATTTTTAAGTTTTCACTTGCGAAGCGTTTGCCTTTCTCCGAATTAATTTTGATATTGGGTAAGCTGATTTTTACTCCTTTACCTAAATTATTCAGGCAATGAAAACGCCCTTATCTTTCATCTTTTGCTTGCTTATGATTTCTGGCAATGCTACCTATGCTCAACAAAATGCTTATGCTCGCCCATCAAAATCTACTACCCGTGAGTTTATAGAAACGGCTAAGTTTTATCGGATTAACCGAGATTGGAATGTAGTCGCGGAGTTTAAATCGGGATATGATGAATATGTCAGGTTCTTTCCAGTAGAGGTAATTAACCTTAAAAATAACCAAAAGATCAAAGCACTGGGATTGGATATGTATGTATTGGGAATGAAGAAAAAAAAGAAAAAGGGATTTGAAACTGCCTGGATAGGCCTGGACGAAATACAGGAATTTATTACTTTTATTGAAAAACATATACTACCCAACCTCAATTTAAAGTTTAAGAAAAAATCTTCCAAGTTTATATTCCACGCCAAAGAAATGACTATGTCGTATTCTGTACGTGAGAAAAAAAGGCGTTTGACTATTGATATGAACAATTACCATTTGGTAGATGGCGTGGGCAACACCAGTAGTTTTAATTTCTGGACAGAAACCCAAATAGACAAGCTACCTAAGCTATTGGAGGTATTGAAAAAAATTAAATAAAGATGCATATTTGATCTCAGAAGATTCTAAGCAATAGGTAAGAGCTAGTCGTTCTCAGGTTTTTGATCATCTCCAATTACCACAATTTCCACTCCGTGTGCCTCAGCCAGTTTTGCCATGATGGCATCATTGTTTCCACAAATGGCTACACTTTTCACGCTACGCGGTTGTAGTTTTTCTATCAATAATTTGCTAAAATAAGCTTGCCCTAGCAAATACATGCCTATTCGGTGAGCCTTGGTTTGGATCACTATTACATCCTTACCTTTGATATCATAAGTATTACCATTGTGAATGGCCTTTTCTTCGTTCAGGACAATCAACCCATCCAACGCTCTTTTACCTTGGTTTTTATTGCCTTTTACCACTATAAATTCCTCAATTAATAGCCCACCTACTTGCTCCCAATACAATCTTGTTCTCCAGGTTTCGTGTTTGCTCATGTGTTCAAGGTTTCGTATAATTTATTTTTACTCATACTTCCACATTTCTAAATCATCCCACATTTTCTTGGCGTGTGGGTGTTTATTTTCATACGCTTTTTTGAGCCAATAAGCGGCTTTTCTCTTATTGGTAAGGGTTCCTTCACCAAAGAAATACAGGTTAGCCAACGAAAACTGGCAATTGGCGTGCGCTTGATTTGCTCCCTTTTTAAATAATTCAAATGCTTTGTGGAGGTTTTTGGGCACAACCTTTCCTTGATAATACATAAGGCCCGCTAAATTTTGAGCTTCAGTATATCCTTGTTGGGCACTCTTTTCATACCAATATAAAGCCTTTTTGGGATTGTGAAGAGTGCCAATTCCACGGATATACATTTCGGCCAGGTGATATTGCCCAAGCATATGTCCCTGCTTTGCGCTTTTTTGATACCAATAAAAAGCCTTCTCTTTGTTTTTGAGGGTACCATCTCCATCATCATACATGACTCCAAGGTTGCATTGCGACTTTGCATCTCCTCCTTCTGCGGCTTTTTTCATCCAGGAAAAGGCTTTGTAAATATTGGGAGCTGTGCCAATGCCTTTTTTGTAAAAAATAGCAATATTACCTTGTGCTTTGACATTCCCCTTATCAGCACTTTGATTTACCAGTTCAAAACCTTTCTTAGCGTTTTGTTCTACGCCTTGCCCTCTCAAATACATCATTCCCAAGTTGAGCAATGCCTCTTCATTGCCTTGTTTTGCGCTTTTTTCGTACCATAAAACAGCCTTATAAAAGTTTCTACTAACTCCCTCTCCATTATAATACAGCTCACCCAGCACCCTTTGCGCATTGGCATCTCCTTGTTGGGCACTCTTCTTTAACCAAAAAGCGCACTTCTCCAAATTCTGGGGAACTTTCTCTCCAAAATAATAAAGTTTGGCAAGCTCATATTGGGCGTTGGCATTTCCTTGTTGGGCTTTTTGTTTGAGTTGGGGTAGGTTTTGCCCATACAAACTGATTGAAACAACCAGTAGGCCTACCGTTAAAGTGGTATAAAAGATCGCTTTCATAATTTGTATCATTTGATTCCATGCTTATAACTGATGATACCTTCTCATGACATCATACTTTTCTTTATTAAAATCAACCGTAAACGAACACTTTGGACATACCAGGGTTTGCCGATTGGTTATGCTTGGCGTAGCAAAAGGCTCACTTACCATATAAGCGTTTTTGGTTTGGTTGATCTCTGGTACCTGAAAGCCCATTTGTACCAGGTTGGCAAGCTTTTGTTTAAACAATCGCAGGTCTTCTTCCCCCTGAGGGGCTTTTAGCCTAAACCAATACTTGTGATCAGTTTTTCTTTGCCCTGAACTGAGCACATGCTTTGATTTTTGCCCTTTGGTTAAAAACCATTGCAGCACATTTTGATACGCCGATGACTTTTGTCCGGCGAACTCCATGACATGGCCACATTGGGTGCAGCATATCTGCCCTAAATCTTTGTGCCCATCCGCATGTCCCTGGTAGGTTTGTCCAGTCATATGATACACCCCGATTCTGGCATTGAGTTTTTCAGTGGTGCAACAGCCGTGGCAAGCTTTACACACATACCAGCCTATGTCTTCAGGGTAGTCTCCTTCAGGCTTGCATTTCACTGATTCACGGGAATCGATAATATTAGTACAAGCCCCATTGATACAACGCGTCAGGTATACTTCCTTACCCAGCTCGGTGCAGTCTTCGGTTTGGCAACTAAAGCGACTTACCCTATACAATCCATAATTAGAAGCTTTGTGGGCATCTTTCAAAGGCCTTAGCATTTGGTGGCAGCCTTGGCAAAACAAATGCTGAATAAATCGTTCTACCTTATTTATATAGCCCATAAGCAATTCGTAATCCTCTTGCTTGAAGGGAAGTTGGGCAATGGTCATAAAATCCAACAAGGTATAGTCGGGCCAATCAGTATGGGCTTGTACGCAGGTTTGATAACAAGAGGCATTGCGGCACCACCAATAGGGTTGCCCATTGATATCATTGAGTTTGGGCTGTCTAGTGGTTTTATCAATCACTTTTCTACCTTCACAAAATACCACGCCTGATGGTTTGCCTCCTCGATTGACTTTAATCTCAAAGGTGGGCTCCTCTTCACTGGAGGCATTGGCTCTACCCACACCCAGGCGCCCCTCACACTTGTCTAAAAAATCAGCCAAAAGCAGCATGTCTTTGGGGCTATGGATGTGTTGGGCAATAATCTCAAAAATGGTTTGGTCATTTACCAATCGGTCTTCTGCCATTTCCTGAAGCATTTGTAGTATCACATACACCGCAAAATCCAGCTTCTGATCACTGATACTGAGCAAATCGGCCATAGGGTTTTTAATGCCTCCCTGGTTCAAAGATAAGATCTTGACCAACGAAATATGGGCGTCTTGTTGCTTTAATAAATAAAATAGGCGTTTGAGCGTGCTTTTTTGAGCCTTGGCAGACAAATCACCAAAATAGGTGGCCATGATATCAAAAGGAATGGACTCGAGATAATGGTAATACCATAGCTTAAAGTGAATACGTTCAGTAAGCTTGGGTAATAAGTCATTTAAGAATGCTTGGGTAGATAACTCAGTATGTTTTTCAACCAACTCCAGCATTCTTTGGAGGGGGGTATACTCCTCGATTACTTCTTGCTGTTGCCATGCTTCAGATACTTCTTGCATCAAGCTATCCATCGCAGTGCCTACTAGCTGGATCATTTGCGGGGTAGGGGCAAACGGCACCTCATAAAGCAAGCATTGGGTCATAATATCGGAGGCTGGTTGCTGCAGCAAACCCTCTATCCATAACCTAAGCCTTACCTCGTCAGTGAGTTCTAACTCGACATCTTCTAGTGCGTGCTTATTTTTGTCAAAATCTTCTACCGTGGTCAATATCAGGCGTAAAGTATCATAGGGTTGGCATGTGATGGCTGCTTGAAATAAATCAAGGCTTTGTCGCCAGCCCAACTTACGTATAATTGGGACATGATCAGTCAGGTTGCCTTCAGAGGTGACTATGCTTAATATCTCAAGAGTAGGAATGGGCTTATAGCCATCCAGCCAGGCCTTCAGCTCATATTCAGGAGAAAAACTTAACGCCTGACAAAACTGAGCAAATACCTCTTGAGTTTGGGGGCAAGTAGCGATAGATAGCTTAAATAATTGGTACTGATCGAGCTGGGCAATATGCTGATGGGGAAAAACAGCCATTTTAGCGGTTAGCCCTAAATGAGGTAATATTTGTGCTTGCCATACCTTGGTAGGCAAATAAGGTAAATTTTCACGGGCTTGGGTAAGCAAAGCAACCAATAAATCTGGCGAAGAGGGCAATTTTTGTATGGCCTGGGCTTCTAGTTTGCCTCGGTGTTTTTGGGAGGCAATTACCTGAAATACTACAATATCGGAGGGGGCAATGCTGTCTTGGAGCTGGCTAAAATGGTAAAAGATTTCGCGAGCGGGTGCTTTTTCAAATATGCGAATAAAGCCAAAACCCCGTTCATCGATGTCATGTTTGATGACTTTACCAAGATAATGCCCAAGTTGAATCATAGCCGTGCCTTTTACTTATTGATAGTAATACTCCTCAATTTAATTAAACCAAGGCATATTTGCAATAGCTGGGTAGGTGGATAGCGAGTTTTCTTATAGAACTTGTTTTGAAGCCTCATAAGAAGTCTCGCTCTAGACAAAGTCAAACAATAATTTTATTTGCCTTATTTTTCATTTTTAGCTTTTCATTTTTCACTTGCGAAGCATTTGATTTTCTCCGAATTTAATTGAATATTCAAACCCTAAAATACATAAATCCGCCGCAACTATGAAGTACTATCTGGGAGTAACCAACAACAATTGGTACCAATTTTTGGCCCAAAGAGAAAACGCCCAAGGAAAAATTGAAGACCTCAATTTCTGGCAGCCCAGTGGCCGTACGTCCTTTAAAGTACTGGCTCCCGGCGAACCCTTCCTGTTTAAACTTAAAAGCCCGCTAAATGCCATTGGAGGCGTAGCCTTTTTTGCCTCTCATAGTATATTGCCGCTCGAAGTAGCCTGGGATATTTTTCAGGAACGCAACGGTGTAGCCTCTTACATTACTTTTCGGAACACCATTAGAAGCTACCGCGATCATCGCAATCCGTTTGACCAAAACCCCAACGTGGGTTGCATTGTACTCACTGATCCGATCTTTTTTGAGCGAGAAGACTGGATACCCACCCCCAGCAACTGGGGCAAAAGCATTGTACAAGGCAAAAGTTACACTACGGGTGACACCATAGGCACCGCCTTATGGCAACAGGTAGAACAGCGCCTGCAAAAATACCAACTCTACGAACGGGCCGAAAACTACAAAAACCAATTGGTAGTAGAAGAACCCCAAGCCCCCTATGGCGCTAAAAAATACCTTACCAAAGTGCGACTAAGCCAGGGGGCCTTCAGAGTACGTCTCACCGAAGCTTACCAACGGCGCTGTGCCTTTTCGGGTGAAAAGACCTTACCTGCCCTAGAAGCCGCTCATATAAAACCCTATGCCGAATCAGGTCCCCACCAAATCGCCAATGGCTTGCTGCTTCGCGCCGATTTGCACAAGCTCTTTGATACGGGCTACCTCACCCTCACCACCGATTACAAAATAGAAGTATCGGCCAAAATCAAGGAGGAGTTTGATAATGGCAAAGATTATTACAAGCTCCACGGCAATGGCCTCTACCTGCTGCCCCAAAACGAGGCTGATAAACCAGGAACTAAGTATATTGAGTGGCATCAGGAGGAGGTTTATCGAGGGTGAGTTGTTAAAGAGAAATTAGCTTGATTTATTACCTATCCAAAAGTCCAATAAATGTTCCCGAATGCTATTTTGCCATTGATCAAGAGTCTCTTTTGGAGCCAGCGTAATTACTAAGCATTGATTGTTGTCCTGTGATGTAGCTGAGTCATTGACATACACGCCTGACCTGATACTATCTTGTGTTCCTGGATATACCAATGCTACTTTTTGCGCCTTGAAATAATTCAGATAGGAATATAGTTGTTGCAAATCACTGGAAGAGGGAGTATATTGGGTAACATTTTTCCACTTGGTATCCAGCACAAAAGTCTGGTCACCTTTAGTAAGTACAATATCAGGTTTGAGATGGCTACATTTATTCATAGGTGTTGATTCCCAAAACCTTTTTGATTGTTGGGCTTTGATCGTATAATCTCCACCAGAGAATTGTCTCAAAGTGACCTCAATAAATTTTTCCCACAACCTATTCATGTCAAACATCAGGGCCAGTACGTGATTTTGCCCCTGGCTTACATCCGGGTGATAATTGAGCAATAACAAACGGGCAATATCCAGCGCATTTTGGTAAGGAGCTATATTTCTATTCCGTATAGAGGGTATTTTGTTAAAAGTGACTTGTGTTACACGTGCAGGCCGGGGCATTTCAGGAAAATAAAGCAATAGTTTGCCCACCTCACTGCTGAGTACTGGGTTTTGGTTGAGCTGGCGAATCAACCGCAAGGTTTTGCGTAGCAATTGATGAATCAAATGTTGGGTATCGTAAGTAGTATGGCGTACATAAAAGCGCTCCTGATGAATAAGATTCTGCTGAAGGTGCCGGCTAAAGTGCAAGCTGCCTTTGAGGGCTTTCTGGTTGCCCTCCGTTTTACGGTATTGTTTAACCAGCCCTCGTTTTAGAAGGTAGGCCATCTCTTTGCAAAATAACTCAAAATAAACATCCAGTATAAAACCTGACTTAAGTGATACACTAGAACTCGTAGGTGCTTTAGCCTTAAGTATGCCCACTACGCGCAGCATCTCAACCAATCGTGTTTGCCATTGAGTATCTCCAGCCGCATTTTTATCAGCTTTGGGCAGTACTTCTATCACCAGATTACCCACCTGAAGTACACCCACAAAAGACTGAAACTTAACGCCCCGATGAATTAGCTGGTAATAGGGCATTTTATCATGATGAAAACGACTCAAGGCTTGCCAGTGGCTTTCAGTAAATTCTACCTCTCCTATTGTTTGGCCCACCTTTAGGCGCTGATGTTCAAAGCAAGTAATGCGTTGGAGTTTAGCCATTACTAGTCTGTGGTTGGTTCATTAGTTTTTTCAACGCCTCTACAAATTCATCTCCCTCAGGTACTTTTACTTCATAAATCACCTTGTCGTCTATAAAACTACCATCATAATCGGTAACAGCAAACAGTTTGGTATTGCTTGGTTGAGGTTTTTTGGCGCAAAACCCTTCGCCTAGTACCAAGGCCATTTTGCCATAATCCCCATAAAAGTATTCTTGCAATAAAGGGATGATCTGGCGAGCAAAGGCTTGCTGAAGCCCTTCGGTATCTTTGACGGGCATAAAAAAACTATGGCCAATCAAGTGATCTTTATTTAATAGAACTTCTATGCGTCGGTTGATGATGGTAAGTAATTTTTCTAATGCAATAGAATAGTCATTGGTAATGGCCAATACCCCTTCTTCTTCCTGTAAGTCTCCATCACTTGTAATTAAGCTCGGATTAGGAGGCATTTCCTCAAAACTAAACCTCCGGCGTAAAGCCGTATCCAAAGCCTCAATGCTTCGGTCAGCGGTATTCATGGTGCCTATGATGTAGAGATTGGCCGGCACCCCAAACACCGTTTTGCTATAAGGCAAAGTAACCGTTAACTCTTCGTCGCTACCCAGGCGCTTGCTTTCCTCAATCAAGGTAATGAGCTCGCCAAAAATAGCCGATACATTGCCTCGGTTGATTTCGTCGATAAAAACGGCATATTTTGGTGCGGCTTCAAATTTCTTCTGACGGTTTTCTTTAGTATCTTCCAAACATTGCTTGAAGTTAGTATAACCTGCCAACTGTAACGCTTTGAAACAAGCCTTATAAAAAGTGCCTTGTTCAATAGTATAGGTCAAAACATCTTGTGTTATACTATCTTCTGCTTGTATCTGAGGCTTGATACCTTCTATAAAATCTTCGTAAACAAAACTTTGATGAAAGGTTACGAATTGATAGTTTTTTTGAGTAATACTGGAGGAGTTAGTACTTGAGGCTAATTGATTTTTTATTTCAATTAATTTGGGCGCTTCTTCCTCTACTTTATCCTGTATGATACTCCACTGCTTTTGTTCATTTTTAATAAAAATCAATGGATATCTCTTGTTTTTGTCATCTGTAGAAGTGTCAACCTCCTTACTATGTATATATAATTGGGCCGAAACAGTCGAGTCAGGAGTCTTTCCGTTTGATATGTCAGCCTTGATCTGCACCAAGTGATGTTTATAGATTTCTCCAGTGGTGGCCTCTTGCAACTCTAATAGTGCCAAAGCAATCACTTTCCACCAAGGAAGTTGTTCTACAATTTCAGTCAATTTTTGCTGTTCTGTAATCTTATCTTCTTTACTGATAAATAAATCAAAGTATTCGTTTTGAAGTTTATAAGTTTTACCTGTACCAGGAGGGCCATAGAGGATTTGGTTGAGGGAGTAGTTGGTGTGTATTGTGTGTGTATTGGTGTGATAAAATCCTGCATCTTGTCCAGTAAGTTCCCAATAAAATATACTTAACCAATAGGTGTCTATATCTTCAAAATCTTTTAGTTTCCTGCCAATTTGTTCTTTTACAAATAGGTTTTTGTGATACCAATCCTGAGGAGAGGTGTTGAGGTACTTCTCGATGAATCCAGCACTTTGTAGGTTATCAAAGACTTTGTCAAACTTATTACTATAGACTGTGGTAGTCAGACCTGTATGACAAGCAGTAAACACTCGGTTAATGAGCAAATGGTTTTGCTTTGGAAGGTTGTTTTTCCAAAAATTATTAAGTTGTTGGTAATTCTCGAAGCTTGGATCTAAAACAATATTAGGGATTAATTTCTGAAACTCTGGAGCATTCCTTAAATTTTCAAAATCGTCCCAACTTAGAGAAGACTGCCCTTTTCTGGAAATCCCATTTTCCTTATCATAAATGAGCTTATACGTAAAACTGTTGTAAGGATCATCTTCCTGTGCGAAGCTAGTATGGATATAAGCCTTGTGGTCAGTAAGTTGCAACCCTTTTTGCAAGGCCTCTCGAATTTGTTGAATATCTTCTACAAAAGACTTGTAACTTTGATACCAAGGATCGAGTTCTTGCTTACGTTTATGCACCAGACTACGGTATAACTCGGGTAATGGATTGCTCATTTTATTGAAAGATGTGAAATTATGAATAGTTCTTGGTTGATTTAAAGATCACACAAATAGGAAATAATGTCTTTGATTTTGTCAAAAAGTTTTTGATACCCATTTGCTTCAAAAATATCCTGATTAAGATGTTCTCCCCTACTATTTTGATAATTCATTATATCTTGATCATTATGGATAAATCCATTACGTTTCTGAATCATAAGAAAAATATCTCGAACAAAACTATGATCTGTTTTCCTCCATTTTTGAAAATATAAACCCGCAAACTTTATCCATTCAGGTGGGTTTTTGCCTATGTAGTCTTGTTGAGTACCTTCTTTATCGGTATTACAATATTGCCTATCCTCGCTTTTCCACCACCAAGACAAAAGATTTTCCTCTTCATCAATGGTCCATTTTTCATTACTTGTTTCTTTGAAAAACTCTTCATTGATGATTTCAATCACAAGGTATAATGCCACATAAGCAAAGGCATATTGTTCTTGAGTTTGGGCACGATAAAGCAGAGTATAAGCAATGTCTAATTGCTTTTTAATTTCTTCTACAAAATGGCGTTTGTCATACTCCCAAGCATCTAGGCCTGCTTTCAGTTGTTCTGTATCTTTGTAGGTATCTCTCAAATAGGATTTCTCAAAACAAACTACTATATCATCTTTAAAATTATCATAATGTGTTTTGGTATCGCTCAGGGCATAGTTAAACTCAGGTGATTCTTTGATGTAGTAGGCAGCAGCTCCCTTGTTTAATGCGGCCTGAATATTCCATACCTTATTTGAGGCAGTGGATACAATGATTTGATAACCTTTATTTGCATTCAAAAATGCCTCAATCAGGCGATTACCTGAAAGTTCGGGAGGAGCCACCAAGGTATGACCCAAATCTTCTTCTTCAGGGTTTAATCTAAGGTCAATGATGATTAGATCCCAATTTTCCCCAATATGTGATTTACATTCATCGTAAAAACCATCAAAGTCGGTAAATAGTCCGGTTTCGCTGTTTTTATATCTTCCACTATCTATAGACACAAAACCATTTCCTGCCGATCTGAAGATGTGGCTCATCAATGTTGTCCATCCTTCGTCTGCTTGGTCATCTATAAACAATACTTTTTTTCTAGTACAAGGTAATGGTTCCAAGTCTACATACTCTTGCGAGCTAAATGTTCCAAGACAAGCTATAAGGTATTGAGCATACAATGTTTTTAGCAAGTTGCCTAGTTTTGTGTCTTGCCATATGGCATTACCTTGGTTAGTCACTTGAGCAAGCTTGAGGCATCCCCAGGCATTGGCAATGCTATGTTTTCCAGCAGTGGCCTTTGGCCTGATTTGTAGCCTGTGAAGTATATTGTTTTGATAATCCTCAGTGGTAGGAATGGTTGTTTTTTCCAGTACTGATTTGATTTCCTCGGCATCATAGCCAGCCAAATAACTTCCTTTGGTAAGCAATAGGTTTTGAGGTTGATTATCAGGATCAAAATCTTGGTTTTTGAGTATTACCTCTAAGTTGAAATCAGATAAAAACACAATAGGAATGAGTCTTTGTGCCAAGGTAAGTTCGTGATTTAACCTAATATGTAGGGCTATTTTCAATCCAGCGAAGTTGTTGGGGGCATCATGCGGTATTGAAACGGGAATGATTAAAGTTTGTATATCCTTTGCCTGAAATAATCTTGTGACCTGATCGTGGTATTCACTTTCAGTGTCCATTGATTCATGCTCTATTATCTGTTCCTCTGGCAATGCCAAATCTGTGATAACTTGTTTGAGTAGGTCACTATAGTCAGATATGATATATACATTTTCCATGTTTACTGATTTGCTTTTGTTGGCCTTTGGTTTATCGGATTTGCTGATTAATTTCGTTGATAATATCGTTTGTTGAAAACTGCTTGGTTTTCCAGGCTTCTACTATTTCGGTCGCATCCTTGTCATAAATAAGGGCAATACCCTGCAATATAGACTCGTTTTCGCTCAAACTATCGAGTGATGTCAACCTGACTTGAGTCATCAAATATTTTACTTGAGTCATCTTTTCTACATTCTCGAAATCTGCACCCCAAAACAGCGTTTTAAGTTCAATTTGTTGGTGATTCATAAAATAATCAAGCAATACCCGCAGGTGGGTATAAAAAAGATCTTTGTTGATTTGTTTATTCTCAAAACGGGTTTCAAGCCCCCGGCTAAATTCAATCATGGGAATGTTGAGGTCTTGGACTTTTTTTACAAGATTTTCCCGGCTTCTCAGATTATTCTCATTATTGAGAGACTTCCCTTGAGCATCTAATAGCTGGAGGGTTTTATGGTAACAAAAAAGCGAATACTGACTCAGGGTTTTAACCAAACTGCCTAAGTCGGTAGTTTTAATCTCAGTATGAATGGTGCATATCTCTACATAAGGCGTTTGCTGCAAATAATCTACCTCATTAAATTTATGCCTTTCGATAAAAGTGTCGTCAAGAATTATGATCATCTAATAAAACTTTAAAATATGGGTGAAACCTTTGATGTGTTTTTCCTCTTCTTCAGATGATTTTCCTAGGTTCTGCTTATCGGCAAGTATGGTTTTTGATTGAAAACCATCTGGAAATTTTGCTTCAATGTTATAATTGCATAAACCCCAAAGCAAAGTTTTAATTGTATTCAAATCCCCTTTGATAAAACCTTCGTCGTTGGCGGGTTTTGTGGCTTCAGAATCTACGTGGGTAATGATTAACTTTTTGATATGTGTACTGCCTGATTTTTCTTTTATGAAATCTATGGTAAGACCATAACAAAAATTAGCTTCACCGTGGGTTTTGATAGTAGAAAATATATGATACAAAGCCAATTGAAATCTGTCTACATCGGTGTAAAACTCGGCTACTTTGATGGTATCATTGCTTATTTGAATATCGAAAGAGCTTCTGGAGTCGCCCAATGCTAAAGTAATGGCTTCATCAATAATGGCAGGAAGATACCCTGCTCGTACTTCTATGGTGTGTTTAAAAGGGAGAATCATTTCTTGGTTCCATTTAGCATTTGAGGCAGGATGGAGCGACGACTTCTGATACCATTCTACAAATTTAGGTTCAGACCATCCCATATGATGGTAGTTTTTTTCTTCTCCTTTTCGGGTAAACCATTCGGGGGCAGACGCAAAAGTATATTGTTGGATTCTTTCTAAAAGTGCTGTTGGTACATTGGGGTATTTTTTTTGTCCTTGATCAAACTCCTCTTTACACAATGCCATAAACTCTGTATAATCAGGTGGAGTGATGTCATTGAATTTATGGGTAAGATACTTCAGCCCCTTACTGTTATTAAATAAACTTAAAAAGCCTTTGGTCTCTTGTGGCCTTGGCAAGGGTTTACTGGACTTTCTCTTAGGTTTCTTTGGTTTGGTATCGTTATTACCAGCCACTGAGGCTAGTTCGTCAAACCTTTGTTTCAAGCGTCGATAAGTATTGTTTTTTTTACCTTTTACCATCTTCAAGAAGTTTAGTTTTCCTTCCAATATCCTTTGAAGTGGAGGCGCTTTTTTTTGTGCATTTACCGCGCTCTTCTGGTAATCTTGCTGAAACAATCGCTCAGCTTTGATTTTGCCATAAGTTTCCCAGTAATATAACCACATGCGTATTTGCTTTACATAAGCCCGGTGTACATTTACGTTTTTATCATTGACTACCAATCCTGTGACCTGTTGTCGCTCGTACTTGGTTTGTAATCGCGTTTTTTGAGCATTAATGGTCAATTTTTGATCATCTACAATGATGCGTTGTAACTCAGCCTGAAAGTCGGCTTGAGTGTATATATTATCAGAAGATGAAAACGTGATATCGTCCGCATAACGGGTATATTTTGCCCCAAATCGTTTGGCCAAACCGTTTAGCCTCCGGTCTAACTTAATACAAAGAATATTACTAAGAGTGGGAGAAGTTGGGCTTCCTTGGGGAAGTATCATTTGGGTCTTTCCATCAATTTCAATCGGATGAGTGCATAAGGAAGCTAAAAGAAATGCCAGGGGTTCTTGGGATTTTTTAAGTCCAAATGGTTGGTACATAAATGCCATTTTGACCTTGTTTCTATTAAAAGAGTGAAAGAAATCTTTGAGGTCAATATTATACACATAATTACTGTTGGTGTGTATGCGGGCATTGTCAACTATAGATTTTCCTGGTACAAAGCCGGTAGCTGTTTTATGTGGTTCGTGCAAACACTGTAATAAAAAATTGAGCGAACTAAGAACAATTCTCAATCCCCTTACAGGAGCATGAATGACTCTATTATCTCCTGATTTTTTCTTTACATGAAAAGGAGTATATCTACTTTTACAAATGGCTGGGTTGGCATAGTAAGTCAATGATTTTAAGTGAATTTTTGTAGCTTTTTCACCATAAAGTAGCTTTTTTGCTTTAGTCAAAATCTTGACTAAATCTTCTTTACTTTGTATAGCAGCAAATTGTGCTCTTAGAAGGTTTATTTCAGTTTGTTTAATTTTCATATTTGCTACCTCATCAAAGTACTTTAAATGCACCTGTCTTGTATTCCTTATGTATGTAACCGTAATAAATTGTTATTAATTATTTATTTATTATTAAGGTTTTTCGAGCCATTTTTGAAATAAACTTATGATGTCTAAATAAACCTTTCCCAATCCCGTGAGAGACTGGAAACCGATGCCGATCTTCTTGATAGGATCAAGACAGCACCAAATCAATATTTTAGACAGGTACATTAAAGATACTTGAACCAATTGTATTCTATATTATTGCAATTGGCACCTCAAATATAGTAATTTTACAGGCTTAACCAATTAGAATTAAGTTGCCTTATTAAGGCACACTCTTTAAGTATACACAAACTAAACTACCAACCGTACACTCTTTGTGGACTGATTAATTTAAAAAAATTGAGTAACGATGCCTATCAACAAAAATGCACTTATCAGATACCAGGTATTAGACAAATGCTTTTCTAATTTTGGCCGAAAGTATTTTCGGGAAGATTTGCTAGAAGAAGTAAACAAAGTACTTGTAGAATTGAATGGACCCGATAGTGGCATCAAAAGAACCCAGTTCTACAAAGATCTGGATTTTATGAAAAGCGAAGCAGGTTATGGTATCGAGTTAGGCGATTATAAAGAAGGCAAAAGGATGTATTATCGATATACAGACCCAAACTTTTCTATCAAAAAACACCTTCTGAGCCATACCGAGCAGCAAACCCTCAAGGAAGCTATCCGGGTGCTGTCTCAATTTCAAGGATTACCCCAGTTTGAGTGGCTCAACGAACTTGTCCCTATACTTTCAGATAAGTTGGCGATGAACGATACTAATAGACAGGCCATCCTGTTTGACTCCAATGTAGACTATACGGGTACCCAATACATCGTACCTATCTTCAATGCCATTCATCACCAAACCGTGCTAGGCATCAAATACCAAGGCTTCAACGATCCTCATCCTTACGATTTAGAGCTTCACCCTTACATTCTCAAACAATACAACAATCGTTGGTTTGTATTAGGGTACAACGATTTCAAAAATTCTCATACCTGGAATCTGGCTCTGGATCGTATCTTATCCATCCGAGACCTGCCCCAAAAAGCCTATCATTCCCACAACATCAATTGGGAGGATGATTACTTTTATGACATCATTGGAGTTACTCGTATAGAAGATCAGGAGGTAACTGAAGTAGTGCTTGAATTTGCCGCTAGTCTAATTCCCTACATACGCACCAAGCCCATTCACCCCAGCCAGCGAGAAGTATCGGTTGCCAAAAATGGGGATACCACCCTTAGTATAGAAGTAATCCCCAATTATGAATTAGAGCGTTTACTACGCTCTTTTGGTGCACGAGTAAAGATAATATCTCCAGAATGGCTCAAAGAAAAACTGATTGAAGAACTTACGGCCAGCCTGAAACAATACGATGAGGCCTAAGCCACCTGCCTGGAGGGGGGTGGGTCAAGTTGAATCAATACATACTTTTTCCAGGCTTTGACCAAATTCACTTCCTCTGGCGTCAGGGTATTATTTTGCCATTGGCCCGATGACAACACTTTATCAGCCTGCGCTAAAAATACTGTGGCTATCAGCTTTTGTCGTTGGCGATAATCAATCGCAACCTCAGCTGAAGCAGGTTGGATAGAAACTTGAATAAATTGATAAAACTCAGCATAGTGCCCTAGAGAAAGCATATCTTCAGTAAAGTTTCTAAACAAAACACGCTGAGCCAAGGCTACACTTCGTGGGGTTTGATGTTTGGAGCTAGTGATAAAATCCAGTTTTTCGGCTACCGTTTTGTGCATACGAAACCTCTTAAAGAATATGCGCTCATTGGGTGTCCAAAAGCTGTCTTGGTAAAGAGCCGCATCTACATCCAAATTCTCAACAGGTAAATAAGTAGGAGGCTGGTATTGGGCAAAAAGCTGATCAATCAATATTTTGTTTTCGGCAACAAACTCCTGGTTTTGAGCAATTAACGCTTGCTGGTTTGAGTCAACATAATCAGCTTGCCAACTACTCAAAGGTAAGATAAATCCCGGTTCCCCATTCTTCTTGGTTTTGACAAGCTTTTTGGCCTTAGAAACCAAATTTTTAGGCGTTATTTTGGCCAATTCCTTATTATCTAGGCGCAGGTAATACACCTCATTTTTGCTCACGGATTGAATATAAATCGGGGTTTGATAACCAATTTTGTGCTTTAAACCAAAGTCTACTAACAGCGTAAAACCTTCTTGTTGGCCTTCTTTTGGGTTGGTAGTACGAGCATAACTCCAACCTGCATCGGTAGGTTTATGAAAATACCCCAGACAATACTCCCAAAGCTGCGGATTAGATTGATGCAACCGACGCGCCAGCTCTATAGTAGCTTCTACATCTACCCCGGCATCGTGGGCCATTCCTTCCGCCAAGGCATTGGCCTCAATGAGCGCATCTAGCTTAAAGGTAGGTGTACCATCGGGTTTGTGTGGGTACTCAATGGGGTTGTTTTGGTCAAACAAATAATATAGCACATTGATGGACAGTAAATCCAACCGTTGGCAATTGTTTTTCCATTGGTGGGTGTAAGGCTCTAGTCCATTGCGGTAAAAGCCAAAGCGTAGGAACAAATCGTCAAACTTGAGCGAATTGTAACCAATCGTATAAGAATTGGGCCGATTGACAATTTCGTGCATGTGTAAAAACGCCTCATATTCCGTCATTCCTTCGCTCAATGCTTCGGGCAATACCTTATGGGTAAGTAAAGCTCCTAGGGCGGGAATGACATCGGGTCGCAACTGAATATGGAATACCTGTTGGTCAATCACATTAAAGTGCGCATCGGTGGTATAAAACGCCGCCTGGATCACCTGATCAAAGCAATGGTTGAAACCTGTGGTCTCAAAATCGTAGAAAGTGTACGTGCTCTCTGAATTGTTGGTGTTCTTCATGTCTCAGTATTGTTTTAAACTAATTAAAAAACCTAACTGAGACAAAGGTGGGAGGGAAGTGTACAGTAGTTGTGGACTGGTGAGAAAACACCTTAAAATAAGCCTTCTTTCACTATCTTACAATCTGGTTTCAATTTCTCAAACGCCTTTACATCCTCATCACCCATCAAGCTTCCTGCACATTTGACTACTCTAAGCTTTGGCAACTTTTCCAAAGGCTTCAAACTACCAACTTTGGTATGGGCAAACTCCGCCTCTTCCAGGTTTGGTAGTTTTTTGAGCGGAGCCAACGATTTTACTTGGGTATAACTAAGAGTGAGCCGTTTGATTTGGGACAAATTAGCGAGAGTATCAAGCTTACTTACTTGGGTAAAGTTCAAAATCAACGTCTCCAGGTTGGCCAAGTCATTGAGAGGTTCCAGGTATTGTACTTTGGTGTTGCTGGCATTGAGCGATTTTAGTTGAGTGAATTCACGAATAGGGTGCAAGTGAGTGATGCAAGGATTTTGTCTGCAATCCAATTGGGTTAGCTGGGTTAGCTGTTCTATTTCTGAGTTGGTAGGTGTATAATTCAAATAACTCTTGAGTAGGTGCTGGGCCGATGGGCTCAACTTGCCAAACCAATCTGCAATGTGTTGCTGGTAGTATTTGCTTTGTACCAGTTGGGCTACTTTGCGCCGTAGATCGTCGTTTTGGCTATAATAAATGGCCTGATGCACTGCTTCGATTATATCTTCCGAGTTGGGTTCAAATGCCAAAGGTAAATGAAGCCGAAAGGTTTGCTGCCAAAAAATATCCAATTGTGCCCACCAAACCTGTGGACCTTGATGGAGGCTCAAGTCTTGCCATTGAATAGAGGTTTGCTGCGCTAGCTCTTGTACACTTTGCTCCAGCACCGCAATGGCTTCTTTAATCGGTACATCAAAAAACTCTCGCTTGGCTTCTATGCGTCGGCGAGCCAGTTTTTTATGCATAATGGCCTCTAGCTTTTGAGGATTGTCTACCTGTACATCATAGGCCACCATAAAACTACCCAGCATTCCTGAGTCTCCTGAAAGCTCCAAAGCACGGGCTTCCGAAGTTTTGGTAGTAAAGCCTATCTTGATGGCATTGCGATAGGCAGGGTTGAGCATGAGGTATACATAGCCTTTTTTGGACATACTGAAGAAGTTATTTGTTTATTATAGACAAGTGATGTTTAATGTTTGACTTCGCTTCTTCAAAGCGTTTTTCAAGACTTTCAAATTTTTTAATCATAATATCTATGTTCTTTTCATAATTTTGAAAAGCTTTATCTGCCCAAAGTAATGCATCTAGAAGCTCATGCACATATTCAGATTCTTCTCCTTTTTTGCTTTGGCAAAGTTTATATGCAGGTTTCCATAATTCTTCTCTTACTTTAAACAAGCCTGGTGCAACTCCTCCCACAAATTTATCGACAAAGTTTGGATAAATTTGGAGAAAAAACTCCAGCATAAAAGGCTCTATAATCTCTTTGGATTTGACTTTCCCAAGGTATTTATCATGAAACTTTCTGACTTCATCAATATTTTTATACCATTCATCTTCATGCTTTATGCTTTTCTCAAACGAGTCTTTAAAAGTTTCTATAGTTTCTATATTTAAAGCATCTACCCAGTCTATATTATTATATAGATCATTGAATGCAATATCTTTATTATTGCCTTTTTGATTATTTACAAATACATTGTATGCTTCTGTTCTGGGTACAGCGTCTACATTATCTTTTGTCAGGCCTATTACAGTATTAAATATTGTGTCATCCATATTTTTTTTTGAAAGTGCATCCAAAAAAGGAGGGAATTTGCCTAACTGCTTTTGTATAATCACGTCATAAGAACCTATTACACTAACCAAGTACCGTTTTTTCTTTTTCTTGTCCCTTTTTTCCTTATAAACAGTAATATAAAGATGTTGAATGATGGCAAGGTTTAGTACGACAGCGAGTATGACCAACCAAACCTTCACATCTATTCCCCACCAAGTACTTGATGATTTTGTTGTCTCTTCTTTATCCTTGATTTTCTTTTTTGTAGTAGATATTTCTTTCCTGATTACTTTGATAGTATCTACCTGCTTTTTCTTAGTAACTGGCTTTACTTTATTCTGCCCAACAGTCTGAAAACTTGCCAAAGCAATGATACAAGTGGTCAAAAGGATGTTTTTCATAGGATAAATGATAATAGTGGAATGGTAAAGAAGACTGACCTATTTCAGCTAGGTTCTTCACCTGCGTTACTAATGATGTGTTCACATAAGGCGTTGATTAGCCTTTGGCAGAGCACCGATACATCGGCATTTACAACTTGAACTCCGTTCTACGGTTACTAGTTGATTGCAAAACACCAGATGTGTGAGTTTTGTCATCCCGAACTTGTTGAGGGATCTGCCTGAATAACTACTACCAGATGCCTCGGCATGACAATCAAATACATCATCACCCGTAAGTATGCCAGTTTTGCTTATTACCATACATATCAAATTCAGTTTAAGAATGAAGTTATAATTTGTGGATTCAAACCCAACAAACATGGAAAAAAAACTCATCCATACAAATAACTGATCATTTACCAGCTAAAAATATACAGTATGGAGTTAAAATAATATCAGGAAGTGTTCACTCATTCCCCACCTTACAAATCACCAACTACCATTACGCAAATTATCAATTATGAGAATTTGCCATATTTACCAACAGGGTTTTCTTATAAAAAATTAGCGTGTATTTCTGGTGCTTATTTGCAATGAGTCCTCTTTTTACAAGCGTTTGCAACGAGGTTTTGCCGATCCGGCAACTCCATTTTTAAAATGAAGTATCTTAGGCACCCACCCTGCATTAAAAATGCATCTATAAATAAATACGCATTGCAAATGCGCACTAGACTCGCGGTGTTTTAAACGGGTTTTTGCAAATTTTATAAGAAAGCCGTGTATTTACCAAATGTTTACCAACTACCACCTTCTTTATGGGGTAGACAGCGTAAGGACTACTCAGATACTATCTGGTGAGGCTCCCTTTTTTAGCTAAAATGTTTAGTAGTAGGGGGGTAGGGTAAAAACAATCACCTGATTATTGCTTACCTACTCTACTACTTCCTCCTCTACATCTTCATATTGTTCCTGTTCTCCTTCTGTTTCCTGAACTATGATAAAACTCGCCAATTGTTGGCTGATGGCATTTACCCGTTTTTCATAAAAAGCATGGTAATCATCATTCCAAATGCCATAAGCATCCAGGTCATCTATGAGATGGGTTTGCATAGTATCGGCCAATTGATCATTATTCTTCAAAAAGTTACCCATATACACTGAGGGTGCTTTAGCCTTGATGCGGCTTTTGTTGAGGTAATCATCTCCTATAGTGATATTTACCTATTTACTCTGGTTGCATTTCGGTTACAAACCTGCGTGACTAGTACTCTGGGGTTTAAATAAGTAAAGTAGTAATTTGGATGAATTTTGTTCACTGATGCACTTTGAAAATTGCGCATAGCCATTGCTACGCAAGATTTTTCAAAGTAAAATCAGAGAGCCAAAGGCGCGAAATAGCGCTTTACAAATTTAGTTCCCAGAGTACTAGATTCTTGGCCTTAAATTCAATAAAGTATTCGGCCTTCATAAATAGCTATACTTCGATGTTCAGCGTTCGTTAATCAGTGTTCGATATTCAAAAATCAACTTTTACCAAGTTATCAATATATTATTGCTTGTTTACTCCCTTAATATAAGTAATTTCACACGATTTGCACAAGCGTTGTTGCTGTACATATTCGTTGATATCGTACCAGCCCCCGGTTTTTTGCCAAATATCGAGGCCCCGCCCTAGTAATATTTTCCAGCCATTGTTGAGCAAGAGTGATCGATCGTGGATGTTTTCGTCAAAGGCATACGAAAACTGAATACCTATAGACTCCAGCGAGGCGGTCATTTGTTGAAAAGCCTCCTTGGCATCTTCTATATAATCCTCGTTGTTGTTGGTAATTAAATGGAGCTTTACCTCTTGATCGGGCGCCTTTTTCTCCATGATCAATCGGGCCAGTTCCATAAAGTTACGCAACTGATAAGGTAACCGCACATAAGGATCTACTACTTGAATATCGGTGGCACCTACCAGATAATCGCCAAACAGTTGCTGGTAAGAAATTCCCTTTTGGTTATCACGGATAATCTCTTGTTTTTCTACTAGTTTGGTCAATTCAGTAGTTACGGCAGGGGTGTCTTGTTCAGCTCCTTCTTTTCCAGTGGCTTCTGTAGGTGAGGTTTCGGGTTCAGTTGACAACTCGGTAGCCAGCGAAGTACCATATTCCAGCATTTCCAGGGTTTCTATGTTTACCTGTTGGCCACTGCTTTTGCTTTGGTAACTAAAGTCTACCTCCTCAAAAGTTTCGTCCATTTTGTGGAGTTGTTGCTTTACCCGTTTGCGGTTTTCGATGGCAAAGTCGAGCAACTCCCGAATGTCATCTTCTCCAAACTCGCCGTGGGGGTAAATCACCTTGATAAGCCCCGAAAGGGTTTTTTCTATAGCGGTTTTGTCGCGAGTCGTAATTGTGTCTGAAAGCTCAAAAAACGCCCTATAGCTTTGGGTCTGGTCTTCTTTGCGTAAGTTTTTGAGTATTTCGGCCAGGTAGTCTACAATAAAACCATAATCGGCAGTAAACATATCGTTGCGTAGCTTGAGCACCTCCCAACCGGGCAAGTAAGCGTGCATCCGATCCAAAAAAGCGGTATCGTAGTAGTCTTTGGGTAGGGCATCAAACAAATCGCTGTGTTTGATCATATAAGGCACCGAGTGGTCGGTATTGCCGACAAACACCATCGAGGCCGAAGCCCCATATACCTGAGTACCCCTCGAAAACGACTTGTTGGCCATATAGTTTTTCAGAATATCTACCAGCCCCCGGTCGGCTCGTTTGTTTCTGCCGGCAAATTCATCATAGGCCACCACGTCCCAATAGCCCACCAGGCCTATTTCGCCACTGCTATTGTTTACAAACAGTTTGGCTTTGGATACTTCTCCACCTGAAATAAGGATGCCGTGGGGAGACAATTCCGAAAAAATATGCGATTTACCAGTACCCTTGGGACCCAGCTCGATCAGGTTGTAGTTGTTTTCTACAAAAGGCACCAGGCGAGTAAGCTGCAAAAGCTTGGAGCGTTGGCTAAATTCGGCCGGATTGAGCCCAATCGACTGCATGAGTGCATCTATCCATTCGCCTTTGCTAAAATGGCTGCGGGCTTCTTTGTATTCGCTAATGTCTACATTGGATATTTGAATGGGCTTGATGCGCTCGATGATCCAGGGCGAAGCTCCTTTTTCGTCGCTGGGAAAATAAGCCAGGGTAAGAATACACCATACCCCACTCGACAACAGCTTGGGGTACTGCTTGATGGCTTCGTCACCAATGGGGATGCCTTTGAGGCCCAAATTGGCAAAAAAAGCCTCGTACTGGTCTTGCTTGTCGTTAAGCTTGACCGATACCTTGTCTATAATACGGTGCGAACCCTTCTCACGTACGGTAGATTTGATAAACTGGGCCTCGTCGCGGTGGACAAAGTGTTGGGCAATGATGTTTTTGACCATTTCTACCCCTTGGGCAATGGTGTCGTGGTCGTCGGTAGCACAATACTGCCCCAGCAAATACTCCAGCACATAGGTAGGTACAATGGCATTGCCCTTTACCAGCTTGGTGAGGTCTTTGCGCACCACCCGGCCACCAAAATAATTATTTAGTTTGCTATTGAGGTTTTCCATGAGAATCAAAAATCGTCAAAATCACTAATAGAAGACACATTCAAGGTATAGCTATAATGCCGGTATTCCTTCCATTGGTCGGTGTTTTTTATTTGCTCCTCGAGCCGTAGTGCCACTGTTTGGTTTTTGTATTGGCTGCTTAAGTGGGTCATGAGGTGAAACGTATGCTTGACCTCCCGCTGGCGTTCGCTGCCCTCGGCAATGTCAAAGTTGTAGCGAAACTGGTCGCTCAAAATGTTACCATCGCTGGCATAAATAGCCGCCCGGATTGACCTGGCCAATACCTGATCGGTGACCAGTTCGGTTTGCATAAACGAGACCGCCAATATGCCAGTAGTGATTTTTTTGCCTCCCCCAATAAGCTCTACGGTTACCTGAGAGGTGGTGTCGTGGCGTTTTTTGGTCACCTTTAGCAGTGGTACTACGACTTCTTGTGGCGAAGCGCCTCCGTGGATAAAACGACTCCCGGCTCCCTTGACCCGCAAACGATTGATAGACCGGGGAATGAGTACCTGCGCCTCAGAAGCAATATTGAGCGCCTGCGCCTCAAAGGCCCGGGTAGTAGCGTCGTGGCGCAGCCCGGCTCCAATCACAAACCGGCGATTTTCTTTCCAAACCTCGCCCTGATGCCCTGAGCGGCTAAACTCGCTCTCGGCCAGGGGAGTATGCTGATAAATAAAACCATGGTCGCTGGTGACCATCATATTGGTACCATTCATATTGGCTACTTTCTTGATCAATTCCATCAAATGAAGCAATTCATCGTGTACTGCCTCAAACACCTTGTCTTCGCTGGTTTTGTCGTCGCCTACCTTGTCTATATGATTGTGGTATACATATACCAAGTCATATTGTTTCAAAAACTCCCGGCCATCGCCTCCTGCCCCGGCATTCATTGCCATGAGCTTTTCGGCAGTAATGGCCACTGCCCGGTCGCCAAAGCCGGTTTTCAGAATTTTGTCGCGGGCTTCGGTTCCTACACTTGAGGCCCCATCTACCAGTATGGTGTCCGAAGTACCCTTAAAGGCCAGCGCCTGGTGGGGCAATAGCGAGGCCATGCCTAGTTGGGTATACGAGGGGAGGCTACTCACCATATGCTCTATAGTGGCCTCGTAGCGGTTTTCGGCCTGGAGCATTTTGCTCAGCTCTACCCCACATTCGTAGCGCAGGGCATCCGAAATAATCACCACCAACTTGGGCTTTTTGGCGAGGTGTTGTTTTACGTGGTTTTTATAAAAGTTTCGTTGGCTGGTAATCCCGGTAGTAGCCCAACGCTCGAGGCCATCTATCAGGGTTTGCCAATGGTTGTTGTAGGGCAGGAGCCAATCGTTGGAATATACCTTTTCTATTTTTTGAGCCAGGGGCAACAACACCCGGTTTTGTTCGGTGGCGCGGTAGCTCCATACAAACCTGCGATAGGCTTGGTCTATAGCATACAGCGATTTGGCGTAATGCTCGACTCCTTCTTGCAAGCTGGAGTAGGGGGTGGGGGTATACTGGCGTACCAGGGCAATGAGGTCGGCGGCGTGCTTCAGGCTTTGGTAAAAATACCCAAACCGAAAGTACCAATACTTGTTTTCGCGGGCCTTGATGGTTTTGAGCACCACATCATGGGCTACTTGCTCTTGGTCAATGCGGGTAGCCAGTTCGCTTACAATGCGGTAGTCAGTTTCTTGAAACAAATCATCCTCCACAATATCCTCCAGTGGAGCCGCTTCGAGCTTGCTTGTAGCATCCAGATCTTGAGCCACTTGCTTGGCTACTTCGCCAAAGCTTTGGCTATGGATGCGGGAGTCTTTCCAAAGGGCCAATAGCAGGGTAGCTTCCCGGGTAAGCGCGGTGTGTGGTTCCAGCTCAAAGTTGTGCCGAAATACCTGCAGCAAAAAATCATAAATAGAAGGTTGGCTACTATCGTAATGAAAAGCACGCTGAATCCGCTCCCAGTAATAGTCGTGGAGCTGGCAAGTCTTCAGCCGTTCGTCGTAGGGGTTGGGGGTTTGCAACAAGCCCTGGCTATGAATATGGATAAAATGGTGCAGGTTGAGATAATCAGTGTCAAACACCACCGCCAGCATTTTGCGCCGAAGGGCATCTTGTTCGTCGTTTTCGTGGACCAGGGCCCGCAACTGTTGTCGTCGGGCTTCGTCCTCAAAAAAAGCCATGTGTTGGGCTACAAATTCCCGCAGGTGGTACGCCAGCCCCAGTTCTTGTAAGTACAGGGCCTCCCGATCGGTATGAAACACCGCATGGGCCAGCTCCAGGTCGAGCAGCCAATTGGCTTCGTTGGCGGGTTTTTCGCCTTCGATGTACAGCAAAAACCGGGTGTGGGGCTCTTGCTTGTGTACCCTATGCTTTACCTCAAATTCATTGCCTTGCACCTCTACCTTGGTAACATCAGAGAGGGCCAGGGACTCAAACTGGGCGCGGAGTTCTTTTTTGGTGTCGTACCAAAACACCACCCGGTGTTGTTCAAATTTTTTACGCAGTGCATCGGCTATTTTACTCATATAATTTCTTCGTGATTGATCCAGTCAAACTTTTTTACTTTGGCCTTGGTTTTGGCATCGTTGAGGCCTTTTTCCTCCTTTACGGCCTGTCCCAGTTTATTGTAATTCATCAACTCACCTAAATCCCTCAATGTGGTTTGATTATTCGGTGTTTTTTTAGCATATAGTACAGGTTTAAACTTCAAGTACTTCCTTCCGTCTTAGCTCGACTTTGGCCTTTACTGTAACTTTACATTGATGGCTTCATTTGAGCTTGAAGTACCGATTTTCTTTCATCCGTTCATTTTTTTCTTCAGCTAAAAAAACGAACCAAAAAAAGCCGCGGCTGTAGTCAGTGTTGCCTAAACTTGCTACACTACGTCTCAACTGCTTAAACTCGCCTTCGGCTCAAACAGTAAGCAGTTGCCCTCTGGGACGACTTCGTTCCTCAAGTTCTTAACGGCCACTGACTAAGGCCGAAAGGAAGTGCTAGTAATTAAAGATGGTTCGACTTTATTTCTTAACAGTCATCTTCTGGAGTAGACTACTAAAAATATAAACTTGATTTACCGCAAAAAATAATGGAACGAAAGCTTACCTAATGTATATATTAAATCTTTCATTTTAAGTGGTAAACAAATACACGTTTCCTCAGAAAAAAAGCCAAAGTCAATCTAACTATTAACATATTTTTCAAAGAAACAAATTTTTAACCCATGGAAGCTTCATAGTTCATATAATCTCTTCACTATCAATCCAGTCAAACTTTTTTACTTTGGCCTTGGTTTTGGCATCGTTGAGGCCTTTTTCCTCCTTTACGGCCTGGCCCAATTTATTGTAATTCACCAACACTCCATCGTCCAGGTCGAGGGCAATACGATCGGTAGCCAGGGGATAGAGCACATCGCGCTCGTATTCCTGGAGCTCTAGTAGTACCCCCTTGAGGCGGTCTTTTTCTTTGGCGGCCCGGGTTTGCTCGGCCGAGGTACCCGATTCTATGAGGTGGTCGAGCTGCTCCAGACGGGTGCGGAGCTTTTCGTGGTATTCTTTGAGGTAGCCATTGAGCACGTGGTGGAGGGTGTCGGGGGTATAGCGGTGCAGGTACACCAAGGCACTAAAGGCCCCCTTGGGCGAGGCAATCATCCAATAAATGGGGCGTTTTTTGTAACGGCGGACGTGGTCGGTATAAAACTCCTTGACAAAATAGCGCCTTACCTCACTGCCGAGGCATTCCTTGACAAAGGCCAGATTTTTGTCAAAATCGGCAGTACCAAAAGCAGCCTTGAGAAAGGCATAAAAGCGCCCCACGATGTCGTCTTCAAACCATTCGTCGTCCAGCACCGGGATTACGTTGTCGTCATCGGGCAAAAAGCGCACCTCGTCGGCCGACTTCTCTACTATTTGCAAGTAGTCGTCCAACGTTTGGCCCTGGTTGGCCAATACCAGCCCGGGCTGATCGAGGCTATAGCGGCCAAACATGCAGCCCACCGCATAGCTGATAAGTTGTTTGACGACTTCTTTGGCATCAAACTTTAGGCGAAGCGATTCGTAACTGCTTACCAACCCAGTATCGGGATCTCGAGGCAGGGTAGCATCCTGGGCTTCCAGGGCCTTGCGGTCGAGTTCTTGCTGCAAAATGGTAATGTCTTTGAGGGGTACATCGGGGGTGAGTTCATCTTGCAGCCCGTACAAATCAATGAATTCCCGATTGAGGGCTTCTTCGTTTTTGTGCAATTGGACAAACTTGTTGCGCCAATAGAGCTGGTACAGTTCCCAGGCTTCGAGCAAATCTTGCCCCTGCACTCGAATAAGTTCGTTTTGTTGAAAATCCCAGGAGGTTTCACGGGAGTCCCAGTCATACTGACTGATCTTGAGGGTATCTTCTACAATAAAATTTATAGAGTCCCCTTTTTTACTCGGGATAGGTAAACTTCTTGCGTTTCCAGGAGTAAAATGTAATGTTGGGTTTATTAGTTTAGATAATGAGTTAATAAATTTAGTATTGAGTAATCCCAGAAGAAATTTTTCTTCATCTTCATTAAAGAGAAATGCTACTGGATTTACTGAGTCAAAGATATTTCCTGTTTGTTGGAGTCTAGCAGATACTTGTCCTGATGTAAGATCACTCCAACCAACTCCCCTTCTAAAATAATGATTTTCATTAACTATTCTACCTCCTACTTGCTTTTTGGGATCACTTGCTATACAATCTCGTACATCTTGTCCATCGTTTTTCCAATTAACAAAGAATTCATTGTTGCCATACCATTTTCTACAAGGACCACCTTTACTATATGGAAACCATTTTTTCTGAGAATTAATTGCTTCTTCTTTGTTAGAAGATGAAAGGTTTGCATCACTAAAAAACACTTCTGACCAACGTCTTAAAAATTGCTCATTATCTGTTGTTGATAATCCTGACTTTGTCTCAGCTAAATCGGCGATTTTTTTATTATGAGCAAATATTGATAGAACCTTTTCACTTACCCAATATCCGATAGGTTTTCCTGGGATTTTATCAAAACTTTGTTGATAAGTCTGATAATGACCATAAGACTTATCCAAAAACAAAGCTTCTATTTTATCCACTGATCTGACTTGTACATGTTTCTCGAACAGCCTTCGATACACTCCCTGTTTGCCATTACTTTTTTGATTTATAAAAGTAAAGGCCACTGAGCCAAAGTCGGAGCCAAATATACCCCTCCCCAAATGTAGTAAAGTATCAATAAGAGTTTGTTGTAGCATTTTTTTCCGATAAGCCTCAAACGAAGAAATAAACATCCAAGAAGGCAGGTTGATCATTCCTACAAAGCCGCCAGGGTGCAGTTGGGCAATGGCCCGTTGCATAAAACACACCATCAAGTCCCCTTTCCCCGCGGGATAATTTTTCTTTACAAAATCTCCCAAAGCTTTATTCATTTTACCGCCTCCCATATAAGGCGGATTGTCTACCACACAATGGTAGCGTTGGCTCAGGGCAATGAGCTGGGGCAGGGCTTGGGCCAGGTGTTCCAGAGCAGGGCGCACAAACATATCGGCATTGGGTAGGGCAGTGTGTACTGCTTCTAGTACTGCTTGCAGGCTAGAGCTACTGCTTTGAGGCTGAATGAGCGAACCCAGGTTGGTGGCTTGCTGCATCAGGAGCAGGTCTTGGTACAGAGGCTCACTCAAAGGCATCTTCAGGTAATCCAGTGCCTCCTGGAGCTGGGCGCTGGTCAGGGGCAAGTCCTGGTATTGCATCACCTGG
>DMXI01000003.1 GCA_003483885.1 Microscillaceae bacterium
CATTGCCTCCGCTTGTGTCTCACAAGCGGATCGAGACCTCGAGTAAGTGAAGTTTGAAGACGCTATGTATTGCTAGACAGGGACACCGAACCGAGACGGAAAGAAGTAATTTTTGAGATAAGTTTTGCTTAGCCTGACGGCTATGGTGTCTCCACAAACGAAAAATGTCTAGTAGTATGATTTATTCCCTAACTACAAATTAAAAGTTGTATGATTCCCTCCATAACAGATTGGAAAGCCAAGGGCAAAGAAATTTCAGTGCATGGTCGTTCGCTTTTTGTGATAGATGAAGGAAATGCCAACGAAACCATTGTGGTACTGCATGGCTATCCTACCTGTAGCTACGATTATTATGCGGTGTTACCTATACTTACCCAAAAATACCGGGTAATAGTACACGATCATTTGGGCTTTGGCTTGTCCGACAAACCGTTAGACTATTCCTATTCTTTGCTGGAGCAGGCTGAGTTGGCTTTAGGTCTCTGGCAAAAACTAGGTTTACAAAAGGTACATTTGCTGGCCCATGACTATGGTACGAGTGTGGCCACCGAAATCATTGCCCGAGCCGATCAGGGGTATGAACCCGTAAAACTGGACACTATTACGATTGGCAATGGGAGTATGCTTATAGAGATGGCCAAACTACAGGCCGCACAAAAAATCCTCCGAAGCAAACGTTGGGGCCCATTATTGGCAAAACTGAGTAGCCAGTGGGTGTTGAATCGTAGTATGAAAAAACTTTGGTACGATCAATCCAAATACAACGCACAAGAGATAGAAGTATTATGGCAAATGATGAGTGAGCATCCCGATTGGCGCAAAACATTCCCAGTAGTTTCGCGCTATTTGTTGGAGCGGGTTAAGTTTTGGCATCGTTGGATTGGCAGAGGCTTATATCAAACCCAAAGGCATATCAATATTTTGTGGGCTGACAAAGACCCGGTAGCCATTGTACAAATGGGAGAGAAGCTACACCAAAATATTCCATCTAATACTTATAAGACTTTGCCTAATATTGGGCATTACCCGATGCTAGAGGAACCCGAAATCTATGCCAATGCGGTGCTGGAAATGATTGACTCAAGCAAATAGATCGATTGCATAAGTGATCAGTGCAACAACAAAAGGAGAAATCATAAGGAGGGAAAACGCAGCCAATAGCAGATAATAGGCTACTTTCTTGATGATAGGGACGAGGCTGCGAAGAACTATGGCGGAAAAGGCGGTCATGATCGCATAAAAGCCACAGAAAAATGGGCCTACGTAGATGGCAATAAAACAAAACAAATAAAAAATAGCCAGCGGTATGAGCTTAAGTACATAAAGAATGGAAACAAAGGCTCCTTGATTGATGGGTTTATGATCGACAAAATCATTGAAATATTGCCAAAACCCATCCAGTTTAGCCCAGTAGAGTAACCCCATACCAAAAGCCATACTTAAGTAGATACCCGATTTTTTTAAAAGCGTGAGAGAGGTTTGTTGGCCAAAGTATCCTAAAAAGCCGCTAAATACTCCCAATACAATGCATAATAGTACAATGAGTCCATAAATGGTTAGAATTTGGACAAAAAGATCAGCATTTGCCAGAAGCCTTCCTAAGAAATTCATTTGATTTTGAATGCGATTATAATTGATTCATCATACGAAAATTGTGATACAAAGATGGCTTAATTATCCAAGAATTGTGAATCACTCTACTTTGTTTGTAGTTTTGTGGTTGGATTGTATTTTAAAATTTAAACCTGGAAGAATTACTTATGCTGGCCATTAGTAACATGTCGTTTTATTTTGGTAGTAGGGCTATGTACAAAGATGCCAATCTACACATCAAACCCAAAGATCGTATCGGGCTTATTGGAGCCAATGGAACTGGAAAATCCACTTTATTGCGACTGATTTCAGGAGAATATACCCCCGACGAAGGTTCTATCTCGAAAAGCAAGGATTGTACGATTGGTTTCTTAAATCAAGACCTGCTGTCTTACCTTACCGAAGAAAGTATTTTGGAAGTGGCCATGCAGGCTTTTGAAGAGCAAAATAAGCTACAAGCTCAGATAGACGCTACCTTACAGCAAATGGAAACCAACTATACCGATGATTTGGTGAACAAGCTGGCCCAGTTGCAGGAGCGTTTTGAGATGTTGGGTGGGTATACGATACAATCCACCGCCGAAGAAATTTTGGAAGGGTTAGGGTTTAGTACCGCTGACTTATCACGCCCTTTGAAGGAGTTTTCGGGAGGCTGGCGTATGCGGGTCATGCTGGCCAAACTCTTGTTACAAAAGCCTTCATTATTGATGTTGGATGAACCTACCAACCACCTCGACTTGCCCACCATCCAGTGGATTGAGAGTTATATTCATAATTATGAAGGAGCCATCATTGTGGTTTCTCACGACCGAGAGTTTCTGGACAATGTAGTAAAAACCACCGTAGAAGTTTCGCAAGCCAAGCTCAATGTATATTCGGGTAATTATGCTTTTTATCTAAAAGAACGTACCCTACGTAAAGAAATTCAGCAAGCCGCTTACGAAAATCAACAAGATAAAATTCGCCAGACTGAGCGTTTTATTGAGCGTTTTCGCTCTAAAGCTACCAAAGCGCGTCAGGTTCAATCTCGGGTAAAAGCCCTCGAGAAAATGGACATGATAGATGAGGTAATAGACGAAACTGCTAAAGTAAATTTCAAATTCAACTTTGGGCAAAAGTCAGGACGGCAGGTGATGGAGTTGAAAGATATCAGCAAAGCTTATGGCGACCTGCGAATTTTGGATAAAACAACGGCTCGGATTGAGCGCGGCGATAAAATTGCTTTGATTGGTGCCAATGGTAAGGGTAAATCTACGTTGCTACGAATTATTGCTGGTACCGAGGGTATTAACGGAGAGCGAAAGCTGGGGCACAATGTATTGTTTTCGTTTTTTGCGCAACATCAACTAGAGTCTCTGGTAGTAGAAAACGAATTACTAGAAGAACTGAAGCAAGCTGGTTCTGCCAAAACTGAAACTGAGCTTCGCAACGTACTGGGGTGTTTCTTGTTTAAAGACGATGATGTTTTCAAGAAGATTAAAATCCTTTCAGGAGGGGAGAAGTCCAGAGTGGCCTTGGCTAAAGTCTTGATTTCGGAAGCCAACTTTTTGTTGCTCGATGAGCCTACCAACCACTTGGATATTCAATCGGTAAATATTTTGATGCAAGCTCTGGAGCAGTATGAAGGCACTTATGTGGTTGTTTCTCACGATCGTCACTTTATTAATCAGGTAGCCAACAAGATTTGGTATATAGACGATGAAGAAATCAAGGAATATCCGGGCACTTTTGCCGAGTATAACGATTGGTACCAAAAGCAACAAGCCCGTAAACAAGCCCAAGCTACCATGGCTCAACCTGTAACCACAGAGCAAAACAAGAAAGGCAAAAATAAGAAAAACAAACCCCAGGATTCACCAGAAGTAAAAGCACTGAAGCGAGAGATTAGAGAAGCCAAACAAACCCTGGAAAAAGTAGAAAATGATATCACCAGACTCGAGAAGGAGCAAGCTGGTTTAGAAGAACAGTTGGCAGATAATAGTATTTATGAGGATGCCGAGAAACTGGAAAAAACGCAGGCGGCTTTTCAGCAGGTACAAGACAAACTTGCCGAGGCAAACGAAGAATGGGAAAATATAGCCATGACCTTAGAAGAGCTGGAGGCCAAACTATAGCAAGATGGCCAGGCCGATTTTAGAAAGTATACAAGCAGGCAGGGGCATTGCCGCGCTCATGATCGTATTTGTGCATGCTGAAGTTACTTTTTTGGGCCGAATCTGGGGAGCAGGCGTTGATTTTTTCTTTGTACTAAGTGGGTTTATTATCTTTTATGTACATCATCAGGATTTTGGTCATCATAAGAAGATAGGACGTTATTTATATCGTCGTATTGTACGAATATACCCGGTTTATTGGTGTATTATTGCTGGATACCTGGGTTTACATTTATTACTAGGAAATGATCTGAGAGATTTTTATCAAAGCAATACTCAAGGCTTAATAAAAACCATATTTTTACTTCCTGCTCACCCTTTGGTGGTGCTCACCTCCTGGACCTTAGCTTATGAGCTTATCTTTTACTTGGTAGTTGTATTGAGATTTGTGTTTAAGTTCAGGATTGTATTTTACAGTTTTTTTGTATTTCCTTTTTTAGGCATTTGGGGTTGGTATGTCTTGCCTATTTCTAAGGAGTTCTACCATCATTTTTTTATTGAAGCATTGCTGGGCACCTTCGTGTTTAGTTTTTATCAAAAGAGATCTATCAACTTCCTAGTGATCTACAGCCTGTTTTTTGGAGGGCTTTTTTTGCTAGGATTTGCTGCCTATTATTCGCCCATACAAAACCCTTTGCTTATTCGAGGCATTCCTTGTTTTATGATATTACTAGCACTGGTAGGCTGGGAAAAAAAGCAGAAGATCAAGATTCCTCGCTTTTTTCTGGTTTTGGGAAATGCATCCTATGTATTGTATTTAACCCACACTATATTTTTATCTTTATTAACTGCCCTTATTATTGATAGTCAGGGTTTTGTACCCACTTGGGTAATGCTATGGATAAGGATTGGGATTACGATTACCTTGGCCATCGTTGTCCATTATTGCCTGGAAAAACCCTTGCTAAAATTTCTAAGAAAACTTGGAAAACAAGCATAGTGTTGATAATTGCTTTGGAATAAGCATTACTTAAGTTCTGCCACAATTTTCTTAACTTCCTCCAGGCTCAACTCTGAGGCTTCGGCAATTTCTTCCAGTGACAATTTATTGGCTTTGAATAAATTGATGACAACTGTTGTCGCTTTCTTTATCTCTCCTTTTTCTATTCCCTTTTCTATACCTCTGATCTCTCCTTTTTTAAAAAAAGCATCTTTTTCAATATCATAAGTGATTCCCATATGTTCTAATTGTTTTTCGGTAATGTTGGTTAAATTTCTCAACCGGGCAAAGGTTAAGAGATGGTAAATATACTTATTTAACGCATTTGGTGAGTTACTTAGTTTATCTAAACGCTCTAAAATGCGCTGAAGCACCCTTTCCTGGTTTTCCAGGTCAAAATCTCCCAATACTGCCAGTACTACTTCTTCTGGTATGTCAGATTGTAACAATTGCTGGTAATCAATCAATTGCATGTTGATGAGTTCAAAGCCCTTAAATATTTCCTTTGGGGTAAACTCATGACGCATTTGAGGGGCTTTTTCTCCAAGATAAATGACAAATTGACGAACTGATAGTTGATACTTTTGGGTGATGAGTGCATGGTATACCCGCATGCGGTGAAGCATCTGTTTATCATCGGTCGTTTGAAACTCCAGATGAACGATCAACTCGTCTCCATCAAGGGTAATGATTTTTCTTAAAAAATCGGCTTCCCGCTCGGTGGTCTTTTGTAGTTTATCTTTGAGTTCTTCGCTGTGCGCTATTTCTATTCCTAATAGCTTTTTGCTCAAGTTAGGAAAAATCGCGGCAATGTTTTCTTTCAGGATTTTATCAAAAAAGTTACTCATAGAAAGAGTAATTTAGCCCCAAAAAACCGAAGCCAAAAACTTGTAGCCAAGCTGGATTTAAGTAATTTTTTAGGTTTATTCTGGTAGAAAAAGATCAAAAAAAAGCCTTTTCAAAGCGAAATGACTTCAAAAAGGCTTCTGGGTTAAATTGACAATAATTAATCAAACAATTCCTGAATAGGCTGGCCAGTAGCGGCGCTAGGCAATTGCAAGTTGAGCATCATGGCCAAAGTAGGGGCAATGTCGGTAATATTTACTTTTCGCACGGTAATGCCTTTTTTTACATTAGCGCCATAAAAAATGACGGGCACATGGGTATCATAAGTATAGGGCGAACCGTGAGAAGTACCTCTTATTGAGCGCTTAGTAATCCTACCTACGGGTAACCAAGAGGGGTTTAACGCGATAAACACATCTCCTGAACGTTTTTGATTATACCCCTTTTGCATAATGGCAGCTATTCCTTGAGTGTAATTACTACGGTGCAAATCAGCCGCGGTGTAAGTTTTATAAATGCCGTCAAACTGCAACATAAAACGAGCTACATCGGCTTGGATTTTTTCCAAGTTCATATTACGCTCAGCAATCAATTTGCGGTTTAAGAATGTTTGATAACCCGGTGATAAAATCCATTTACCCGCGCCGTATTTTTTTGTCATATACTCTTTCAGCTTTGAAAAGTAAGCCCACAAAGGTGCATAGTTGCCTGGAATCTTATTGTCTTTCAAATATTGAGGAACATTTAATACAGCGTGATCCGCGGTCAAAAACATCACATAGTTTCCTTTACCTACTTTTTTGTCTAAATGCTTAATCAATTGGGCAATTTCCAGGTCTAAGCGCAAATAAATATCCTCTATCTCAATAGAGTGAGGACCATAGGCATGGCCTGCGATATCGGTAGACGAAAAGCTCAACGCCAACATATCCGTTTCCTGGCCTTGTCCTAATTTTTCATTATCTATCGCTGCCATGCCCATGCTTCTAACCAATGTATTGCCGTAAGGTGATCCACTAATCAAGCGATATTGACGGCCTCTTTTGGCATATATTTTAGAGAGCTTTGAATATTCATAAGGGAAGGTAGGTGTTTTCTTACCCGTAAGTATTCTTTCGTAAGGAGTGTCATCTTGGGCGCTTTCCCGGTATTGGTTAAGTGGCTTAAGGGGTTTCCAGTCCTGGGCCAGAAATTTATCAGAGAGTTTTTGATCATTGAATTTTTTTACCCAACCTGGCAGCTTATCTGTATAATAGTTACTGGTAATAAAGTTTCCTGTTTTGTGTTCATACCAATAGGCAGCATTTCCGGCCCGTCCAGCAGGAAGGATGGCACCTCTGTTTTTGATAGAAACACTCACCACCTTAGAGCGCCAATTAGAAGCCAGTCTCAGTTGATCGCCAATAGTAGTAGCCAATAACTGACGAGGTGAGTTTGATCCCTCCAATGAAGTACTTCCTACTGTTTTTACCGTACTATCTTCTACACAGTTGATAGAGCGTTTTTTGGCCCTTACATACCAAGAGTTCCCAATAATTCCGTGGTTGGCAGGCGTAGTGCCGGTATATACCGAGGCATGTCCTGGGCCAGTAGCAGTGGGTACGTAGTTGTAATGGGCATTTTTGGCTAAGAAGCCTTGACTTAATAACTTTTTAAACCCATCATTCCCATATTGATTGTAATAGCGAAACAAATAGTCATAGCGCATTTGATCTACCATCACGCCAACTACCAATTTAGGAACCTTATTTTGAGCCTGTACTTTGATGCCTGCGAGCAGGAGTATAATCAAGGTAAGTTTTAAATGTGATTTCATTGTAATAAACATCTTTGGTAATTTTTAAGGCTCAAAGATAAGATAAAAAGTCTGTATCAGGATTTACAAGGCGGAAGGATTGTAAGGTTTATTAAGTTGTTAAATATTAAAATTAGATATCGAATAACGAACGCCGAATATCGAAGTGAATTTAAATCATCATTTGATATTCGGCGTTCATTATTCATTTTAGAGGGTTATTCACTTCGTTCCCCTCATCATCCATAAGGGCCGTTTTTTGTTACTTTTCCAGTAGGCAATTTTAGGCCAGGTCATAATGCTGCTAAAACCTGCTTTTTTCATTTCAGATTTTACAATGGGGATGGATAACTCGTGGTAAGAAGTTTGACTACTACGAGACCAATCGACCCTGGATTTACGAATAGATTCCAAAATAACCAACTTTCCTCCAGGCTTGAGGGCTTCTTTGAGATGCTTGAGGTACTTCATATAAGAACTAATCTCGTGATAAGTACGCATTACCACGATGGCATCTAATGAGCTTTTGGGGAGTTTGGGATCGTCATAAGCACCCAAAACCGTCGTGATGTTTTTGTGCCCTCGTTTTTCGGCTTCTGAGTTTAGTTTGTCCAGCTTATATTGCTCAATGTCTACCGAATAAACTTTTCCCTGTTTGCCTACCATTTTAGCCAAATGCATAGAGAGATAACCCTCATGACACCCAATATCAGCTACTTTGTCGCCTCGTTGTAAATTAAGCGCACTCATAATTTCCGGTACGTTTTGCCAGGCATCGCGTTCTTTCCATTGAGTCACTTTGAATTGTGCTTTCCCCTCATTGAAACCTAATAAGCAAATAATTCCTAGTAAAAGGGTGTTTTTAAAGAATGTTGTCATAGTTTTTATGATTGATAAGTACTTTCTCAAGGTTTATGGCATACTACTAGACATTTTTTGTTTGTGGAGACACAAACGAGGGCAAGTGTGCCGTTGGCTGTGTCCTCACAGCAACTTTAGCCAAAATGCCTAGTAGTATGGGTTTATAAATTAAATACCTTTATTGGGCTTGATGCCTGCCAAGTACCACATCCAGTGAGTTTCTTTATTTTTGTACTTGGTAAAAGGATAGGCAGAGACACCAAGGCTTAGTCCCGCTTTTTTGAAGTCGAAGCGTACAAAACCAATGTCTAAATTATGCTTTTCTAATTGTTCTTTGCGGGACAAATGCTTGCGATAAGTACGAATCGTTTCCACAATGACAATCCTACCACCTGGCTTGAGGGCCTTTTTAAGTTTTTTGAGAAATTTTATAGGCTTAGCTACTTCATGATAGGTGTCAATCATAATGACAGCATCGAGTGTAGCAGTAGGAAGTAATGGATCATTGGGCTTGCCTTGAATGGTTTTAATTTGGCTAAAACCACGTTTTTTAGCTTCTTCATCCAGGGCTACAAGCTTATAATTATCCAAATCTACAGCATAGACTTTTCCAGTTTTTCCTACCTTTTTGGCCAGGTGCATGGTCATATAACCTTTATGACAGCCAACATCAGCCACTTTAGCACCAGGTTTTAGGTTGAGTGCTTTGAGTAATTCAGGCACTTTTTGCCATTGGTCGCGGCTTTTCCAGCTACTTACATCGTATTGTGCCCAGGTGGTTATTGACAGACAGCAAAAGAACAACAGTGATAAATAAAATGATTTTTTCATGAGATGATGGTTTTAAGTTTACTAGGTATATTATTTATTTTTAGAGAGTTTTTATATGCAGGCAAGTTGCCTAATAAAATGTTAAAAAAGCCTTGATTATCAATTGCTAAGCCTAAGAGTGATCCCTATTTAAGCTTGTTATATTTTTTGTATAATGCCTCATATTTAAGCTGCAATGCAAGCCTGTTTTGAGCGGTGGCTTTTTCTTTAGCTATTTTATAATATTGAGCAGCTAATTTGGGCTTTTTGTGATCTGCATAAATTTCTGCTAATACTCCAGCAATGGTAGGTGATTCGGGATAGAGAGTCATCCCGTATTTGAGGACTTCAACGGCTTTTTCCAATTGATTGGCATAAGACAAGGTAAAAGCGGACTCATTAACCACCCCAACCGGCATTTTTACGGAGAAATTGAATTGTTGATCCAGGTTTTTGTAGTAAGCCTTCATTGCTGCAAGGCCTTTTAGTACAATGGCTTCAGGGATTAGAAAATCCTGAAATACAAACCGTAATCCGTAATGTAAACCTTGAGCCAAAGCCCCTACATGATTACTGCCTTTGAGCACCTCCATTTTCCAGCGAAGCCCTTGAGGATTTAGTCGCTGCATTAATTCCTGATATGTTTTCAAACCCTTTACCCGAGGGCCAACCCCCTCAGTGCTTGCATATAAATACTTTTTGTTGAATTTGAGGTCAGGAATACGCTTTTCTAAATACGCCTTGGTTTTAGGGCCAATCCCAGAACCTCCCTCAAGATAGGCATCAAACAAATTTAGCTTTTGATTCATAAGAGCTGATACCATGCTCGAACCTGACGACCAGCCATAAATGAGGTTAAACCCATTGGTGCGGTAGTTTTGATTGATATAGGGCATGAGTTCTTTTTCCATAAACTTCACAAATTTGAAATAGCCATCTTGAGTATTGTAGGTAACACCTAAATCTCGGTAGCGATCAGTATTGTGAATGCCCACTACAATGAGCGGAGGCAAAGGACTGAGATCGTTGGATAAAAAATCAACGACTCCTTGAGCGTATTGAAATATCCACTCTCCATCCAGTACATACAGCACAGCATACTTTTGAGGAGACTGTGCATAATCAACTGGAGTTTTGATGGAAATCAATCGTTTTTCCTGAAGAATTTCAGATTTGAGTACTTGATTTTTGACCAAGTAATTACTTTGCCCAAACCCCTGATAAGTGACCAAGAGTAAGCCATAAAAAACCAGTGTACAAAATGTTTTCATAGGCATAAGTTGAGAGTCTGGCAATTGTGAGTAGTTTTTCAGGGTATCATCAAAAAAGGTAAGCAGAGGCTATCATAGTGTTCATGTTGTAGCCTCAGTTACCTAATACCCATTATAAGTGATTGAAATTATAAGTTTAGCCAATAATTCAACTTGATAACCAATGCCCGGTTTTTCACCAAAAAGGCATCGGCAAAATAGTTGTCGGTATATACAATGAACAAATCGGACATGGGCTTAAAGCGCCACTGAAAACGACTATTAATGTTGAAGTTATTGGCTTGAGTATTATATTGTAAAAAGGTGGTCCAAAACATCGTATTGGAGAACGAAAACTCAATGGTAGGACTGATTAAAGTAAGGTTGGCAGTTCCATAGTTTTCAGGTAATTGCACATAGTTCTGGGTTACATTTACACTGAAATTACCCCAGGGCTGGGTTCTTAGGTTAATGCCACCTCCATACGAAAAACGAGTGCCATTATAGAAAGTACCATATTGTACAAAAGTGTTGGCCGAGAGTATTTTACGATTATCTGAATTATATTCTAATCTTCCCGAACCAAAGGCATAAAAAGTAGCTGGAAGGTATTCATCGCCCCCGATCAGGTCTAAGGCAAAGGGTAATTGTACTTCCGAGTAACGCCCACTTAGACGTATACTACTACTATTTTTAAAGTTCATGTTATAGTTAAAACCCGCATTACGTTCTTGAAACTCTCCAGTGACATCATTGGTGTATACTTCTTGCCAATGATTAAAGCGTTGAAAATTAAGTGGGCCTCTTTTGGCAAAAAGCGTATAATTGGTCCAATACACAATTCGGTTGTAACCAATGTTTACAGTACGGTCGTTTACTACATCGTAATTTTGAATACGAGGAGTAAAGCCCAGGTCAGCCCTAAAATTTTCTTGCACATGCTCACCACCAACGCCAAAATTGAAGGTACGTGTGGTGTATCGGGCAAAACTGCTGAAGTTGCGATCGCGATTTTCAATATCAGGTGTAAATGATTGGAATCCACGAATGGCCCCAGCTATTTTACCATCATTAGATAAATACCTAAACTCGAGTCCTGCTACCCGGTTATAATCATTGGTTTGTATTTCAGCATTGTTAAAAGCCTGCCGATTTACCAAAATGGCATTGATACTGGATCGTTTGAAAACCCGGTGCTGAAAAGTGGCCACAAATTGATTTTGCCCTAGCGAGTCGGCTTCGTTTCCACCTTGAGTTTGTACATCTAGCACCCCAATACGCATGGCTTGGGTTAAGTTACCTGATAAACGGACACCCGCCAGAATAGGCACAGGTTGCCCATCTTTGAGTCCTACTTTACGAGAGAAAAAAGGCCTGGTACGAAAGGTGCCAAAATTACCAAAGAGATCATTGTTTTCCAGGAAGAAATTGCGCCGTTCGGGAAAAAACAAGGAAAAACGACTAAGATTGGTTACTTGCTGGTCTACGTCTACCTGCGAAAAATCAGGGTTAATCGTCACATCCAGATTGAGTGTAGAGGTAATGGCGATTTTGGCGTCTAATCCTGCATTCGCTTTGCGATTCACCGCGGAACCTTCTTCTTCAAAATCTTGCGATACGCCACCAATTACATAAGGTATTAATACTACGTTTCCTTTTACTTTTTTAGGAGGTTTATCCCATTGTAAGGCTCCAGTATATCCCAAATCGGTGCCATCGAAGGGGAGGGGTACCCGCGCCCAGGTAGAATAAGCATTGCGCTCCATGTCGTTACGGATAAAGTTAATCCCCCATTTTTGAATGTTTTCACTATAACGAAGTGACTTGAATGGAATTGCCATTTCGGCTACCCAGCGGTCTTTATGTACTCTTACTCTAGAATACCATTTCGCATCCCATTCTATGGCGGTTTCATTCACTACCGTAAGACCTTCCATTTGTGCACCACCCGCGTTGAGCCCAAACAAAAAGCCATTGTTATGTTGATTCATAGGGTCAATCAACACCGCGATTCCGTCACTGTTCCAATGGCCTACGTCTCGCTTAAGGGTTTGTATTACAGGCTTTTGTTTGATGTAGCAAATAGCGCTAATGTACAAGAAATACTGATCATACACCATACGGACTTTGGTCTGAGCCTCGGCTTGACCGGTATCGAGCGGCCATTTGCGGTAAAAGTTTTCCGCTACACCAGTGTTACCCCAAGCTTCTTCGTCCAAAATACCATCTATCTTAATTTTAGTGTTGGTCTTTACAATGCTGAGTTGGAAGGCTTTCTGATTATTGGGTTCTTTTGTAGGAGGCTTGGCATTTACTGTTACATAAGCACAAAGCCAACAACCCAATAGGGCAGCAAATAAAGATTTTTTCATGATTATACGGAGTATGGTGTTGTTATATGGTTGGGTCAAATAACGGAAAATGCTGATTTTCAAATCGTTAATGAGTTGTTAATAGACTTTTTAGGCGATAGACAACCGTTTTTGGGAGATCAATGACTGGGTTTAACAGAGCTTTTGCATTGAAAGATAAAATGGATCAATTGGTGGATAAAAATAGGTCTTTGGTCGGAGAAACGGTGCAGTCAGGGTGATAAACGCGATTTTTACTGAAATAACCGTAAGAATTGCCGATATATATCAAAGTACACCGAATGAATGTTTGCTTGTTTTTTTATTGTTAAGGAAAGTTAAATTGATAGGTTTTGCCTGATGTTTTTTCTATATTAGGTAGCAAATCATCACTTTTAATTCTTGGCAATATGAAACAGTTCATTCTCTCTCATCATCTTCAAAAATTATTACTCCTTGTAGTTACTACTGCCTTTAGTTTTTCAACATTTGCCCAATCTGCCCAAGTTTGGATAGTAGAAAAAGAAAAACAGCACGAGCAAGTTGTTAAAGAGCGTCAAGTCATTGAAATCATTAGTTCTTGTCGCAGTAAAGTTGCCCCACGTACCAACAACTCTATCTTAGCCCTTGAAATGGAACTAAGTAACCTACAAAGTTTTAAGGCACAGGCACGCAGGCTTAAGCGTAAAATCCGGGCTAAGAAACGCGAGTTGAAAAGAAAAGAAGCCAAATTGATCCGTGAGATCAACGGAATTGAAGATTATGTAAAAGTAGATGAACGCCTTACCAAGAGACAAATATCTAATTACAGCCTACAAGTAGATGCCTTGTCGTTACAATTGATGCAAACCAGGGCCGATAAACGCAAGGTGAACCGCTTGTATCGCAGAGCCAAACGACTCCTTCGAAGCAATTACTACAATTACAACTACCGTTGTGGTACCGAATCCTACTACCGCCGTCATCGTAGCCACCATCATCATAATGGACCAAATCCCTGGTGGATTGCTTTCGCAACCTTATTTAGTATCAATGTGTTAGTTGGAGGCATCATTGCTTATCGCACCCTTCGTAAGTAGTGTGCATCTACATTGACCAAGAGTTCAAGATTGCGATTAAAAGTAGAGATAAATTCTCAAAGATTTTCACAAGGTTTTATGTATTATTGGTGAACTTTTAGACATTCTATTATTCACCAATATACATTGAGCCATGAATCAATTAAGTTTCCCCATTGGTCAGTTTACCATTCCCGATCAAATCACCTCCGAAGACATTCAGCAGTATATTAACCGAATAGCTGCCTTACCTGCAAAAATGAAGGCCGCAGTGGCCGACCTTAATTCTGAGCAACTCCACACTCCTTATCGTCCCGAAGGTTGGACTGTACTTCAAGTCATTCATCACGTGCCCGATAGTCATATGAACGCCTATATTCGGTTTCAGTGGGGGCTTACCGAAGATGCACCCACTATTAAAGTATACGACGAAAAAGCCTGGACTACCCTGGAATACCTCAACGATGTACCACCTGAAGTATCTCTGGGAATTTTGGATACGGTACACCAGCGCTTGGTATACCTGTTACGTTCGCTGGATGAAGCGAGCTGGAACCGTACTTTTTTTCACCCTGAATATAACCAGGAATATTCTTTGAAACAGGCCTTGGCGATGTATGCCTGGCACGGAGATCATCATCTGGCGCACATTACCTCGCTCAAAGAGCGAATGAATTGGTAAACATTGCTCAAAACTTCGTATATTTTAGTGATTAAACTTTTGGAGTATGAAAAACAGACATTCAATACCTATAAAACTCGTATTCATCTTGGCATTATTAGTTGGTGGGATGGGTACGGGTTTTTCGCAAAAAGTAGTAACCGAACCGCAAATTAAGCAAGCTGTCAAAAGGTTAGATGAGTTAAGCCTTCGATTGAAAGAAAAAGAGCGTGCAGTGACAAGCAAGTTTAGAGGTTTGAATGGTAAATTAAAAGATCAAAAGCCACATCAAACCTCCCAAAGTACTCTATCTAAAGATTCCGAAAAGCTGACAGAAGAGCTGATGCAATTGAATACCTTGGATTGCTTTCTGGGGGCCACGCTACAAAATATTGCAAGGCGACATTCCCATAAATGCGAGTATAAAGTATCTATGAACACCATTGAGCAAAAACTAGCCTTCGCAGAGCTGAAGATAGCACTTGCGCATACCAAACAAAAAAATCAGGTACTTACCAAAGAAAATACCCAATTACAAACGCAGAATAACCGCCTTAAACTTTACCTGTTTTTAGGGTTGGGCTTCAATATGTTACTAGCAATCTTACTGTATTTCAGAAAGTTTACCCGAAAAATTTTGTGGAAGATCAGAGTGAGAGACTAATCTTTCTTTAGTCTATTCTTCTGCCATCAGTTCAAGAAAATCAATATAACTTAAAATACGTGATGAAACATTTCTTATTTACCTTGATAGTATGCATAACTTTCAGTCAAGTACAGGCTCAAGACGAATTATTTGCCAAAAGAGTAGGAAACTTTGATAATTACGAATTACAAACAAACAGTGTTTGGTATGAAAGAGCCCCAAGTTCTGTACAAACATCAAAGAAAATGACGCTATATGAATTTCAAGATGACTTTACTCCCCTTTACTTGGATTTAGACTCTATTATTTGGGATAGTAAACCAACAATTTGTTTTCCGGTTAAATATCCCGCTATAATTGATACAAGCTTTTACCAATATAACCATTCTAAATATCTTAAAATCTCCCTTGGTAGTTACCTGAAAGATCCCGCCAAAGTTTGGTCAAAAGAATACCAAAAAATAGCTACTCAGTTGGAATCTTCAAAAGCAGAAAACTTCCGTTTGAAACTTTACATTGGACTAGCCTTTGTGCTTAATCTTTTGTTGGGTGTTTGGTTATTTCGTCGTTTTACTAACCCCAAGTAAGATAAAAAACACCCCACTAAATCCTTAGTGAGGTATTCTTATAACTGTTAGAAGAATAATTGTTTGAAGTTTCAGGCTAAGGAGCGACCCCTAGCAAGCGATCAAATTCTTCCTTAGACTTGACTGTATGAACCTTGGTTAAGTCAAACAAATATTGTCGATCCTTCTGCAGCTTTTCCAAGTCTATTTTCTTAAACTGTTCAGGGGTAAATACTGCCACCTTGTTTTTGGGTAAAATCACCACCAATTGGTTGTCTTGTTTAGGACTAAATGCAAAGCGGCTTAAATCCTGAGGATCGTATTGGACAATTGCAGTGTTTTGTACGCCCGTTATTTGATAAAAACGAGTGTAGAAAGTATAATGATTCCCCAAATCAACCTCCGCTGCGAAAGTAATAGGAGTATCTTCTTTTAACAATCGCCTGATACGATCGATATTGCATACGCCCATTCGAGTCACCCTGAAATTGTGCATCCATTGAGCTTCTTGTTTTCTCACAGCCTGTTCTTCCTTATAAATTTTATCGCGTTGTTTGGCAATCTTGTCTTTTTGTGCTTTTATAACCTCTACTTCACTGGTGTATTGCTTGTTTAGGTTAGCCAATTGCCTGGAAGGCGCTTTCAAGCTATCTTTTTGGGCTATTGGAGACTCATATAATTTAATGATGGTAAAAAACTTTTTAAGTCTTTTCCTTACTGGTCGCCTCTTAATTTCTTTTTTATAAAACTTCAGTTTGGCTTCCTCAAACAACTGCTCGTAGCGAGGACCAATATTAGATAAGTCCATTGCATACACCTCTTCACTATTCAACGAACGATCCCAAATCATCACCGTGTTATCATCCGAATAAGTCAAAATCCCTTGTTGATCAGGTGAAAACACGGCGCCGTTTAACGATTTTTCATGGCCACGTAAGGTATGCATCAATGCTCCCGTTTTGGTATTCCATATTTTGGCTGTACCATTGCTGCCCGCAGTCAAAATCATTTGGTCGTCTTGTGAAAACACCGCATCATTTACCCATTTGTATTTTTCAATTTTGAAAGTCTTAAGACGTTGCCCTGACACAGCCCATAATTTGGCACTTCCATCATTAGAAGCAGTCAAAACAAATTGCCCATCATTGGAGAACCTCGCAGTATTTACCTTAGCCAGGTGATTAAATGAGGTCATCAACATCGTATTGAAATTACTTTTCTCAAAAAACCACAGCTGAGCCGCATTACGATCACTAGAGGTCAATAGGTGACTACCATCAGCCGAAAATACTACGGTATTGTATTCACCCTTTAGTTGATGCAAATATTTACCCTCGCTTGTCCAAATTTTAAGCGAAAAGTCTCGATCCGAAATGGTGGCTAAATATTCACCATTGGGTGAAAAGCTCGCATACTTAAAGTCCTCTTTAAACTCCTTGATTTCTTTGCCTGTGAGGTCTATCATTCGCGATACCTCTTCACGTGTAGTAGTAATAATGTACTTTTCATTATCAGACAGCACTGCCATTTTTACCTCATTGTTTTGAGGGAAGGTTTTTACAGTGAGACCTTCCAAAGTCCATAGTTGTAATTGTTGCCCTTTGACCAGGAGTAAGTACCGCCCGCTTTTAGATAGCTGGGCAAATTTTACCTGCGTAAAGGATTTCAATAATTTACCCTGACGATCAAATAGATTGGTCGTATTGTCTGCCCCATGGGTAAGTAGGTACTTTCCATTAGGACTATATTCGGCACGTTTCACTGGACTACGATGCTCTTTGAGCGTTTTAAAACCAAAAGGTAGCTTGGTAAGCGTAATTTTGTGCCAAGGCTCTTTTAGTACCCAACGATTCGCTTCGGCTTGAGGGTTATACTGGTCACCATTACTTACAAAATCCCATTTTACTGATTGAAAACGCTTCAGTTCTGGTTCATAATCTAAAGCAAACTGCAGCTTGAAATAATCACCACTAGTAGTTGCTATACTCTCTTTTTGGGTGTTGAGTGGATTCTCGTTGCCCGATGACTCTGACAATACTCGTTTTTCTGACTTATCCTGATTATTTGTTCTGGGTGTTCCATCAGAAAATCGCTCTTTCTGCTTTTCTTTTGTTCGCTCAACCAAGATTGGTGTTTTAACTTCAGCCACTGGTTGTCCCTTTGTCTGTTGATCAGCGGCAGGAGCAATGGGTTTTGCTTTAGCCTGGCCTAACAACTTCCACTGAGGTTGTTTGGTTTGCTGAGTTTTTATAAAAGGTAAATCTGGAATAATTTGGGCTTTGTTGAACATACCCTGAGGACGGGGAGTACCTTCATCGAGGTAATAATGATTGAAGTTTTTGTCTTTATTATAAGATACTAAATTCACATCAATGGCTTTGTTATCGGCCAAATATACTGGTTCACCTTTTTGGTTACCACGAATCTCAAACATACCACCCGACTCGAAATGATAGCGTGTACCTGCACTATCATAATGCATAGGAATACCACTGGCAATGATATCTGCTGCGTTATGAAATTCCCGGTATTTAATTTTTACTTTTCCCTTTACTGGGCGCCCATACTTATCTACAAATGCACTGGCAGGTACATGAATGTTTGAACCATTTTTGAGCTTGAAAACTTTGCCCTTCTCAGCATCCATTTCCCAAGCATTGAACTTTACATCGATGTTGTTTTTATCAAATGGCGAAGAAAAAGCGATAGGCGTTGTTTCGCCTGACTGAGTAGTAGCATTGGTGTTATTGAATAACATCCAATATCCGGTGATTAACAGCAGCACTACTGCCGCCACCCGGCCTACAAAGTACTTGCTCGAAACAATGCTTTTTACCGTACTTTGAATAGGCTTTCTATCCAAAAATGGGTGAGGGGAAGCAACTTCTATTGCTTCGTCTTTCATAAACTGATGAAAGTCAACCACCCTCATCTGGCAAGAAGCACATTCTTCGAGGTGAGTTTTGATTTCTTTGGGCAGTTTATGCATTTTATTGAGTAAGCGTGCTTCTACGGCAAGGCTTATACCCGAATCAGTCAGGTGTCCGTCTTGATCCACAAACTGAGGAGCAATTTTTTTTACGTTACCTTTCATAATTATATAGCAAAATATTTTGAGTCTTTTTTAATAATTGATAGGAGGGAATATTATCCCTGTTGGAATTTTAAAGGCTGATGCGTATTAGGTTGCGGTGCCCTTTTATAATAAATCGGAATAATGGATGCCTCCGGAATTTTTCCTTCTTCCAGGTTTTTAAAATGCTCATACACAAAATCTAAAAACCATCGCTTGCTTTGAATTTTGAAATCATAATTGGCATCGCTAATAGTGAGCCGATCAATAATCCCTTTGGTGTACTTATCTCCGGCAATGTATTGGTTTACCCAACGTTGCAAAGCCTTTGCATCCCCTTTTTCTTTGCGGTATTTTTTGAAGTAAGGCGCTAATTTTTGAATAAGCCCAATGTCTTTTTGTTGGCGATACTGTGAGCCGTTCAAAAGCGATAAGAGCGCTTTGGTATCCTTAGAGCGTACCTTACCAAAGCATCTGCGGAGGTCTTCTTCGTACACATCTGCCCGAGCTTGCACTTTGAGCATCAGCACCAACTTGTAGCCCACTTGGGGCAAGCTGTCGATAAACTGGTGCAAAATGCTTTGAAGCTGCTGATGTAGCCGTTGTTTGATATCTTCAAATTCGGCATCAGAACGGTAGGCATTTTTGGCCATGGTATGTGATTTATCGGTTTCTATGGTTTGGAAATCATCCTGGTTGCCCAATAAACCCTCAAGAGTAGTCGTATGCATACGTTTATCTCTTTCTTTGGACAAAAGTGTGTTTAAACGGTTGCGAATACACTTGGCCAAATAAAACTTGAACATATTTTGAGTGCGACAAGCTTCTAAAAAGGCCTTACTGGGCAGCGACTGGGTACGTAAATAAATGTATACATCGTGGTAAAAATCACTCTCAAACTGATGATAATACCTAAAACCTTGTATATAATCCACCACTTTTTTTCGGATAAAGTGCTGATGCTTTGCCAGTACCAAATCGTATTTCTTTGATTCCAGCCAAGTCACAATGGTGTGTTGATCTATTTCATTATGAGCGTTTGTCATCCTTGTCAAATTAAATTTTATTCATAGTGATGTTTGCTAACTTGTAAACATTCTACTAAACCTGTTTATGAGATGGTTTTGCAAACCCGTTTTTATCAGTCGACTTAGAAGCTTCTTCAAGATGTCAATGTCTAGAATTTTGATCACCTCTTAAATTTCAATACTTTGGTTGTTTTCAAAAGTGGAGACAGAAAATAACCTTTTCGTAATAATAAATTTTTAAAGTGTTGATTATCAGTTGTTTGTGTGCTAAGGCTAGCAAATGATATTTTTAGAAAAGTTGAGGTTTCGGAAACAAAAAGGAAGGAATTGAAGAATATTTGCAGAACATGGAGGGTTTTTTGATATTTGAACCTATTAATAAGATAAACCGTAAGTCTAACCATTTACTGTGTAGCATTGTACAATGCAAGAATCTGTAGGAGATAACGAATTTACCGATAAAGTAGCCATTCTTAAAACTGTAAAGGTATTTGCCGAAACCGACGAAAGTGTATTGGTAAATATTGCTAAAGTTTTAACTGAAGAACACCACCCCAAGGACACCCAAATTATTCGTAAAGGTGACCCAGGAGATTCTATGTACATTATTGTAGATGGAGCGGTAAGGGTGCACGATGGAGATTATACCTTTGTGGTGCTCCGAACCCGCAATGTGTTTGGAGAGTATGCCTTGCTGGATACCAAGCCACGCTCGGCCGACGTAACGACGCTACGACGTACTCGCCTTTGGAAACTCGACCAAGAGGTATTTTATGAAGTGATGATGAATCATATCCAGATTATGCGAGGCATTCTAAAAGTCTTGATTCGTCGTTCTCGTAATCATAATGTGCTGGAAGAGGAATTGGTACAGCAAAAGAAAAGCATTGAAGCCAAAAACGAAGAAATCACTTCTATTAATAGCTCTCTCGAGCGTAAAAATGCCATCATTGAGGCCAAAAATTATCAAATCCAAGATAGTATATTGTATGCAAAACGCATTCAAACGGCGATGATTTCGGCCGAAGATGAAGTGAAGAGGGCTTTGCCTGATTCTTTTATTTTTTGGCGGCCCAAAGACATCGTAAGTGGCGACTTTTACTGGTTTGCCAAAACTGCCCCTAAGCCTTTGTATGAAGAAACCTCGACTTTTGAAGGAAAGCAGCGGGTTTTTAAAGGGTTTGAAAGCGAGAAGATTGTTTTTACAGCTGTAGATTGCACTGGGCACGGGGTACCAGGAGCCTTTATGTCTATGCTGGGGGCCAATGTATTAGATAGAATTGTAAAGCTGGATGGAATTATCTCTCCTGACGAGATTTTGAGCCAACTACACAAGAGCGTGCGAGATGCGTTACGCCAGGGCAAATCAGACAACCAGGACGGGATGGACATGGCCTTATGTGTGATAGACAAAGAAGCCCAATGTGTAGAGTTTTCGGGAGCCAAAAACCCATTGTATTATATTCAAAACGATCAATTGTTTGAGATAAGAGGTGCCATGAATCCTATTGGAGGACAACAATGGGAAGCTGGAGAGCGTTTTTATCCTAAGCACCGAGTAATTGTGAGCCAACCTACCATGTTTTATATGTTTTCGGATGGTTATCGCGATCAATTTGGCGGACCTAAGGAAAGAAAGTTTATGCTCAAGCGTTTCAAAAAATTGCTATTAAAAATTCATAAACTTCCTTGCGATGAACAGCAAAAAGAGTTGCAAAATGCGTTGGACGACTGGATGGGTTACAAAACTCCCCAAACTGATGATATCATAGTAATTGGCTTTCGTCTTGGAGTCAACGATTACTAGTATATGATCAAGGGTTGGATTTGGGATAGCATATTACAAAGAAATGCAAAGATATTTGCACCATATATTATCTCTTAATCAGTTGTTCGCTAAAGTTTTATTTATATTTTTGCTTTAGCTGGTAGTTCGTAGCTCTTGACAGCTTTTGGCCTTTAGCTTCCCCGATAAATCGGGATTTCGCAGGCTCAATTGGCTCTCAGCTGTCTCATCATCAACTACTCATCTAAAACTGATTTTTTGAAAATGTAACGTGTTTATAATCAGTTGATTAATAATTAGAAGCTAATGGTTTGGAGTGGATTACAAATAACTGGTAAAGATTACTTTCTAAGACAAGCGTACAAAGATGGTTGTTGGATGGTACTCATACTAAATACTACCAACTACAAACTAAAAAATAAATAGTCAATGGATAAACTTAGGTCTTGGTTGGTTGCTTTTCTGGCAGTAGTGATGCTGGTCGGTTTTGTTTGGAGAATCAACTCTCCGGATTATTACAAACTGGAAATACATTTTCAAAAAGTGAACTTTCTAACAACCGATGCCATTGTACAAACCAGAGGAGTGGCAATAGGCCGGGTAGAAGCGGTAAACTTGACTGATTCGTTGGTAAGAGTCATTATCGATATCAACAACGGTACTAACATTCCCCGTGGTTCTCAATTCATCATCAAACCCAAAGGCTTGATGGGCAAAAGTATGATTGAAGTGGCGTTTGCAAAGTCCTCCAAGCAAGACTATCTCAAGCCAGAAGAAACAATTGTAGGTTTTACTCAGAATGATAGCCCTTTTGATCCCCGACAAATGGAAAAACAGATTTTTAAAGGTTTAAAGGGAATATTTAGCCGAGATGATTCTTTGCTGATTCAACTCAAGCAGATGAACGAGCAATTGAGGCAATTACGAAAATAAACTTCATGAATAAACTCCAAATTATCATAATTACCAGTATCTGTTTGTCAATCAGTGGATTGAGTGCCTGTAAACCTACCAGTAAAAAAGGTGCCTGGATACCCGAAGACAAGCAAATGTTTTTGAAATATTGCAAAGAAGCCCGCAAATCTAAAGACATACAACTGTCAAAACCCCAAATTGATGCAGTATGTGACTGTGCCCTCCAAAAATCCATCAAAGCCTACGAATCATTTTATGAAGCCAATGCCGATACTGTTAATTTTAAATCGGTAGGGGGGGATTGCATAGAGCAGATCAGAGGACGCTAATTTTAATTATGAATGGATGAATTATGAATTTTTAATGGTGAGTGATTAGTGGTGAATGGTCAATTATGAATTAGTTCCTTCGGCTTCGCTCAGGACAAAGTTTTGCAAATATGATAGTCAATTATGAATTGATCAATTATATCCGCTTCGCGCCACCCTTGTTCCTTAATCCCTGCTCCTAAATCACGCTTCGCGTCATTTTTCATTTTACGTTTTACATTTTTAATTTAAAAGCCTCGCTTCGCGCCCATTTTTCATTTTTCACTTTTAGCTTTTCACTTAACACCGTTTCACGCCATTTTTCACTTTTAATTTTTCGTTTTTCACTATAAGCTCCTAGCTTTGCGCCACTGTTCAGATTTTTAGAATAATAATATACTTTATATGTCATTATTAACTGTTGGTTCGGTAGCCCTTGATAGCATCGAGACCCCTTTTGGAATATCAGAAAGAACCATTGGTGGTTCGGGTACATACATTTCTTTATCAGCATCTTACTTTACCAAAAACGTAAACGTAGTAGCGGTTATAGGGAACGACTTTCCTGAAAAAGGAATGACTACTTTCAAAGAGCACGGTGTAAATACTGAGGGAATCCAGGTAAAAGAAAACGAAAAGTCTTTCTTTTGGCATGGTAAATACCACCACGATATGAATAGCCGTGATACTTTGGTAACCGAACTGAACGTATTGGGTGAGTTTGATCCTATTATTCCAGATAATTACCAGGACTGTGAATACTTGATGTTGGGTAACCTTACCCCAAAAGTGCAACAAACTGTGATTGAGCGCTTAACCAAGCGTCCTAAGTTGATCGTAATGGATACGATGAACTTCTGGATGGAGCCTCAATTTATAGATGATTTGAAAACCACCATGAAAATGGTAGATGTACTCTCTATCAATGACGAAGAAGCCCGTCAGCTTTCTGGAGAGTATTCATTGGTAAAAGCAGCCAAGAAGATTATGGAAATGGGGCCCAAGTTCTTGATCATCAAGAAAGGTGAGCACGGAGCTTTGTTGTTCCACGAAAAGCAAATCTTCTTTACTCCAGCCTTGCCATTAGAAGATGTATTTGATCCTACCGGAGCAGGAGATACCTTTGCGGGAGGTTTTATTGGTTATTTGGCTAGCACCAACGACATTTCATTCGACAATATGAAGCGTGCCATTGTATATGGTTCAGCGATGGCTTCTTTCTGCGTAGGTAAGTTTGGTACTGATGGTCTTATTGGACTAGACAACGAAGCCGTAGCAGGTCGTGTGAGAGAGTTTGTAGACTTGGTACAATTTGAGATTGCCATGGTTTAGTTGGAAGACCAATTATAATTTTATAAAATAAATAAACCCCAAAATGAAGCTAAGCTTTGTTTTGGGGTTTTGTTTTTTCTGAGCGTGTTATACCAACCCTCTGCGATTATCCATACAAGTTGCGTTAGCTTTGGTCTCGGCCTTACCCAGTGGCCGTTAAGAACTTGAGTAACGAAGCCGTCCCGAAGGGCAGCGGATTACTTGTTTGAGCGAAGCGAGTTTAATCCGTTGAGGTGTAGTGAAGCAAGTTTAGGCAACACTGGGTACAGCCGCGGCATTTTTTGGTTCGTTTTTTTTGCTGAAGAAAAAAATGAACGGCTTAATTGGAGAGGTGACATGAAGTTTAAAATCAACCTGATCTTGTACAGATTTTCAGTAAGGTTTAGTATTACTTGTGTAAATATTTGAGCAGCTTTTCGTGTTTTCAACCTATTCTTCTATACGGAAAGATTTAGTGACCACTATTTCTAATCCTGAAAGATGGGTTAGAAATGTAGAAACTGATGCCTGAACTTGGATGCTTTGTAAGAGACAGTATAGAGGCAAGTGTCATGGCAGTATAGAGGCAAGTGTCATGGCAGTATAGAGGCAAGTGTCATGGCAGTATAGAGGCGAGAGCCATGGCAGCATAGAGGCAAGTGTCATGGCAGTATAGAGGCAAGTGTCATGGCAGTATAGAGGTAAGTGTCATGGCATTATAGAGGCAAGAGCTCCGACTAAACATAAAACCCCAAAGCAAAGCAACACTTCATTTTGGGGTTTTTATATGTAGTGGGAAATTATCAAAATACCCACTGAACAGCAATAACTTATTTTGTGCTATCTACTTTAGTACTGTCAGAGGTAGGAGTGGTATCTCCACCAGACTCGCCAGCCAATTTAAAAGTAGATTTCTTTTTGGTATTGTCTAACCAAACCATTTTGTCAGCAGTCAATTCCACGATTTCGCGTCTTACGTCTTGCATCACGCGGTGTTCAGTAGAAAATAGGTGTACTACTTTTCCGTCTTTTTCCAAAGACCACAGACCTGCTTCAATTTTTTTGTCGGTATGGAAATACTCCTCAAAAGTACCATCACTTTTAAATACCAAGAAATCGTTTTCCTTTTCTACGTTTTCTATCTTACCATCTTTGTGTTCAAAAGAGACTTCTTTCCATTTTTTAGACAATTTGCCAATGATTTCAGCGTAGGCTTTGGTGTTTTCCTCAAATGCCTTCTTCATTTTGTCCTCACGAGTCATTTCCTTGTTAGTATCGGCCGTAGCAGTTGTGTCTTGTTTGGCAGTCGTATCTGCCTCAGTGTTGTTTTCTTGGGCTCCACCACCACAAGCGGCCAAAAACAGCACCAACGCCAGTGCATACAACCCGTTCAACAACGACCTTCTTTTCAGCGTCATTTCAGTGATAAACTTCATAATCTAAATTTTTTAAGTTGGTATAATTGACAACTAGTTCAAAAATAGAAAAAGTGTAGAATTGAAAAAATAAATTGTTCGATATATTGCCCCATTGTTAATGGTTAGAGGAAGCTTGGGCTTAGGTAAAACCATTTGGCCATTAAACAATGTGACAATTTAGTTTACTGCGCAAAACTGCCAAAATACTCAAATACGCCCAACGTAAAACTCGCAATACTGGTAAAATGATTTCCGCCATTGATAGGAACAAGCTCTACTTGGCTGACTCCATTGGCGCGCATTGCATCCAAAGCATTTTGAGAGTTAAAGAACGGGACAAAATTATCGGCAGTACCGTGGAACATACGGATGGGGGCTTGGGGAGTCCAATTGTATATGTCGTTGTCTTTCAGAGCGTTGAGTAATTCTGTATCGGTTCCGTTTTTAATGCCATCTAAAAAACTTTGCATAAACAATACTTGAGGATTTTGAGGAACAATGGTTTGAATACCTATAGTTGGGGCAGCGTTGGTGAGTTGGGTAGCATAAGGCTCATTTACAAATGCGCTAAAGGGGCGATTGAGCCCATATACTTTATTATAAGTATCTAGCACCCAAAGATAGGCATTGATAAACTCGAGGTTTTCGTTGCGGGACACAACATCCTGAGCAAATCCTGTTTTGTTATAAGCACCCGCACCAGGCGCGCTGGCAGTTACTGTAAATTCGTCACGGTGTTGTTCTTCGAGTAGCTTATGCAAAGCCATCGTAGCATAGCCTCCTTCAGAATAACCAGTCAGAAAAAGTTGATTGTTTAAAGTAACCCCATTGGCGCTGCAAAACTCTCGAGCAGCTCTAATCATATCACGCGAAGTAGAAGCCAGAGACGCTGCGTGTTCGTATGGGTGCTCCAAATCTTTGGACGAACCATACCCAATGTAATCAGGCATAGCTACCACATAACCCACCCCCGAAAGCAAAGTTCCAGCATCATAAGCCTCACTGTTAGGCTGATAATTAGAGGGGGCCTCGCTCTCGGCTATGATGGTTCCGTGTTGGTAGCTAATCAAAGCGTAAGGCTTATTTTCGGCAGGAAAAATCAATGCCCCTGAAGCGTTGATTTCATTGCCTGATACATCCGTTGTTTTGTATACAATTCTATAGACGCGAACTGTATTTAAAGGTAAAATCGCCAAAAACGGAGAGATGGTTGGATCATTTGCATAACGTGCTTTGATACTGTTGGCGTCAAACTCTCCAAGTTGGGTACTCTCTACCAGGTACTGAAAAGAAGGGGTAACCTGCTCATCATTTTTTCGGTTACAGCTTACAAAAAATATAACCAGTAGCAGACTTAAGTAATGTAGTTTTGATGAAATTTTCATAGGTGATTTTTTGAGTTACTAAATTAGTGATGTACCAAAGCAATACTTCACCTATTCATAGGGTGTTCTTATTTCCATCCAAATACTCGGATCGGCAATAGGAGTGAAGTTGCCATATTGGGCATAGAGGCTATGGGCATCACTGGTGGCCAATAACCATCGGCGTAAACCTTGTAGATCAGGATGTTTTTTTATATTCGTTACCATCCATTTGGCCAAACCGTTGCCTCGGGCACTTTCTAAAGTAAAAACATCGGCCAAATAGGCAAAAGTGGCCTGGTCGCTAATGATCCGGGCAAAACCTACTTGTTGGCTTTGTTTATAAACCCCAAAACAAAGTGAATGTTGGATAGATTTGTCTACAATATCCCGAGAGATACCTTTTGCCCAATAAGAGTTGGTCAGAAAACGATGGATAACCTCAATATCTAACCGACTCTTATCATCAGAAAGCAAAAAATCACCTTTTGTAATGTGCATCATTGTTACGTTTTCGTCTATTACTTCATTGTTCCGCCTTCGGCTGATTGTTCCATTGTTTCGCAACGCATCGCGGAACAATAGAACAATGTAACAATAAGCGCAGCGAAACACTTGTCCTGAGCGCAGCCGAAGGAGCTAGCAATGCAACCACCAGCGCAGCGGAACCATTTAACCATAAGAGCAATAGTGCCTAAAAATTAATCTAATATCTCAAAAGCAGCATCTAAATAAGCATACACATCTTTAGGTGCCTGATAGTCTCCATATTGAGGGTCTCTTTTATGCCCCAGGCGTACCACAACTGCATTTTTCTCGGGAATGATAAAAATGTATTGTCCTAAAATCCCCCTCATATAAGGAATAGTGTTGCCCTTGTATTTTAAAATCCAAAATTGATAGCCATAGTAGTTATTAGCCTCATTACTATCTTCAGCAATTAGGCTTTTGTCGGGGGTAGTAGCTTCTTTGACATATTTTTCAGAAATCACCTGGCGTCCTTGCCATTTGCCATTCAGTAATATCAACTGGCCCAAACGGGCAAAGTCACGGGCATTGCTATTGAAACAGCAATAGGCTTTTTCGTGTCCATTTTCCTTATCTAAAGACCAAAGTGCGTCATGTTTGGCACCTAAAGGTTTCCATAGTTTTTCTGAGGCATAATCAGCCACTGTTTTACCAGTTGCCTTTTCCAATACGAAAGCCAGCACCTGAGTATTACCACTTTGATATATATTTTTTTTGCCAGGGGTAGTCACTACTTTCATTTCCTTCACCGATCTTTCCAAATTTTTGCCATAATACGCAATGGTAGTCATAGAAGTTGGCCCTGCATAATCTTCGTCCCAGTTGAGTCCCGAGCTCATAGAAAGCAGGTGGCGAATCGTGAGCTGGTTATTGAGCCCTTCTTTAAATTGAGGTAAAAAATCACCCACTTTTTGGTCAACACTTTTGATTTTTCCTTCATCAATAGCAGCGCCAATAAGGAGCGAGATAACACTTTTAGCCATTGAGAATGAGTTAGACCAAGAAGAGTCACTATAGCTGTTCCAGTACTTTTCGTACTTGATGCTACTGTTTTGTAAAACCAAAAAAGAAACCGTTTCATACCCTTCAATTTTTTGCAAACTAGTGCTGGAGGGTGCTTTCTTGTTATAGTCTTTGGTGGTTGTCCAGGGCTGGTGTTTTCCGGCTTTGATGGTACGGTTGTCAAATATTTTGTAATCGTCTATGTCGGCTAGATTATAATATATCGCTTTGCGCAAATAGTTGTATTTAGGAAAAGCAGTAAACACAAAAAAGGCCACTACCAATAGCAGGATGAGTATTCCCAGGTATTTGAATATTTTTTTTAGGATTTTCATTTCAATATTTATTGCTAAAATTCTGGAATTCTACAGTAAAAGCAAACATAAAAAAGGCTATATCCCATTACTGAATATAGCCTTTAGGCAATATATGTAAAATACTCGTGCTTATGCTATAAAAGCGCAAGTAAAATAAATACTAAACCTACTAAAATAAGAATTAACCCAATGATATTAAGAATTGGGAAAAAGCTCAAAATCAGACCGATTACCAATAAAATAATACCAATTCTTAGGTTACCAGTAAGTGCTTTCTTTTCGTATTTTTGTTGTAGTTTTTTATTCCCTTTTTTGGCGGCTTTCAAAGCTTTGCGTTGATATCTTTCTTTGCGTTTGTTGGCTTTTTTAATGGCTCTTTTGATCATCCATTTGCCCAAACGAGAATTCAAAAACTTCTTTGCTCGCTTTACACGACGTTCCTGACGGCGTGCCTTACGCTCGGCTCTTTTAAGGGCACGAACTTCTTTTTTAGATAATGGCTTTGTGGTTTTTATCTTGGCAGGAGCATTTACTTCTTTTACAGGAGCAACTACTGCCTTAGGAGTTTCAACAATTGTAGATACCATATGTTCGTTGCTAGCCTCGATAGAGGTACTGGTTGGTATCTCAGCCATGGCTTCGTCTTGAGCACTAACCATTGCTGGCAATGCAACGAATACTCCTAAAATAACAGATAATAGGAAATTTTTCATATTTGAATAAAGAGTTAAAATATTACAACTTTTATCTGAAGAAATAACTACAAGAAAAGGATAAAAAACTGTTTAACAAACCTTTAGGTCAACAAATACAACAAAATGAGAAAAAGCCCTAAGGCAGCTACTATGATCCCTATGATGTCGAATGGGCTCAAGGTTCCTAAAACAAAAAAGAACAAAGCACCAATGATCAATAACAAAACTCCCGTTCTTACATTTCCTCTTCTTTGCTTCTTCTTCAATTTTGTAATGTCTTTACCTTTGGCCAGCCAACGTTTCTTTTTACGTTCATATTTGCGTTGCCATCTTTTCTCGCGGCGTTCCTGCTTTTTGATAGCACGTTTGATAAGCCATTTGCCTACTCGAGACTTTAAGAATTTTTTGGCTCTTTGTTGTTTCCGAAGGAGTTGTTTTCTCTTTTTCTCAGCTCGTTTTGCGCTCCGTGTATCTTCCCCCATAGTCTTAGTCAAAGAGGGGGCATCTGAGTAACTAATCACTGCATCCGAAGAAATAGTTAGACTAAAAGGTGCGATTTTAAAAGCAAATGCAGATGAATAGTTTGCAAACATCGATAAGAATAGGCCTGCATAGAATAGTTTAATTACTTTGTTCATATTCAAAAGAGTGTTTATACTTTCACTGAAAATAGTCTAAGTAAAAGCGTTTTATAAGCAGTTGTATAATTTGAATAGTGATGATTAATTGTTGCATCAAAATGCAAACATTTGCAACAAATAAAATCTATAAAACCGATCTACACAAAATTTTTTACAGGTTTGTTACGCAATCCCCATACAAGGTTTCTCTAAGAGAGACAAATGCCCAAACCCTAGAGAACGGGGGTTTCCTGGCCCATTGCTTTGCGAATACGTGACTCGGCCATCTGTACAATTTCATCTGCTGAGTATTGCGAAGGCTCAATTGGATCAAGTACTTGCGTTTGGTATTTTACCCCAAAGGGAAGAGGCTTCAGTTTGTATTTTAATAACTCCCACGAACCTGAGATAGCCACTGGCACTACCAGTGCCGAAGGTGCGTGCTGTAGCAAAGTTTTGATTCCAGTAGTTTTGAAAGGTTTCAGAGCACCATCACGTGAACGAGTACCTTCTGGGAAAATACAGGCCGTGCGATTGTGTTTTTCTATGTATTGGCCCAGTTCACCAATCTTGGCGGTGGCTTGCTCCCGGTCTTTGCGGTCTATCAATACCGATCCTCCATACTTAAGGTTAAAAGAAATACTAGGAATCCCTTTGCCCAGTTCTTTTTTGGAAACAAATTTTGGGTGATTTCGGCGGAAAATCCAAATCAATAGCGGTATGTCAAACATACTTTGGTGATTGGAGATAATAATGAGAGGACGATCAGTAGGAAGCTTTTGGGGTAGGCGTTTAGTACGAAATCGGGTGCCTACTACTCTTAGCGAATTGATCAAACATAATTGAAGCGCATCTATAGACCGTTTGTGGGTTTGGTAGCCAAAACCAAAATAAGCCACTCGTTGAACTAATTCAAAGAACACAAGAGAGCCTAAAAATGCAATTGCAAAAAAAGGCAAGAGAACCCATCCTAAAATTTTTCTCATATACTTAACATAATCAAAGGTTATGTATGACTTTAAACTTTTAATAGTCAAAAGACTACCTCATAACAAATAACAGCATAATTTGTTACAAAGTAGTCTTTTCTTCTGACAAAAGAAATGTCTTAAGCTTCCAAAGCAGCTACACCAGGGAGCGTTTTGCCTTCCATATACTCAAGCAAAGCACCACCACCAGTAGATACATAAGAAACTTTATCGCCAAATCCGAGGTTGTTTACAGCCGCAGCTGAATCTCCTCCACCAATAAGCGAAAAGCCTCCGTTTTCGGTTGCTTTTACTACTGCTTTGGCTACCGCTATGGTGCCATTGGCGTAGTTAGGCATTTCAAACACTCCCATAGGGCCATTCCACAATACCGTCTTAGAGTCTTCAATGATTTGAGCAAATTTGGTAGAGGCACTGGCTCCAATATCCAAGCCCATATATCCTTCTCTGATGGTGAGGTTATTAGCCACTTCTTTATTGGCGTCATTGTTAAAATCATCGGCCGTTACAGAATCTTCAGGCAATACCAGGTTTACCCCTTTTTCTTTGGCCTTATTGATGAGCTCAAGCGCTAAATCCAATTTATCGTCTTCTACTAAAGACTTGCCGATTTCACCACCTTGAGCCTTAAAGAAGGTATAAGCCATAGCCCCTCCAATCAACAAATTATCTACTTTGTCTAGCAATTGTTCGATTACCAGGATTTTGTCTGAGATTTTAGCTCCTCCCATAATGGCTGTAAAAGGCTTTTGAGCGCTAGATAATACTTTCTGGGCATTGTCTAGTTCTGCTTGCATCACATAGCCACTTACTTTATCAGTAAAAAACTGGGCAATTACTGAAGTGGAAGCGTGGGCTCGGTGAGCCGTTCCAAAAGCGTCGTTTACATACACATCGCCAAGCTTGGCCAACTTTTGAGCAAAGTCCTGATCGCCCTTTTTCTCTTCTTTATGAAAGCGAAGGTTTTCAAGCAATAATACTTCTCCGTTTTGCAAGCCAGCGGCCAACTGCTCCGCTTCTTCACCAATACAATCTGAGGCAAACTTCACCTCGGTTGATAATCTTTCACTTAAAGGTTTTACCAAATGTTTCAACGAAAACTTTTCCGCATATCCGTCTTTGGGGCGGCCCAGGTGAGACATCAAAATAAGGCTTCCTCCGTCTTTCAATATTTTTTGTAAGGTAGGCAATGCTGCTTTAATGCGTGTTTCGTCAGTAATTTCAAAAGCATCATTCAAAGGGACATTAAAATCAACCCGAATCAATGCCTTTTTTCCCGCAAAATTGTATTGGTCTACTGTATTCATAAAGTATTCCTGAAATAATGGTTTAATTCTATAAAGTCTTATGGGGTAAAAATTTGGCGTAAAGCTAGGGAAAAAATAAGTGAAAAATGTAAAACGTAAAATGAAAAATGACGCGAAGCGTAGAGGGGAACAGGGATCAGGGAGCAAGAGCGGCTTTTAAGTGAAAAACTAAAAGTTAGCGCGAAGCGTGATTTAGGAGCAGGGATTAAGGAACAAGGGGCGCGTTGCTAAGTGAAAAACTGTTTCAAATTAAAAATGTAAAAC
>DMXI01000004.1 GCA_003483885.1 Microscillaceae bacterium
AGGAAACCGACGAAGGGCCTCAACTTGATTTCAACTTTAGCGATGGAGTATTTGAGGTGAAAGGTACCTCAATGCCAGAACATCCAGATGAGTATTACCGCGAAGTACTTACTTATCTTCGAGTATACGTGGATAACCCATCGGCTAGTAACACCAAAATGATATTTAAGTTTTTGTATTTCAATACTGGAACCAATCCGATCATTATGCGCTTGCTAGAAACCCTCGAAAAGTTGATGGAAAAACAACACCCGGTAAAAGTAGAATGGGTGTACGAACATGATGATATGGATATGAAGGAAGTCGGGGAATACTTTAATGCACTTACCCGTTTAAACATTCAGTTATTCCCGATTGAAAGTATAGATTAAAAAAGAGATACCCCAAAAAAGTCCCTCTTTTCAGTCTTTGATTGAGAAGGGGGATTTTTTTATTATTTTGGGTTTGATAATAATGTAAATCAGTAGCAAGTATTTATATGTCCACAAAAAATCATTGGAGTAACTATGTATTTGAAATTATCTCGGTTTTTATCGGGGTAACCCTGGCTTTTGGCTTGAGCAAATGGAATGAGAATCGTCGCGATTATCAATCTGAGCGCAAAATCTTGATAGAAATTCGCAACGGCCTTAAACTAGATTTAAAGGATTTGGAAGAAAATATTTTTGGGCATCGATCTGGAATTAAGGCTTGTCAATATTTCAGACGATTGTTGCTGGAAAAACCAGCCGCAGATGATTCATTGGGTGGCTATTATTATGCATTATTGAGGGATTATATCTCTATTCAAAATAAATCAGGGTATGAGGCGCTCAAATCTAAAGGTTTGGAATTTATCAGTAACGACTCGCTGCGAGTACAGGTAATTGCGCTGTATGATTATAATTATGAGATTTTGGAGAAGCTAGAGGAGAATTATTATGAAATTCAGTTTAACCAGACCTACTACCACCGAATCAATGATATATTGGCTGATTTTATGATATTTGATAAAAAAGGGAATCTCAAGAGCATGAAGCAGCCACTGGAGTTAAACCTGAGAGATAAAAACCTATTACTGAGTTATTTATTGAGAATTGAAACCAATCGTCGGGTGCTGGAAATGTACTATCTTCAGGTAAAGAAAAAAGTAAAAGCACTGGTTGGCGTATTAGATAAAACCGTCAAACCTTAAAACCAAACCTACTATCATGAAAAACCAAACGAATCAACGCAGAAACTTCTTAAAGAAATCGTCGCTACTGACTGCGAGTATGCTTACAACTACTTCGTTGGTTGCCAATGCCAATGGCTTCTTGCCTTCAGAATCATTTCCAACTTCTGACAACGAAAGCCTTTATATCGTAGGCCCTATGAAAGGCTACAGTCCACAAGTAGGCACCTTGCTTTCAATGATGAACATGATGCGTCATTGGGTGGTGCAATCGGTGGAATTTCTCACCCAAAAACAGTTAGATTTTCAAATGGACGAGGAATCTAACTCGATCGGAGCTATGTTATACCATTTGGCATCTACCGAACGCGCCTACCAAATGAGTACTTTTGGGGAATATAAGGCCAATTATGCCAAAACCCGCAAAGAATGGGACGAACAATGGGCATTGGCACAAAATCTAGGTTCCAAAGCCAGAAACAAGATCAAAGGCCACAACATCAAATATTATTTAGACATACTTAAAAAGGTGAGAGACCACACCAAAAAAGAGTTTGTCAAACGGGATGACCAATGGTTGATGGAACAAATCCCTCGTGGTTTTGGAGGCAAACCCACAAATAATTATGCGATGTGGTTTCACGTATGTGAGCACGAATCCAATCATCGTGGACAGATCAAATTGATCAAAAAGAGAATGTAAGAACTTTGCCTACTTTGAGATATGGTGACTCGATTACTACATTCTGGGATTTGCTAAAGGAAGGTGGTTTCTTATAAAAATGTTCACTGATGAACAAAAACGATCGTTTTTGAACAGGTTTTGTATCTAATATTTGCTTTATAAAAATAATTATAAACAGTTTCTCTCTAGTGGCATATATTTCATAATCAATGAATTAACCTGCTGATAAAGCCTACCTTGCCTGTCCTGCTTATCTTTGGTGATGAGCGAAATACTTGACTGGAAATGTATTTGCTATTTTGGCAGTGCTAATAAAAGTCAAGGTGACTTAAGGTACTAAACCAAATCATTGAATACCCATGAAATATACTTTTTTAATTGTTGCTTTTTTGATGGTACAAACATCATTTGCACAAGCTCAATATCTTATAGGCCAAAAATCCATCAAATATGTAGACCAATCGCGTAAACGCCCTTTGCTAACCGAAATATGGTATCCTACCAATTTGACTCCTAAGAAACCCAGCCGCAAGCAAAATAACAAAGCCTTGTTTAAGCCTTTGAACACATCAAAAGATGCTCCTCTGGCAAAGGGTAAGTTTCCGTTGCTATTGGTTTCTCATGGCACTGGTGGTAATCGCTTTTCGTTGACTTGGATGATTGAAAAACTAGTAGAACAAGGCTATATCGTAGTTTCGGTTGATCATTATGGCAACAATACTTTCCATAAATTACCTCGGGAATTTGTAAAGTGGTGGGAGCGGGCAATAGACATTCAGTTTGTATTGACCCAAGTACTTCAAAACGGTACTTTTGGCAAACAAATAGACCAAAAACGCATTGGGGGAGTGGGCTTTTCGCTGGGGGGCTATACCAACATTGCCTTGGCAGGCGGTTATGTAGATCGTGCGCACCACACGGGCGAAAAGGGGCGAGAAATGCCTCCTGAGTTCCCTAAGACCAATGAAAAAATTGATTTTGATACTGATCCACAAATAGTCAATTCTTATAAAAAGTACAAAGACAAAGTAAAAGACAATCGCATCAAAGCTTTTTTTGTGATGGCTCCAGCCATTGGCTTTGGCTTTCATACCAAAGAACAAACAAAGCAAATCACTGCCCCTATTTTGATTGTAGCCGGAAGAGGCGATACCAATACCCCTGTTAAAGGAAATGCACAAGTATACCATCGCCTGATTTCGACGAGTCGACTTCACTTATTAGGAGACAAGGTGAATCACTATATTTTCTTGAATGAAGCGACTGCCTTTGGAAAAAAAGTGGCTCCTGCCATTACGGTGGATTTGCCAGGAGTCGATCGCGCAGCTATTCATAACGAAGTAAGCACCATGGCTCTTGATTTTTTTGCGAAGCACCTGAAGTAAAGAAATAGTTATACACTATTTGCTGGTGTTGTTGGCAAATCAATGTTTGATTAATTCATTTTTTGTTTTGTTCTTCATTGGATCTGATTTATGTAAAGCGATAAAGAAATGATACAGAAACCAATGATTGCACTCGTGTTGCTTTTTGCAACTTTTATAGTGAAAGCTCAAAAAATGGACAAACGATTTGCCAACAAAAAAACAATGCCTTTTGCCTTTGTGGAAGAAATTGATTCCAAGGCATTGGGTGAAAATAGAGTATTGAATGTTTATTTACCTTATGGGTACCATCCCGATTCGGTGCAAACGTATCCTACCATTTATGTATTGGATGGCACTGCTCACGAAGACTTTCCGCACATTGCTGGACTTGCCCAGTTTATGAATATGTACGATTTATTACCCAAGTCTATCGTGGTGGGTATTGCCAACAAAGGGAAGTCACGCTACCGTGATTTTACCCACCCTACTACTGATGCCGCCGAGAAAAAACGCCTGCCACAAGCGGGTGGTTCCCCCAAATTTATAGCTTATGTAGCCAATGAAGTGATTCCATTGATCCAAAAAAATTATAAAACCAATGGCAAACGAACCATTATTGGGCAATCTTTGGGAGGTTTGCTGGCTACCGAGTTTTTGATGAAAAAACCTGACCTGTTTGATGACTACATCATTGTGAGTCCGTCGCTTTGGTGGAGCAAAATGGCATTGGTCAATACTGCGGCCAAGTATCTCAAAGAAAAACAACAGTTAAAAAAGCGAGTGTATGTGTCTCTAGGGAAGGAACACCCTGTGATGCACAAGGTAGCCGATCAATTGATCAACGCCATTAAAAATTCAGGTAACAAGCACCTAAAGGTTTATTACAAGCCCATCCTTACCGAAGACCACGCCACCATTTTACACAAGGCAGTGTACGAAGCTTTTGAAACTTTTTACCCAAAAAAGCGCGAGAAGCATTAGCCAGGTAGCTAAACAGGAAGCCAGAAGGTAATAAAATTTCTGGTTTCCTTAAGCGAACTCAAAGCATATTATCGGTATTTTGTCGTATTGAATTTGAGTAATTTCCTGCTTTTCTTCGCTGGAGTATATTTTTATTTTAAAAGGTTAAGCCTTTGTTTTTTTAATAAGAGATTTGCTGCTGGCATACAGACATCTACAAATGTATTATGATCTAAATAGCGGCTCTTCTTGAGAGAAACACAAGGTAAGAAATAATACTCTAGTAACTTTATGCAAGCACCTGATACTCAATACGCTGTTACCGATAATGGGATAAATATTGCCTATCAACAATTTGGCAAAGGCCCACAAAACCTCATAGTTATTGCTGGATGGGTTTCCAATATTGAAGAAATTTGGAACCTACATCAGTTCCCTTCCTGGATACTTTACCTTGCTTCTTTTACCAAAGTGATCATTTATGACAGGCGCGGGTTGGGTTTATCAGACAAAACCGCTCCAAATCATATGGAAGATCGCATTGAGGATATCAAGGCCATTATGCAATCATTAAATATCAACAAAGCAAGTTTTTTAGGGTATTGCGAAGGAGCCGCTACTGCATTATATTTTGCGGCCAACTATCCCGATAAAGTAGAGAAAATGATTGTATCGGGTGGCTTTGCAAAGCTTACGCAAACCGATGATTACCCAATAGGTCAATCGCAAGTAGAAAGTGCGCGTATTGTAGAGCAGTTGTTGGCTGACTGGGGACAACCCAATGGCCTTGACCTCATGGCCCCTAGTATTATGCATTACGCAGGTATGCCATACGCTTGGGCGAAGTTTTTAAGAGCAAGTGCTAGCCCTAGCACAGCTAAATCGGATTTAGAAATGACCCAAAAGATCGATGTAAGACATTGTCTTGGACAAATTACTGTTCCAGTACTTATTCTGCATCGTAAAGACGATCGCCTTATTTCTGCAGCGCATAGCCATTATTTGCAACAACATATCAAAGGCGCTCAGTTGTTGATGCCACAAGGAGTAGACCATTTGCCTTGGGTAAAAACCAACGCAGTGGAACTCAGTGGTATTTTGACCTTTTTGCTTGACCAGCAGATAGTGACAGTGCCCGATTTATCTTTTGAAGATTTTTCGAAAATGTACCGGATCAAAGCTTACTTAGAAAAAAATCAAGCCCAAAATGTGACTATTAACCAAATTTGTAAGGAATTTGGTCTCAATGAGTTCAAGCTTAAGACAGGTTTTAAGAAGTTGTTCAAAACCACTATTAGACAATACTTAAAAAGCTACCGACTTAAAACTGCCATCCATTTATTGACCAATACTGATATGCCTTTGGATGAAATTTCTCAAAAGGTAGGTTATGTTTATGCCAACAACTTTTCCGCTACCTTTAAATCAAAATTTGGGTGCTCTCCACGCCAATACCGCAGGACGCATTACAGGCAATAGTTCTCTTTCCATAATATGTAATCCATTTTGCATACTCGCCAGACCAATTGAGCATACTACATTTATAGCATCAAAACAGGAGTATTGATGATTAGTCTGGTCTTAATCAGATCGAATTAAACTCAAATAACTGCTTCTGATGCGCGTATTTCTTTTTTGGGCTAACTAAAACTCAGTGCTTAGCCATTAAAACCTACCATACAAGATGCTATACAACTTAAATCACAAAGTTTTACTGATAACTCTATGCTTGTCCTGTACATTGCTCATTACTGGATTTGGACAACAAAAGCTTTCGGAACGCATACAAATACCCAATGAACATCCCCGAATATGGTTTAACCAAGAGATGCTTGCCAAAGCCAAGGCTAAGTATAATGCTGGCGAAACATTTGTACCTACTGGTTATGGTACTTCTGCCGCTGATATAAGCACCTTACACTATAAATCAGAAGCCCCATTTGAGTTGGCCCTTCATTATTTGCTTACTGGAGATAAATCTTCAGCGAGAACCGCCATAGAATGGGTAAAATACAAGATGACTGAAGTGCTCAATGAAAGCAATGGTAATTCGGTATCTTGTAATTCTTGCAGGTGGTATGGAGAACAATTTATTGTAGTGTATGATTGGTGCCGCGATGAGTTTACAGCTCAGGAAAGGAGCGATTACATCAGCCATATGAACTTTATCTTCAATAGGTGGAATAATGAAACCAGGTGGGGAACCCCTGACTTTCCTCAAAACAATTATAACCAAGGGTATTTGCGCAATAATATTTTGTATGCCATTGCTACTTATGGTGACGACCCCAAAGCCTTGGAATACCTTGAACATGGGGTAGATGTACGCCTGACTAAGCTACTGGAGTACTACAATGAGGTAAACAACAGCGGCATCTCTCCGCAAGGCAATGATTATGCGCATTATGCAGTGGGTTATTTGTTGCCGGTATTGGGCACCCTAAAAAATATGGGGCTAGACATTCTGCAAGAAACGACGTTTTTTAAAAGGGCGGTGTTTTTTCAGATTTACAATACCACGCCTACCAGGGCTTATGGTTTAAGAGAAGCCAATGGTGATGATAATTACAGTTATAGAGCGTATTCGTATGGAGATGCTAATAATTGGCAGGAACACGCTTATAAATTTCGCAATAGTATCACGACTGATATACGTGGATTTATGATGTTTGCGACGATGTATTGGGCAGGTTCTACCATAGAAAAATATGCCAGAGCCTGGCTTAATAAAACCAATGAGTCACGAGATTATCCACCAAAATATGTAGAGTATTTATATGAGCCAAACGGGCCTACAATTGATTTAAAAAACCTGCCTCAAGACTTTATACCTCCAGGTGGAGCAAAAAGTACCCTGTATTCATTGTCTACCAATACTTGGGAAGGAGAGGATATGATGGTAGTCTTTCAACAGACCAATAACCATGGTTTGAGAGGACATGCCCATTTAGATGCAGGCGGCTTTCAGATTTGGCGAAAGGGGCGTACCGTATTGCCTGAGGCTGCCGGAAGAGGAAAAGGAAGTGCTTTGGGCAAAATACCTAATTATGAAAATAATGACGATGCCAATGTTGACTTATCTATTGCGCACAATGTAATGCTTTTTGGAGGAGAAGGACAGGCTTTTCAGATGAATGAATCTAAGCTGTTAAGGCTTCAAAGCGATTCATTGTTTTTTTATACTACAGTTGACCTTACAGGTAATTATAAGTCCCAAAACGACAACATTAGGTATTATAACGAGCATGTGTCTTCCTTTGTAAGAGAAACCATTTTTGTGAAGCCACTGGATGCTTTTATTGTATTTGATGGGGTACAATCTACTGAAGGTAATGATCCTCGAAAAACCTGGATTGCTCGCCTTATGGGCACTCCCCAAAAGAACGGGAAGACCCATAGTGCTACTCATTTTGGGCAAACGGTAAATATTACCACATTACTCCCCGAAAATCCACAAGTAACAATCATTCCAGAAGATACTTACAGTGAGTATTTTCAGTACATGCACCGTTTACAGATAGAATCAACTAAAGATGCGAAGGAATATTTTCTGCATGTAATCCAGGCTAAAGATGAGGGAACGGCCGACTTGGATATACGATTTACCGAAAATGACGAAGAAGTAATTGTTTATTTGCAACACCCCGAGAAGGGATACGCCACCATTTTATTGAAGAAAGACCAGACCAATGGGGGAAGCTCCTTTGCATTTGCTTCCAATAGTGCACCAGAACAACTATCAATACTGCATGACTCGATACAATTGCGTGAAATCACTACAGTCAATGGATTTAAGTGGCTCAATTTAGATGGTACAGGAGCCACTGTGGAGCCTCCGCCGGTACCTACAAACTCAGTAAGTACAAACAATGAATTTCGTCCATTCAACATCATTACCCCTAACAATGATGGAAGGAATGATTACTGGCAAATAGATGGATTGCCGTCTGAACACCAAATCAAGGTATTTAACCGGGCTGGACAGGTAGTATTCCAAAGCGACAACTATACCATCACAGGCCCCTGGAATGGTACCAACCAAGGAAAGCCCTTGCCTTCGGGAGTATACTACTATAACATTATTACCAATAATCGCGGTCTAAAGGAGGCAAAAAGTGGATTTGTTACTTTGATAAGATAAAACGACCTTTTTTAGGGAAAAGTGATGCTAACCACGGGTGGGTGTATTCTTTCTGAGATGATATAGCATTTTGTGACAATGCAACTTGAAGCACCCACCTTCTTTATGAAAACCTATTGTACCTGTTTACTTTCCGAGCTTTTTTTAATAAAAACAAACCATGAGTAAATACTTTTTCAGAAGCTTAAGCCTGATTATATCTTGTTTATTTATTCAAAACTCCCTGGCGCAAGTTGCTCCTATTCAAAACCAAGCTTATTTTAACTCATATATTTATAATCCTGCTTGGGTCGGCAGCAAGGAAGTAAGCCAATTATTTGTAGGGTTTAAAAAACAGTGGTTGGGTGTTAGCGGATCACCTACAGTAGCCAACCTCACTTTTGAAAAGCCCTTGGGTGAAACCAAGGCCAGCATTGGAGCGAAAATCATCAATATTACAGAGGGACCCATCAATAGTTTATCTACACAGGTAACTGCAGGTTATCGTCTGGAGCTAGGCATGGAAAGCTTTCTGTTTTTTGGGATGTCCCTAGGGATTGCTTACAACTTGTTTGATGCCAGTAAATTAGACGACCCTGATGATCCATTGGCTGTTGAACAAAATGGAAGTAATGCTGCGTTTGATGGGGGAGTAGGGCTAGGCTATCAGGTAGCTAAACTTCGAGTAGGTTGGGCTATTCCTAAATTTGTGGTTCCTGGCCCATTTCTAAGTCCCAGCGATGCTCAAGACACTTTTAGTCCCTGGGATTATATGATTGGTTCATTGGCGTATACCTTGGAACCCAACCTGGACTTGAGTTTGACTCCCAAGTTGTTTTATCATTATCACAAAGACTTTCAAAACCTGACATCGGTTGGTTTAGAGGCCAAGTATCAACAAAAGTTTTTGGGAGGGATAATATGGCAACAAAACAATGGCATCACCCTGCTGGGGGGAATGGAGCTGAACAATTATTTAAATGTTCGCTACTTGTACAGTTTTTCTGCTCCCGCATCTGATCTGCCTAATGATAGTCACGAGATTACTTTAAGCATAAGCTTTGGGGATTCAAAAAAATGAAAACAGAAGTAGTATAGTTATTTTATCAAAGGGTATTTTGGGGTTTGTTTGATAGGCTTTTGCACTTTTTTACCAAAAAAAAGCGCGAGAAGTGTTAATTTTGCACCCAAATGTGGGAACCCGAAGAACTAAAGCCCAAACCTCTTGCGGCTAAAATATATCCATTGGTAGAAGCGCGCGACTTTGCCCAAATAAAGTCGGAGCTGCTTAAGTTGATGTTTTATTTTTTTGTACCTGGTAGAGCAACTGCTATTTTGAACTCTCCCGATTGGCAAAAAATAGAAGTCATGTTGTTGCATCCAGAAAAAGCCAATCGCCTGTTAGCCACCCAATTGATAGACAGCCAGTTTTCGGTAAATGTTGGACGAACTTTTCATAAAATACTGAATAGCAACAAGTTTGACTATTTACACCGGCTTTTACAGCAATTAGAAGATGTGATGCATATGGACACTGTAACTGCTGAACATTTGCAAAAAGTAGAGGCAGATATTGAGCAAGCAAGGCAAAACCTCGATGCTACTAATGATCCCCAAAAAATCCGTCAGTTGAATCAGCACCTAGAACGCTTGCTGGACGAAGAACGGTATATCACCTACCAGATCAAATCAACCGATGACCCGGTGTATGACAATGCCATGATGGTGGCCTTGGCTATGTTATCAGTATTGGACAATTTGTTGGAGAAGACAGGATACTGAGAGAGGTGTTCAGACAGGGTTTGGATATTCTTTTTTGGAAAAATAAAAATCATTTTATAAATTTGTTGCAACAAATATCGTTTTAACAATACATATGAAGCTGGAAAAAATCATAGATATCAATAAACTCACCAAAGATATAAGCCCACGTGAGCGGTTGGTTGCCAATTTACAAGTAAGGGGTAATCGCTTTTTTTATCTATTCAAGCAAGTATTGAAACCCTACGATATTAGCGAGGTACAATTTAATGTACTTGAGGCTTTGCGTAACAATCAGCCAGATCCTTTATCAGCTGGTGAAATATCCAAAATGCTGATCAGCGAAGCATCTGATGTGACGCGCATTATAGATAGAATGGTAAAAAAAGGATTGGTAAATAGAACAACCCCAGAAAATAATCGCAGGATGGTATTGGTCTCATTGACTGAGGCTGGTTTAAAGAAGTCTGAGGAGTCCAAAGATATCATTCATGAAATCACTGCCAAAACTGAGGTTTGGACCGATGAAGAAGTAGCTTTATTGAATAAATTATTAGATAAATTAGAGTAAAAAATTTTGCCTATAAATATGTTGAAACGAATATTGTTTTAACGTGTTATTACCACCTGATGACAGGTGATTTTTTTGAGTATAAATTTGTTTAAACAAGTATTGTCTAAACAATCAAAACACCCTATGAAAAGAACAATTTACTGTATTTATGCCTTTATTTTCCTCTCACCAATGGTAGCTATGGGGCAGGAGCCATTGCCCAAGCCAAAAACACCTATACCGGTAGAGGTGTTTGCTGGTCATCGAGCTTTAACTTACCAACATGTGCTTAGCAAAGACATTGGGCGATTCAATTTTTTTAATGTAGCAGCTTTTGATGCTGAATATGGGGCAAGTCCAAAGAATGAATTCGTGATTTCTAGTTTCTTCTCTTATTCGCTCGGAAAAGGCTTTTCGGTAGGGGTAGGAGGTGAAATACAGCCTCCCGGAGCCAATTTCATTTTTGGGGCGCAATACGTGTATGCTTCCCAGCAGTGGCTACTAGTTTTTTTTCCTTCGGTTACACTACAACCTGCATCACAGTTTGCCCAGCTTTCTTTGCTAGAGTTTCGCCCTCGCATTAGTCAAAAAATTCGCGGATACTTTAGAGCACAAGTATTGGTAAGCACCAACTTCATCACTTACGACCGAGGATATCAACAATTGCGATTAGGCGTGCAAATCAAGCAGTTACAGCTAGGTCTGGCGGCAAATTTTGATCAGTTTGCTGCTAATACCAGAACTACCACCAATTACGGAATATTTACTCGTCTACTTATTTTTTAATCAACAATTCTTTAGAAAATGACAAGCATCACGCGAAATAAACGTGCAAAAACCAACACCAAAGAGCTAGAGTTTATTGCCCTCATGGCGTTTCTTATGTCCAATGTGGCATTGGCTATTGATGCGGTGTTGCCAGCATTAACCCACATTGGTCGTTCACTGGATGAAGCCAATCCAGCAAATCTACAATTGGTAATCACCATGATTTTCTTGGGGTTGGGTATTGGGCAATTAATTTTTGGAACCATTTCGGATAGCTTTGGGCGAAAACCAACGGTATATTGGGGGGTAGCCATCTTTATATTGGCCAGTTTTATTTGTATTACCACTGCTACTTTAGAAATGATGTTATTGGGTAGGGTTTTGCAGGGAGTAGGATTAGCCGCTCCTCGAACGGTAAGTATTTCTATCATTCGGGACTCTTATAGCGGAAACCGTATGGCAAGGATTATGTCATTTATCACCGTAATTTTTATCTTGATTCCAATGGTTGCCCCAGTGTTAGGTCAGATCATATTGTTACGCTTCCATTGGCAAGCCATTTTTTATTTTCAGTTAATTTTTATCTCTCTTACGCTATTTTGGTTCGGCAAACGGCAACCTGAAACTTTGCCTAAATCTAACCGAACAACATTTTCTGGTAAACAATTTCTGAATGGGACCAAAGAATTTTTTAGATTTCGAAACACCGTATTATTTACCATTATTGAGGGATTGTTAGAGGGTGCGTTTATTTTGTATTTAAGTGTCTCTAAACAAGTTTTTCAGGATCAATATGGTTTGGTCGATGAGTTTCCCTATCTCTTTGCTGGAATCGCCTTTGTATTAGGCATTGCTACCTTTTTTAATGGGGCCTTGGTAACAAAGTATGGCATGCAAAAACTCCTGAGGCGAGCCTTGGTTCTTTTTAGTATTTTTTCATTGAGTTTTTTGCTCTTGTTTCCTTGGTCTACCAATCCTCCGTTGTTTGTTCTACTCTTTTTCCTGGCTTTTCAGTTTGGTTCATTTGGCTTTATTTTGGGTAACCTGAGTGCGCTTGCTTTGCAACCTGTGGGACACATTGCAGGTACAGGTGCCTCTATTTTTAGTGTGCTCTCCACCATTATCTCGGTTCCTTTGGCAGTGTTTGCAGGTACCTATGTAACCAATACCGTATTTCCCTTGTTTGTAGTGTTTTTGAGTTGTGGTGTGGTAGCCCTGCTGTTGTTGAGTTTTGTAAACAGTAAGAGTAAGTCATCTTAGCCAATACCCCAAGTCCATCAACTATTGTAAATAAAAAAGCCACGATTTTTCGTGGCTTTGGTCTTTTTTGATAAAAAACTTATCTATTCCTTGATACCTAGTAAATCAAACATAAATACATACTCTAGAGCCAGTTCTTTAAAACGTTGAAAACGCCCGGTTTTACCACTGTGTCCAGCACTCATGTCAGTTTTCAGCAATAAAGTGTTTTGATCAGTTTTGAGCTCCCGGAGTTTAGCCACCCATTTGGCGGGTTCCCAGTATTGCACCTGCGAATCGTGCAGGCCAGCTGTCACCAATACATTAGGATATGCTTTAGCTTCTACCTGATCGTAAGGTGAATAAGACAACATATACTCATAATATGCGGGTTCATTGGGATTTCCCCATTCGTCATACTCCCCAGTAGTCAACGGAATGCTATCGTCTAGCATGGTCGTGACAACGTCTACAAAAGGCACTGCTGCAATAATGCCTTTAAATAGCTCAGGACGCATATTCATGATACCTCCCATGAGCATCCCCCCAGCACTGCCGCCCATGGCAAACAGTTTTTCTTGAGAGGTATATTGTTCATTGACTAAATAATCAGCACAATCGATAAAGTCGTTAAAAGTATTGAGCTTTTTCAAGAGTTTACCTTCTTCGTACCAAGGGCGACCCATTGTTTCACTTCCTCTAATGTGAGCAATGGCAAATACAAACCCACGGTCCAGCAAGCTTAAGCGAGAAGAGCTAAAGTCGGGGGTTACATTGATACCATAAGATCCATACCCATAGAGTAGGGCTGGGTTTTCCCCATTCTTTTGCAAGCCTTTTTTATAAACCAATGATAAAGGCACTTTTACACCATCCCTGGCAGTAATGTATATGCGTTCTGAAGCATAAGCAGTCGCATCATAGCCTCCCAATACCTCTTGTTGTTTTAAAAGGGTCTTTTCTTGGGTGCCCATATGGTAATCAAAAGTAGAGCGAGGGGTAATGAGTGAATTGAACCCATAGCGCAATACGTCGGTGTCAAACTCTGGATTGTAAGCTGTCCAAGCCGAATAGGTAGATTCACCAAAATCAAGGTAATGTTCCTGGCTACCATCCCAAGGGCGAATACGCAAATGTTCTAAGCCATCTTTGCGCTCTACGATTACTAAAAACTTTTTGAAAATCTCGATTTGTTCCAGCATCACATCCTGTCGGTGGGCAATTACTTCTTGCCAATGTTCTTTGCCAGGTTTGTCTTCACTGGTTACCATTAAGCGGAAGTTGGTAGCCTCCCAGTTGGTAACAATGTAAAATTTATCCTCAAAATGACTAATGCTGTATTCGTGCTTGTGTTCCCGAGGATTTACCACTGCAAACTCACCGTTGGGGTTGTCAGCAGCCAATATTCTTTGCTCGGTAGAAAGGGTACTATAGCAACCGATCACGAGGTATTTTCTGGATTTAGAGCGAAAAATATAAGTACCAAAGGTATCGTCTTCTTCTACATATACCTTTACATCATCGCTTTGGGGACGGTTGAGCTCATGCCGCCAAATGGTGTCATCCCTTAGGGTTTGCTCATCTTTGGTTACATAAAACAACGTTTTGTTATCGGCCGCCCAGGCCACTTGCCCATTGGTGTTGGTGATCTTATCTTCCAGAATTTCTCCTGTCAATAAGTTTTTGAAATGGATGGTGTATTTGCGACGACCTACAGTATCTACTCCAAAAGCCAGAATGTCTCGGTTTTCGCTCAAAGATAAGCCCTGTACTTGATAGTAATTTTGTCCTTCGGCCATTTGATTGACATCCAGCATCACTTCCTCTTCGGATTCCATACTGTCTTTTTTACGACAATAGATGGGATACTCCTTGCCTTCTTCGTAGCGTACATAAAAAAAGTAGCCCCGGTGAAAATAGGGCACACTTTGGTCAGCTTCTTTGATTCGTCCTTTGATTTCCTGGAAAAGCTTTTCCTGAAAAGCTTCGGTATGAGCTAATACCGCTTGGGTATATTTATTTTCTGCATTGAGATAATCTAATACTTCCTGATCTTCACGCTGATTGAGCCAAAAATAATTGTCAATACGGGTTTGGCCATGCTTGGTCAGTTCGGTTGGTTTTTTAGCAGCAACCGGGGGATTTATTGTCGATGATTGATTTGTCATTCGTGTGCTATAGGTTTGAATTTGAAACAGCAATTTCTCGTCTGTCAATGGATTATGCAAACAAATAAGACAGATTTATAAATATCGCTTGATTTATTATTTAATCTTTATCACTGGGGGAAAACGTTGGTTGGTGTCTACCACGATGGCATCGAGTTGGTTATCTATAATGGGGTCGTGGTAATGAAAACTTAAAGGAATACCACGATAGAAAATAGCGTTGGTGGAGTAAGAACTTTCCAGACGAGCTATATGAAAGCGATTGCATCGTTTGCCTAAATATCTATGATTGGAAGGCTTACCACCAAAAAACTTCTGATAATGCCTGGAGGTCTGGTTGGTAATCATTTTCTCAAATAAATAATTGAATTCACGAGGCTTAGGTTGCTCAAACCATTGATTGTCAGCATTTTTTTGGTATTGGATGCTGTCTTTTTTGTAAAACGCTTGCGGTCCATTTTTGGAAGTCTCTAGAATATATTCTTCGGCCCCATAATGATCAAAATAAACCTCGTAAGTAATGGTGTCTACTGACTGATCCGTATGTTTGTCAATAATTTGATATTTTACAAATCCATCTTTTACAGCGTACTTTTGGTAAGAATTTTTGAAATCTATTTTGGTATAGTGTCTATATTCAGACCTGTCATCTCCTGTAAAGCAAGCATTGAACAGGCACGCCAAACTTGTAAAAATCACGATTCTTTTAAACATATCTTAGTTTTCTTTTTTCCCTATTTTTACTTCACTCAAGTGCAACTCATATTGGCCATTGACTGTTCCACCCAAGCCATAAAAAGCAATTTGAATGTATTGGGTGGCATATCTGGCCAGCGATACCTGACCAACAGTAGCTTTGTTGGGTAGTGTATTGGTACGGCCATAGTTGGCTACTGTTTGAAAAGTGCGGCCACCATCTGACGATATTCTTACCTGAAGCAAATCATCTGCTTGTATCGGTCGCATCTTCCCTTGGAGACGATTGGTAGCAAATACTTTAAAACTCAACTGGGTGGCTTGGTCTGGCACCTTAAATTGTTGGCTCACTATACGTGATTTTCGATCATTTGTTTTCAAAGGAAAAATGACCGATTTTATTCCATAGCGTCTTTGTTGCTTAAGGCTACTCTCTTTTACTCCAATTCCTGTCCATCCAAATTTTTTGGCTTTGGGTGGGTGGATGTTTTTTACCTGCATCGCATGAGGCAAATTGATTTTATTGAGCAATGCCTTGGTCTGGATGGTGTCGTTGGCCAAATAATTATCTACCGATGCTATATAAGCGGTGAGATGATAGACCCCTCCAGTTTTGAGAGCAGGGATAAAAAAACTAATGGTGGTATCTCTGAAAAAGCCCAATTTTCCTTGTTTAATCTCAATGGGTTGGATCGAGATTTTTTCTGGGCCAATATTGCGTAAATGAATTTTTAATGGGTGTTGGGCAAAGTCAGCCTCTCGGATTCGAATATTTTGCAGGGTAAGGTCAATATTATGATAGTCCGCTTCCAATTCCTGGCCTATGTCGGTTTTTAGCTTGGTCAGCCTCAGATCAAAATTATTATTAAAGGTAAACATAGGGCGTAACCCATTAGATTGGCCCAAAGTATTGCTGATACTATCGGTAGCGCCTCGCGCAAATAGATGATATTTTTGCTTTAACTCCCCCTGATTGTGAAACACCTGAAACTCAGTGCTATTTTTAGCTGGCTTTTTTTGGACATACTCTACCGCCATCAATAGATTTTTTCCTTGCGAGGGCGTAAACATAAATGTCTTGTCAAAATCGAAATCTATCAGTGCATTGGGGTGCTTGCGAAAGGGTAGATAGTTGGTGTTAAGGTTTTTGGCAGGATCCCGATCATACACCAAGGTCATTTTTTTCAACACCTCTTCCCAACTTTGATGCTTTCCATTTAGCACTGAATCAGCAGTATTGCCCAAATATATCTTTAAGTGCGATGCCCCTGGTTGAATAATGGCTTGGTTCAGTTTTTTGTGCAGCGCAATCTCCAGGTTATGAATTTCCCCATCCACAAAAAAACGTGGTGGAATCATTTTTTGATCATACAAAAATACACTACGGTTATACACATTGGTTTTATTGGAAATATCAAACAACACCTGTTTCTGATAATAGCGATAAGTATTGACTTTGTTAGATTTTTGCAACACACGCCCTTTGCTTCGTATTTTATCCAGAGGGATGTTTTGAAATGATTTAGCACTTTTGCCCCGTTCTCCTAAATTTAAAAACACGGCTAACTCTTCTAATCCCTGTTCTATCACCAGCAAATCGAGCCAATCATCTCCATTGACATCTACCAATCGGTAACCAAATTTCTTGTTGTCTACCTTGCCCAATAATGGCAAATACTGAGGTCTTAGAAATTTACCTTTAGCATTTCTCAAAGCATAAAACAAGGTGTCAGCATTGAGGTTGTGAATAGGGTGTTTTTTCCGAGCGATCCTGGAACGCATGATACCTAAAACATCTACGTTTCCATCACGGTCTATATCACCTGCCACCATACGCTCTTTGATTGTTTTGATAGGAATAGAAAGCTGAGTTTTGGGAAAAGCAGGCAAAAGTTTTCCACTCGAATCAAGCTTATAGCCATATAAATAATCCTCTTTAGCACCCAAAAAATGAGTTTGGCTTGTAGTGTCGCTACTTAGGTAAAAAGCAGGATAAGCTATTTGGATAGGGGTGCGTTGCCAGGCTGCCTCAAAGTCTCCATTGGTTGTTTGCAAAAAAATCACCCAAGCCTTGGAGTCCGTAACCATAAAATCGATGCGCCCATCGCGATTGATATCTTGAGCATAAGCCTGATAGTGCGAGAAAATCTTCCCATTGCTACAGGTGACCTTCTTTTTGGGTAGAAAAGTACCATCCCCATTACCCTTAAACAAATGCAGGGTAGCAGCCTCAATGGTGCCCGATGAAATAGAGACGATATCCATTTTACCATCTTGGTCATAATCTCGCAAAAAGGTAGCGCCTCCGTGGCTGCCCGTAGCAAAAAATTTGGGTGAATCAAAAGTAATAGAGGAAGTGCTATCCTTATTTTTTTTGCCCAAGTACAGCCAAAAACCGTTTTTCCAGAAGTGGTGGGCCACCAAATCAGGTATACTATCTTGATTGATATCCGCCACATCGGATACAAAAGCATACTGGTCTTTTTTCTTGAATAATATTTCAGGAGCAAAATCACCATTTCCCTGATTAAGCAATATGGAAGCGTGGCTGATTTTAGGTCCTTGGGTAGATTGGTTTTGATAAAGACGGGCATCCAGTATTACATCCAAGTCTCCATCATTGTCCACATCTTTGGTTAAAATGTAATTGGGGCATTGGGTAGAACCCAATTTTACATTTACTACGCCACTATTGAAAGGGTAATACTGAGGAGGAGCAAAACCACGCCATTGACGATTTTGCGCAAAGCCATTGAGAGTAAAGTAAAAGTATATCAGTATAAATAATAAAAAACTGCCTGACCTAGTCATCCGAGAGTAAGCTTATTTTAATTAGTTAGCAAAGCTAATTTAAGGCTTATTTCATCTAATCAAAAAGTTTAGCCAGGTAGTTGTAATTATGAATTATAAATTGATGAATTATCTTTTTAATGGTCAGTGATCAGTGGTGAATGGTTAATTTTTTTCTATTGTTCTATTGTTACGCTTCGCTTATTGTTTCGCGATGCGCAGCGGAAATAATTATCGGTTTTGCAAATATGATAGTCAATTATGAATTATGAATTGATCAATTATATCCGCTTCGCGCTACTCTTGTTCCCTGATCCCTGTTCCTCTCTACGCTTCGCGCCCATTTTTCACTTTTAGTTTTTCACTTAAAAAGCGTCGCCCTTATTCCTTGATCCTTGCCCCCCTCTTCGCTTCGCGACATTTTTAATTCAGAAAGGTTTTTCACTCAATACCCCTTAATCTCCAAATCAGGACTAAACACATATCCCTGTTTTCGTTGGTAGGCAACTTTATACCAAAAGCCACTCGTTTGGCCAATAAACCCTTGTCGGATTGGTTCATCACTCAGGAGAAAAACTACCCGGTCTTTGGGGATGAAAAGCTCCATTTGGCCATCAATGCTAGGTTTTTTGCGCATTTTACTGCCGTTTTCTGCTTTGATTCGTGCCTTGGTAAAGGTCAAAAAACCACTAAAAATATATCCCTCATGTTGGCGAAAGCGTACCTTGCACCAACTACCTCGACGGGCTTCTATGGTGTCGGTATTTTTAAGGATTGCTAAAACAGCCACTTCTTCTTGGGGGGCGATGATTGTAATACTGGTAGATGAGGTAGTAGGCTGTTGTCTTAGCACAAGCCCGGTATTGGTATTAACCAATGCACGTTGTTTGACCTGATGAAGATCTGTATCAAAAATTTTTTCTATTACTGGATAAATCTTAGGCAAAGTTAAGCGAGTACCTACCTCGAGGTAGCCTCCAAATATATAACCAGTTTGCTGACCATAAGCAACCTTGTACCATTTACCCATGGTAGCTTGGTGTGTTTCGATTTCGTTGGTTTGAGCCAGTACATCTACTATTACATTGTAAGGAACCAGATAGGCGCTATCAAAGAAAGCTTGAGGCGATTGGCGAAGTACCAAACCAGACGAAGCGGTAACTACAGCCTGTTGAGGAGAAGGAAAGGAGGTAGTGGTAGGAGGGGGATTACGTTTGTCTGATTTTTTGGTGCTATCGCAACTCGTTAACAGGCCCCAAAAAAGTAGACTGAGCAAGGTCAGATATAGATATTTTTCAAAAGCTTTGATGATCATAAACAAAAAAAGTTCGTGTCAAAGGTATAAAAACCAACAACACGAACTTGTATATATACAATAATTAAAATCTATTTTAAGGCTTGCGGAAACTAATATTTTTCAAAGCATCCTGACGATAATCAACACTACTACTGCTACTTAAGTTCTCAAAAGAATTGATGTAACTCCCAAATGAACTCAAGTCAAGGTCATCTTCTTCCTGCGCATCCATTTTTTTAGTTAAAAATTTTTTCGTAATTCCCTTTATACTTTGAATATTCCTCATATCGTGACTTACTTATAGTAATGAACTTATACACCTGTTCTATTCGAAAAAAAAGAAAAAAGGTTTCGCCAAATGGCTATTTTAAAGAGTTTATTTCAAAAATAGGGGATATCCCTAGTAGGAAACAAAACTTTATATGGCATAACCTAGTAAAAATTTCATTTTTTTGATATTGATGAAATCAGCGGCTTAAGCCAATACTTGACCAATTACACTTTCGAAAAAACGACGGCCGTCAGTATTGCCTACCAATTCATCCGAAGCACGTTCGGGGTGAGGCATCATACCAAATACATTGCGTTGTTCATTGCAAATGCCTGCGATGTTTTCCATAGAACCGTTGGGGTTAGCAGCCTCATCGATGGTGCCATCTTCTTGACAGTAACGGAACAACACTTGCTGATTATCATTGAGTTGCTTTAGAATCTCGTCGGAAGCGTGATAACGACCTTCACCGTGGGCAATCGGTATTTTGTAGGCTTGCTCTTGGTTTAAGTGGCGGGTAAACAATGAATTGTTTGTTTGCGGCTTGAGGAATATATTTTTGCAAACATATTTTTGGTTATCGTTTTGGAGGAGCGCACCAGGCAAGAGTCCTGCTTCGGTTAATATTTGAAAACCATTGCAAATTCCCATTACATTGCCTCCATTATTGGCGTGCTCAATAACGCTTTCCATAATAGGAGAGAATCGAGCAATAGCCCCCGCACGAAGGTAGTCGCCATAAGCAAAACCACCAGGCACTACCAAAAAATCACAACCTTGTAAATCACGGTCTTTGTGCCACAACTTCACTACTTCTAATTGCATCAATTTTCCTAACACATACACCATGTCATCGTCACAATTAGAACCAGGAAAAACAATTACACCAAATTTCATGTTTGTCAAAAGTTATTTAAAAAATGTTACTTGAAACAGATATGTAAAACTACTGGCTATCAGTCAAATTTCCTAATACCAGGAATCGAAACCGTTTGTAGGATTAAACATTATGGGGTAATTGCGTTGTTACAAAAATTAAACGCTTCTGTGGATCACTGCCAAGCCATAATGTACCGTAATTCTCAAGTAATTCAGCGATTACCGAGCGAATATTGTGTAACTTTTATTTATAATTGTTATACTGATAAATAATTTTAATATTTACATTCTCGATTTTAAGGAATTGTTCACATAACGAACTCTCCAAGAGTTCATTAAATACGCAGAACCAATATGATACAATCTATGACCGGGTTTGGCTCGGCTGTGCACGAAAACGATCGGCTAACAGTATTTGCTGAGATAAAAACGCTTAATTCCAAGTATTTAGATGTGAACTTACGTACTCCTCGAATCCTCTCGGCTGAGAAGGAATTGATCTTACGGGAATTGATAAAAACCCATCTTAAACGCGGTAAAATCAGTGTATTACTGGAATTTCAGTTTAAGGATACCTCTATTTTAGGCACGCGAATCAATAGAGAGTTGGCGAAAAATTATTATCAGGAGATGATTGAACTTGCCGACGAGGTGAATTCTTCAAAGCAGGATATTTTTCGTCTTACGATGATGATGCCTGATGTACAATCTCAGAATTTACAAGATGATTTACAAGAAGATGACTGGAAGGTCATCCTTGGCGTATTTGAACAAGCGATTAGCAAATGCCAGGAATTTCGCAAGAGCGAAGGGGGAAGTTTGTTGAAGAGTTTTGAGGAAAACATTGACATTATTACCAAAAAACTTGAGCAAGTCAAAGAGCAAGATCCTAAAAGAGTCTTGAACATCAAGGAGCGCATTGCTCAACACATGGAGGAAATCAATAACAACGATAACTTTGACAAAAACCGTTTTGAGCAAGAAATGGTTTACTACATTGAGAAGTTGGATATTTCGGAAGAAAAGGTGAGACTGAAAAGCCATTTAGACTATTTACAGGAAACACTTAATTCGGCCCAGGCTAACGGTAAAAAGTTGAATTTCATAGCCCAGGAAATTGGTCGCGAAATCAACACCATTGGTTCTAAAGCCAACGACGCCGTGGTGCAACGTTATGTGGTAGAAATGAAAGAGGAACTCGAGAAAATCAAGGAACAAGTATTAAATGTACTATAGAATTACGCTACCCAGCTTTTAACTTCGTTGAGCTCATCACCTCAACAGAAAGTGTTTTTGAGGTAATCGTTGGGGCAGTTTGTGAAGACACAAACTTAGGCGAAAAAATAGTTGGGTAGAATATAAATCAGATAACGAAAAACTATCTTAATTACAATGGAATTATTGGTGAATTGGTTGCCAACCCACAGTTTTGTATTTGGGTTAAATATTCTTAAAACCCTGATTGCGCTATACTTTGCTATTTTATTTATACAATCAGGACTTGACAAAGTCATGAACCGAGAAGGAAATCTTTCGTGGCTCAATGAATATTTTTCTAAAACCTTTTTGAAAGGGCAGGTACCTTTGTTGTTACTCTCAATTACCATTACAGAACTGGCTGCTGGAGCATTTTCGGCAATTGGTATTATAGAGCTTTGGGTAGCTGGAGGCCATTCTTTTGCTTTATATGGGGCTACTTTCGCAGTATTGAACTTTGTGATGTTATTTTTTGGCATGCGTCTTGCCCAGGATTATGACGGAGCAGCCTCGATGACCAATTACTTTACCATTGGTGTCATTGCTGTTCTCATTATGAGCATCAGCATCCCCGATGCAATGGCTGGATTTATGAAATAAGACTTTATTCAAAACTGTACACAAAAACACAGTTTAATAATATTTGATGAATGGTTGTTTCTGATAAAGGAACAACCATTTTTTATATCCTTACCCCAATTAAGAGCATGTCGTCAATTTGGTCTTCTTGGCCTTCGGTTTGCCAGTTATCCAAAGCTTGACTCAGGAGGTTTTGTTGCTCATTCATCGGCTTTTGCTGGATTTCCTGGAGTAAGTTCCGCAAACGAGCAGGAGTAAATTTTTTGTTTTTAGGCCCGCCAAACTGATCCTGTATACCATCTGAAAAAAGATAAAAAGTAATGGGAGCATGTAACTCAATTGTATGCTTGGTAAAAACCCGTTTTAACTCTCTTTGCTCTCCTCCAATAGACGTTTTGTCTCCTTTGAGCAGGTGGAGCTGATTGTTTTGAAAGTACACAATAGGATTCTTGGCACCTGCAAACTCTATGGTTTGATTTTGTTTGTCAATCACCACCAATGCGATATCCATTCCATCTTGATTTTCGTTGGTCTGCTGGCGGAGTAAATAGCGAACGCTCAAATGCATTTTTTCTAAAATTACATTGGCTTCTGTGATTGCTTGGTTGAACACTAAATCGGTAAGTATATCATTACCGATCAAACTCATAAATGCCCCAGGTACTCCGTGCCCGGTACAATCAATGGCTGCGAGGATAATTTTTTCATTGATACTTTGTAAATAATAAAAATCACCTGACACTACGTCACGAGGGCGAAAAAAGACAAAACTTTGCGGAAGTAATTTGTCAAATTTTGCCTTGGGAGGGAAAATGGATTGCTGGATGTTTTTGGCATATTCAATACTGGCACTCAAATTACTGTATAAACTCTCAATACGTTCGTTTTTAAGGGCGATCTCTTTTTGATTGTGCTCCAAAAACTCTTGGGTAGACTTGAGTTCTTCAAAATTTTGCCGAAGTTCTTCTTTTTGCTCAGAGAGTACGCCATTTTGTTGTTGTAGTTTTTCTTCAAAGCCAAATGACTCGAACCTAAAAACACTGACAATGGCAATAACGGTAATAATAGAACCCAAAAGGTTGTTCCACCAAACAAAATCTACTGCTTGCGCTAAGCCAGAGGTAAAAAACCAGTCAAACCAATGATATCTGACCCCGCTGGTGATCAACAAAAAAAAGAAAGCAATCCAGACCACAGACAGGTAAATTAAGTGTTTTTGCTGGAAGATAAATATGGCCAGAATGACGGTAGTAAACAAGTAATATTGTGCCCCAACATCTTGAGCAAATGGAAGGTTGTATATCAATAGATTAAGCGGAGAGCTAAATACAAAAATTATTTTTGCCAGTACGTATTTTCTTTGAATGCTTAGGTATAATGGAATACTAAAATACAGGATAGAAAGAATATTTTTGAAGGCCCAGGATAGGTTGCCCATAGCCAAAAAAGCAAAAATAAACATAAAGTGAAATGCCATTGTGAGTAGGCAAGCTATGTTCAGAAGTCTGATCCTGCGAATGGCTATTTCTGATTCATTAGGGGCTATATTCCAAAGGAAAATACGTTTCATTGAATGGATTTTGATAAGAACACTTAGATTGAGTTATACAGGAGGTGATTCGTCTAAAAAACTTTATTGTGATTTTTATAACCCAGACGCAAAAAAGCAAAAATCAAGCTACAACTCAGGCTAAAGTGAAAGAAAAATAGGTAACATAGCCATTGTTCTTTGTTATAAACAGCGCAATACGACAACTTTATGCTTTAGATAAGTTTTGGTAGAACATCTTTGCCGATAAATGCGTAAATTGCGGGTCAATTTTTTAAGGATAAATACCTTACAGACTTATGATAAAGCAATTGAATCTCACATTGCCTCCTGAAGTAGCTTATAACGAGGAGGCCCTAAAGCGTTATATCTCCACCAAAATAACCTCTGTCAATCAAGAGGATTTTACCCTACGAAAACTCAAGCGTTCTATCGATGCTCGGGGCCAAAAAATTAAAATTCATTTACAAGCTCAAGTATATATCAATGAACCAGTACCTCCGCTTACTGAGTATCAGCTAGATTACCCTGATGTAAGCAAAGCGATGCCGGTAGTGATTGTAGGTGCGGGGCCAGGTGGTTTGTTTGCTGCTTTACGCTTGGTAGAGCTAGGCTATAAACCCATTGTACTAGAGCGAGGCAAAGATGTGCAGGCACGTCGCCGGGATTTAGCTTCTATCAATAAGGATCACTTGGTGAACGGGGAGTCTAATTATTGTTTTGGAGAAGGGGGAGCAGGCACCTACTCGGATGGTAAACTCTACACTCGTTCTAAAAAACGAGGGAGTGTTCGGCGAATTCTGGAGATTTTGGTAGCACATGGAGCGGTAGAAGATATTTTGGTAGATACCCACCCTCACATTGGCACCAATAAACTTCCTCGTATTGTGGCCAACCTACGCGAAAGTATCTTACAAGCAGGAGGTGAGGTACATTTTGATACCAAAGTAACCGATTTTATTCTCAAAGAGGGAGAAATGAAGGGCGTAATTACCGAAAACGGGGATCGTATAGAAGGACTTGGGGTGATTTTGGCTACCGGGCACTCAGCCAGAGATATTTTTATACAATTACACAAGCGCGATGTTTACATTGAGGCTAAACCCTTTGCATTGGGCGTTAGAATTGAACACCCCCAACAATTGATTGATCAAATACAATATAACTTGGCCGACCGAGGAGAGTATTTGCCTGCTTCATCTTATTCGCTGGCGGCTCAAGTAAATCACCATGGGAAACAGCGCGGGGTGTTTTCTTTTTGTATGTGTCCAGGTGGGTTTATTGTACCTGCAGCTACCGCTTCGGGCGAAGTGGTGGTGAATGGCATGTCTCCGTCGCGACGTAACTCAAAATTTGCTAACTCGGGCATGGTAGTATCGGTAATGGATGACGACCTGAAGCCCTACGAAAAACATGGGCCATTGGCGGGTATGTATTTTCAGCAAGAAATAGAGCAAAGATCTTGTCATATTGCGGGAGATACCCAAACTGCTCCTGCACAAAAAATGCTGGACTTTGTACAGCATAAGTCCTCACAAGAGTTGTTGGAGACTTCTTACCAACCAGGACTTTTATCGGTTTCTATGGATGAAGTATTGCCCCCATTCATTAGCCAAAGCTTGCGCAAAGGATTTCAATGGTTTGGCAAAAAAATGAAAGGGTATTTGACCAACGAAGCCCAAATTGTAGGGGTAGAAAGCCGTACTTCTTCTCCAGTGAGGATTCCACGAGACAAAGATACCTTTGAACATGTACAAATGAAGCGTTTGTATCCTTGTGCCGAAGGTGCTGGATATGCTGGGGGGATTATGTCAGCAGCCATTGATGGGGAAAAATGTGCGGAGAAGCTGATAGAAAAATATGGCTAAGGTCAATGATAAAATGTTTCTAAAGGAGGTATGATTTTAATGCCCCTTTAGAAACGTATTTACCCTATTGCTTACAGACCATACTACTAGACATTTTTCGTTTGTGGAGACACAAACGAAGGCAATTGCGCCGTTGGCCGTGTCCTCACGGCCGACTTTAGCCAAAATGTCTAGTAGTATGCTTACAGGCAAAAGATACATTTAATTAAAAAAATGAAATAAAAATATCTATCCTAAGCCAAACCCTTCCTCTGCTAATTTCAGTATATTTGTTTACTAACTAATTTAATTGCCTAATTATGAAAAGATTATTAAGTCTTTGCCTGGTTTTTTTAGCGAGCTATTTTTTGCTCACTGCCCCTCTTGTTGCCCAGGATTTTTCTCCTAAAAACTTTAAAGAGTTTACGAATTATAAAGACAAAATATTAGACACTAAGTTTTCTTCCAAGAATAGCTACCTGGCCATTGCTGTGAAAGATAATAGCCTGGAATTGCGAGATCGCAACTTTTCCACCATTTGGACCTATAAAAACAATCCCAATAACTATGGAATGAAGTTGGCTTTTTCGCCTGACGAAAAGCAGTTGGTGTTCTCAAAGTATCAATCTCGCCGGGATGCTGCGGTTTTGGATATTGCCCAAAAGAAAGTTATCCAAAAACTTAAAACGGGTGGCTGGCCAGTATTAGAATATAGCCCAGATGGTAAGTTTTTAGTAACATCAGGTAGATCTAGAGAACCTAAAACCGCTGTCACGAAAATTTGGGCCTGGAAAGGAGGGAAGTTTGAACTGACACAAACCCTTAAATATACCCACAAAAGGTTTCAAGGTTTCCGAGATATGAGTTTTAGTGCTGATGGGCAGTTTTTTGCCTTGTCTGGCATTACGGGCCACATTGTCATTTACCGATTTCGTAAAGGTAAGTTTGAAGAACACCAGCAAGTACATCGCAAAGAATGGTCGCGTGCCATTGCTTTTCACCCCGATGGCAAAAACATTGTGTTCAATGTACGTCACCGAATATTTCAACTACAATGGAAAGGTAGCAAGCGCAACGGAAAATTTGTGTATGTGGATAGTGTAAAAACCTTTGGAGGGGAAATTTGGGAAATGAAATTTGACTCCAAGGGAAAAAACCTGGTAACCGCTTGCAAACACCGAGGCTTGCGAATATACCAATGGGATAAGGATAAACTGTCGCGCGAAGAAGATGACTCTTACGAAATGCACGTAGGAGGTGCGCTTTCTATGGATATGAACAAAGACTTGATTGTTTCTGGAGGGGCAGATAACAAGGTGGTGTTGTATGCATTGGGAAAAATTCCTGTGGCAGTCAATAACTCAGGAAGCAGTACTACCCCAAAAACCAAAAAACCAACGCATAACAAAGGGGCTGGTGGTGCCATATTTAATGGAGATGATTTAAATATCGATATAGGCGGAAAAGGCACAAATTACCTCTTTATCGTCGGTATTAAAAAATACAGATTTTGGGATACTTTGAGTAATGCGGCTTCAGATGCTCGGAAAGTAAAAGCAGTACTACAAAAACGTTATGGTTTTGAGAATAAAAACACAGTAGAGATTTACAATGAGAAAGCTACAGTCAAAAATATCTTGAGCAAACTCTCAGAACTGCGAACGAAAATTACTCCTAAAGATAATCTGTTGTTGTATTATTCTGGACATGGATATTACAACGCCGCCATTGAAGAAGGTTTTTGGATTCCTTTCAACGCTAAAAAAGGAGAAGAAACGCAGTATTTGGCCAATTCTACCTTGCTGAAATACATCAAAGCCATCAAGGCCAGACATATTTTTCTGGTGGCTGATGCTTGCTTTTCAGGTTCTTTGTTTTCGGCTGGCAAAAGAGGTTATATCGAGAATGTGGAGCGTTTTAAATCCCGCTGGGGCTTGGCCTCGGGGCGTTTGGAGTTTGTATCGGATGGAGATGTAGGCAAAAGCAGTCCATTTGCGAACTATTTCCTGAAATATTTGACTACCAATACCAAAAAACGCTTCCCCATCAGCGAATTGATCCAATACGTAAAAGTATCGGTGTCTAACAATGCCAACCAAACCCCAATTGGCCACCCATTGAAAAACGTAGGGGATGAAGGAGGAGAATTCGTGTTTTATTTGGACGACAAGAAATAACAAACACTATTTGATAAATTCCATTTTCTGAGACGAAGTTCACAGGAAGTGGAATTTTTGTATAAAGTTGTACCATTAAAAATAAGTAACAAGCATTGGAAAACATTAGAAAGTCTATTGAAGACGCAGTAACGATTATTAATAATGCCAAGGCCTTGATTATCAGTGCAGGAGCAGGCATTGGGGTAGATTCTGGCTTGCCTGATTTTAGAGGCAAAGAAGGTTTTTGGAAGGCTTACCCACCTATAGCCAAACTAGGCCTAAGCTTTGCCGAAATGGCCGATCCCCATTGGTTTGAGGCGCGCCCTAAGCTCGCCTGGGCTTTTTATGGGCATCGACTCAATCTGTATAGAGCCACTCAACCCCATCGTGGTTTTTATCAATTATTGGAAATGGGCCAACAAATGCCCGAAGGATATTTTGTGTTTACCTCCAATGTAGACGGGCAATTTCAAAAGGCAGGTTTTGCCGAAGAACAGATTCAGGAATGCCATGGCACGATTCATCATTTTCAATGTGTAGAGGATTGCGAAGGAGCCATTTGGAATGCTGAAGCCGAACAGGTAACGATCAATGAATCTACTTTTGAAGCAGCAGACCCTTTACCTGTCTGCCCGCATTGCGGAGAATTGGCTCGCCCCAATATTTTGATGTTTGGTGATGGTTATTGGAGTTATGATCGCACCAACGAACAAAACCGACGCTTTGAACAATTTATCAATCGGGTAAAAGCGGGACGCCCTCCAGTAGCTATTATAGAAATGGGTGCCGGAAAGGCCGTGCCTACCGTAAGGCTCAATTCTCAAATGCTTACCCAACGGCTCAATGCCACCCTTATTCGCATCAATCCTAGAGATTATGAGGTACCTTACGGGCACATTTCTATCCCATTAGGTGCAAAAGAAGGCATAGACTTGATTTATAGTCAGCTTTAGATGTGTGGCTTGTTGAGTAAAATACTTTTCAGTTCGTCAGCCAGCATTTTGTTATTGCATACACTACAGCATAGCAAATCTCTCACTACCTTCCATATCCTTAATCTGTACAAGTTTAGTATAGATTCATTGCTTAAAATCACGATATATTGGCATTGGAGCTGTCCTTCCGAGTCCTAATTTCTTGATTTTCAGGAAATATCAATGGAGATGACAACTCAAGAGGGCTGCCATTTGCGAAGAATTGCGGCAGAATTTTAGAATCAATAAGCTTCCTGACTCCTCAATTCTGTGGCAATCTTTTGGGATGGCATTTCCATAAATTTCTGAGGTTGTCATCAGTAAGTATCTGAATAAAAACGAGTCTACCACTCAGACCCTTCGCGGTGCTCTGGGTGACAATACGCCTACTTGAGTGGTCATCTTCATTGATGTATCCCGATAAACCGCG
>DMXI01000006.1 GCA_003483885.1 Microscillaceae bacterium
AAAGTGTACGGTTTCAAAAATGCTCTACAATAATAGTAGAAAATACAAAAAAAGTGGACTAAGTTTAGTAGTCCACTTTTGCAAGACTTACTATTTTTTTACAAATGTTGTTTGGTGCTTTTGACCATCTTTAAGTTCAACAGTGATTACAAAAAATCCTCTAGGTAATGCTTGGACATTCATTTTTTTAGAGGTGCTTGAGTTCACATTCAAGGCCATTTGCTGTTTACCTGCAAGGTTATAAATAACTACTCTTTTTATTTTTTCCCAGTGATTCAATTCCAAAAAGTGGGTAGCAGGATTAGGATAAGCCCTTAAATCCAACTTTGGTAAAGCAGTTAGCTTGTTTGTATAGGTTTGGCGACTTACTAAAGCATTTTGCTCGCTAGATACCCAATAGAGCGCATTTCTAAACATTTGAGGGATAGGACTTCCACTTGCGAGATCATAATGTTCTTGTCGTTCTCCTACTTGTATGTAAGCAAGCTTACCATTCTCTGTTGTCCCTCCTACCTCACGGGTAAAACCAGTGGTAAGCCCTTGGTTACCTACCAAAGCATTGGTAGCCATAATGGGTAAAATACCATTGGTATGGTTACCGAAAGACACGCCTGCTTCAAAAGACATATTATTATACACTTCATCGTCTATTGTAAAGGCAGCGGTTCGCCCAACTAAGTTAATGGCACTAGAAGCACCCGTTCCATTAAAAAAGAGAGAGGAGGAATCTAGCAAATGAAGGCCGTAAGTATTGATAAAGTGAGGTGTGACATTATGAATGGTTTGATTTCCCAGAGAAAGGCCAAAACCAGCTACTGATGATTGTGCTCCAAACAAATTTACCAAAATGGTTTTATCGGTGGCCACCACATTGTCAAATTGATTATACAATCCGTGATGGTTAGAAAAAACGCCTCTCCCATGTTCTTGTACAAATCTGGCAATGGCATTTTGGGTAGCATCTGGTAAATAACGTGTCCAGTGTTTAAACATATACAATCCATCAGCATTGGCCACCAAATAATCTAATACCTGTTGTTCATTATTGGGGTCAAAAGGTAAAGATGCGGGATTGTTTAAATTGAGAGAAATTACATTGAATGTAAAATCATCCTGAGGAGAATTGGCGTTTAACAAAGCCTCCACATTGGTGTGATCAGCTGGCATATGAGGATGGTTACAAGGTACATCATTTTCATAATTACCTGCCCCACAGTTTCCTAAAGTTACTGGGCCTCCGTGCAAGAGTACTACATTTACTGTATTGGTAAGATTTATAGGCGTACTTTGTAACAAATTGTGTAATGTTTCTACAGTTTTTAAGCTACTGGTGATATACCAATCCCTTTGCGTCAAAAGATATCCTCCTGGAACCGCTGGAGTAAACTGCGAAGTAGGCATAGCCACCCCCACGATTAAGTCAGCCACATAAGTAACCCCTAGTGCATCGTATCGACCTTGAATATAATCAGGGTAAAGCGGAAAACCAGCCGCAGATCCACCTTCCCATAAGCTTGGACTATTAATAGGATCTGGACTTCCATCAGGAACTCGACAATGCACTCCCGTTTGGCTCCCATGACAAACGCCTGTAAAAGGTTTCCCCTGATTTACAAATGCACCTGCTAACGTGCTGATATGCTCTGCTACAGTTTGTACCTGAGTTGCATTAAGGCCCGCAAAAGGAAAATCAACGTATGAACCATCTAATGCATAATTGGTAATGCCGCTTCCTCCTAATATGATAAATGCCACATAATTATCTGGATTGGGTACATCCAAAATACTTCCAGCAGAAGGAGTAGAACCAGGATTTATATTGAGTGCATTATCCCAGGCTTGTCCAGTAAGGTTTTGATAATATGCCTGAAACGCCCCTATGTTACTTCCAGGAGCTACTTGGTTATCTAAAGTAGAGTTACTGGGAATCAAATAAGAAAATGCCGGGTTTCCACTGGCGGTTCTTACTTCGGTCGTATAACCCAAGGCATTGAGTGCGCTAATAATTGGACGAGTTTCGGAGTAATAGTTTGAGTCTGCCGCAAAAATTAAGACGTTACCAAGCGGTGGGTTTTGAGGTGGTTCAGGGTCACTGGGAGATCCATCAAGATGTGTACCTAAGGCATTGGCAAGTTCCACGATATGTTGAGGATACCAATCAGCCAAGGTAAAGATTGTTTCTCTGGTGTTTCCGCTGGTTGGCAAAAACTGAGGAGTAGTTAAGGACTCACCAACAGTTAGGCTTGGGTCATAGGTTACATTTATTAAGGAATAAATATTACCAGTTTGAGTAGGATCACCTGCAAAACCAGCTGCGGTTTGCCCATCTAGCAAGCTTATGCAGTTTACTGAGTTTGCTGCACCACAAGGTACTCTAAAATGTACGGTAGGTGTCGACCCATGACAAATGCCTACTACTGGGTTTCCTCCGTTTAAAGCAGCTACTGCCAGGGTATTTAAATGTTCGGCTACGGTTTGCACTTCTCCTGCCGAAAGGCCTCCATGGGGGGCATAACTGCCGTCTAAAGTATAGGCAGTAGCCCCAATGCCACCTAAGACTACCAAGGCGCGATAATTAGCCATGGCTTCAGCTGTAATGTCTAAAATGCTTCCATCTACTGCAATTGATACAGGCAAAGCATTTAAAGAGGGATCCCAGGCCTGGCCAGTTACTTGCTGAAATTGTGTTAAAAAATCGGCATAGTTACTACCTGCCAGGCTGTTGGCTACTCCATCAATGGTTTGAGGACCTATAAGATAAGGAGTAACTGGATTGGCATTGGCTCCTCGCAACTCTACATTAAACCCCATATTTTGCATGGCAGCCACAAACGGTGCTGTTTCTGAATAATAATTTTGATCAGCAATAAATACCAGGATCGAATTTGGGGGAGGAGAGGGCGTTAGCTCAGGAGTATAAGGTAATAAAGCTTCCACCAAGTCGAGTTGATATTGGGGATGCCATTGGCCTCCGGTAATGGTAACAGTAGGAAACTGTGGTGTAGCAGGAGTTACTACTACAGCTTGTGCTTGAGTAAAAATAGCTCCATAGCCTGCAAGTACTGCTTGGGTGTTTCCTGGGTCTACCATAGACCCTGTCATGGTTTGTCCATCTAGTATGTTAGGGCAGGATAGGCGATTTGCCAAGCCACAATCGGTATTACAAGACGCAATGATGGCTGCCCCAAAACCTTGACCTACTACTGGGATGTTTGATTGTCCAGCGGCTAATACTAAATCTTGTACGTGGGCTGCAATTGCCTCTACCTCATTGCTTGACAATCCATTGTATGGGCTATAATCCTGAGAGGGTAAAACTTCAAAGCGCCCTGCTGCAGGTGTGCCTACCCCCGCAAAAATCAATGCAGAATAATTGTTTATATCATTAGGAGATACACTCAAAATACCTCCTGATACGGGAATTGATACAGGCATTGGGTTTAAAGTAGGATCCCAGGTTTGCCCAGTAAGGGTATTATACTCTTGTACAAAAGCCGCATAACTGCTACTTCCTAAACTATTGGCTACAGTGGTGATGTCGGCATTGTTAGGAATGAGAAAAGGTGTAAGTGCTTGTCCACTTAAGCTTCGTACTTCTACCTGAAAGCCAGTGGCTTCTAAGGCTGCTACTGTAGGAGCATATTCTGAATAATATGGATGTTCGGCAATGAGCAAAGCGGTCCCTCGCGTTTGTCCTTTCACCTTAGTGTGAATAAAACTAGAAAACAACAGGGTGAATAAAATGAGTTTTGAAATGGTTAGTTGCATGGTTCTAAAGTTTAGTAAACGGTTAGAAATGAGAGGATTTAACCAGAGGTGAAGCAATCTTAGCTGAGCTTTCAATAAAATAGATAGGGTATTTAGTCTGGTTTTGGGCGACTGAAGGTTTATCGTGATTTTATTGCTAAAATTGTATCACACCAGTTGGTTCTAGAGTTTTATATACAGGATTAAACCTTAGTAACCATTGACAAACTATTCTATAAGATGAACCCGAGAAAATAGTGTATGAACCCGAAGAATCGATGTATGAACAAGGAGAGTGCTATGTAGACTGCCTTGGTAGGTTTTATAAAAAAGTGGTGAGGGCTTGAATCCTTTTTTATTTAAAAGAAGTGATATTGATAATATTCTCGCAAAATTCGTATTCGTAAGATTGATTAGAACAAAGAATCAAAAGGCGATCTTTAGTGTTTTTTTCAATTTCTTGGTGATACCACGCAATCCCTTGATTGTCAAGATTTGAGGTAGGTTCATCCAAAAGTATCAAATCTGTTTTAGAATAGAAGGCCAAACCTAGCTTGAGTCTTTGTTTCATACCTGATGAGAAATGCTTAATCTGTTTTTTTACAGATTTTTCCAGCTTCATAATTGCCAGAAATTCTTGAATAGAAAGATTGTCTTTGAGTGGTTTGAACTGAATGTGAAACTTGACGGCCTCGAGTAAAGTAAATTCCTCAATGAGTTCCAGGTAAGGGGTGGCTATAGATAAGTAGCGATAAATATTTTCTACGGGAACAACTTCTGAATTACTTTTAAAAGTGACAGTGCCATTGGTAGCAGGAAGAATACCTGCCAAGATTTGCAATAAAGTGGACTTGCCACTGCCATTGGGGCCAATAATGGTATAGGAATGAGGGGTTTGAAAGTGTAAATTAAGATTTCTGAAAATCCAGTCTCTTTGAAACTTTTTACTAAGATTATCCGCGATAATTTCCATTCAAGCCCTTAAGTAATGATTGATTATTGATTATGAATTATCTCTAAATAGACAAGACGTTCCACTTTATGAGTAGAACGCCTAAAAGAAGTCTTATAAAACTACTTTTCTTTGAAAAAGTAGAGAAAAGTTATTGAATACCTTTCATAATACCACGATCAGATTTCTCAATAAAGTTAATGATTGCATCGCGCTCTTCGGTTTGAGGGATGTTTTGCTTTACTAAGTTTACTGCCTTGGTGGTACTTAAACCATTTTGAAAAATAATTCGATAAATATCCTGAATATGATTGACTTGGGCCTTGGTAAAACCTCTACGCTCTAGGCCTATAGAATTTACTCCTACATAACTCAAAGGTTCGCGTGCGGCGGTTACATAAGGAGGCACATCCTTACGTACCAATGATCCTCCTGAGACCATCACATGGGCTCCAATTTTAGAAAACTGGTGCACTGCGCTGTTACCCGCTACAATGGCATGGTAGCCAATTTCTACGTGTCCGGCCACCTGTACCGAGTTAGATAAAATACACTTGTCGCCAATCAAACAATCATGGGCTACGTGTACATAAGCCATGATCAAACAATCACTACCTATTTCTGTTTTTCCGGCGTAGCTTGTACCACGGTTTATAGTAGCACACTCCCGGATCGTGGTATTGTCGCCAACAATGGCCAGTGAATCTTCGCCTTCAAACTTCAAATCCTGAGGGATATTGCTAATCACTGCTCCTGGGTGGATTTTACAGTTTTTGCCGATTCTTGCCCCCGACATGATAACCGCGTTAGGCCCAATCCAGCAATCATCTCCGATTTCTACATTACCGTAGATAGTAGCAAAAGGCTCTATCACCACGTTTTTACCGATTTTCGCATCGGGATGAATATAAGATAGTGTGTTATTTTTCATTTTTCTTTACAATACTTGCCGACAATTGAGCTTCACAAACCAATTCACCTGCTACAAAGGCTTGTCCGTGCATTGTAGCGATTCCTCTTCTGATAGGATATTTCAATTCGCACTTAAAGATAACAGTATCCCCAGGAACAACCATTTTTTTGAATCGGCACTTATCTATAGAAATCAAATAAGCGCGGTAATCATTGGGATCTGGTAACGTATTGAGTACTAAAATTCCACCAGTTTGAGCCATTGCCTCAATTTGCAATACACCAGGCATTACAGGTTCACCAGGAAAGTGACCCTGGAAGAATGGTTCATTCACTGTTACATTTTTAATTCCGGCAACCGTTTTGTCGTCTAAGTGATAAATTTTATCAATCAGCGCAAATGGATAACGGTGAGGTAAAGTTTTCATGATTCCCTGTACATCCATCAAAGCCGGAAGCTTAGGATCGTACTCAGGAATATTATTCTTTGCCTCTTTCATCTGCTTTTTGAGCTTTTTGGCGAAAGCCACATTGGCGGCGTGTCCTGGGCGAGCTGCCAGAATCTGTCCTTTAATAGGACGACCAGCCAAGGCTAAATCTCCTACCAAATCAAGTAACTTGTGACGAGCAGGTTCATTTTTAAACCTCAGCTCTACGTTATTTAAGATTCCTTCTTTTCTTACTTCAATCTTGGGTTGATTGAAAACATCTTTCAAGTAATCCAACTCAGAATCATCGATCATGCGATCTACGATTACAATGGCGTTTCTGATGTTTCCACCCTGAATTAGATTTTGCTTGTAAAGCATTTCTACTTCGTGCAAGAAGCAAAAAGTACGACAAGCTGCTATTTCGGTGGCAAAATCCTTGATATCGTTCAGCGTAGCGTGCTGGCTATTCAATATCTGAGAGTTATAATCTACCATCACAGTAAGACGGTAGTCATTCAAAGGAAATGCGCCGATTTCAATGTTTTTAGAAGAGTCGCGGTAATAAATGTTTTCTGTAATTTCAAAGTAATTACGGAGTGCATTTTGTTCTTCAACGCCTGCTTCTTGAAGTGCTTCTATAAACTGGATAGAGCTACCATCCATAATAGGTGGCTCTGGGCCATCTAGTTGGATCAGTATGTTGTCTATTTCTAAACCGACCAAGGCGGCTAAAGTGTGTTCTACGGTATTTACCCGAGCACCACTTTGCTCAATGGTAGTTCCTCTTGATAAATCCACTACATTATCAACATCCGCATCAACAATAGGAGACCCCTCCAAATCTACGCGCTGGAACTTGATTCCATGATTGGGTTTGGCTGGCAAAAATGTCATATTTACTGGTACACCAGTATGCAACCCAACACCTGAAACCGTTACTGTTTTTTTTATGGTTTGTTGCTTGATATTCATATTAACAATTAAGAGGAAAGCAAATTTAGAATTTTTTCTTCTAGTTGTTTGATAGTTTTTTTGAGGGTGTCAATTTCTTCATTGACATTTTCAGAGCTACCATTTTTCTCTAATTGGTCCACTCTTTTTTGAAGATCGGGTAACTTTCTGAAAACTACCGAAGATTTCATAAAGCCATTGTAATCAAAGGCAGGGTACCCTTGAATTTTAGTGCCCTTTTTCTTAATACTACTATTGATACCCGACTGCGCTCCTACCTGGGTATTGTCGGGGATAATGATGTGTCCCGCTAAACCAACCTGGCCGCCGATTGCACAGTTTTTACCGATTTTAGAAGAACCCGAAATACCAGCCTGAGCGGCTACCACGGTATTTTCACCAATCTCTACATTATGGCCAATCTGAATGAGGTTATCTAATTTGGCTCCACGGCGAATAATGGTATTTCCAGATTTGAGCGTAGCACAATCAATGGTAGTATTGGCTCCAATACTCACATTGTCTTCAATGACTACATTGCCCAGCTGGGGGATAGATTTGTAAGTACCATCTTGTTGGGGAGCAAAGCCAAAACCATCGCTGCCCACTACAGCACCTGCGTGAATGATGCAAGATTTGCCGATGACGGTATAGTCATAAATTTTAGAACCAGCGTACAAAATGGTTTCGTCGCCAATTTCTACATTGTCGCCAATATATGTATGAGGGTAAATTTTAACATTTTTGCCGATTTTGCAGTTTTTGCCCACATAGGCAAAGGCACCTATATATATATTTTCGCAATCTTTGACCGATTCGGTTCCAATAAAACTGGGAGACTCAATGCCTTGCTTGGTGAGCTTCATCATTTTGTCATATTGCTCCAGTATGGTAGTAAAAGCAGAATAGGGATCGTCTACCTTTATAAGAGTGGCATGAATGTCTTTCTTGGGAGAAAAAGATTTATTTACAATGACTGCATCAGCGGCAGTAGTGTAGATAAAATTTTCGTACTTTTCGTTGGCTAGAAATGAAATAAATCCAGAACCAGGGGGTTGTTTATCAATTTCGATTA